>JAFURC010000045.1 GCA_017472015.1 Bacilli bacterium
AAAGCAATATCTAAAATTATGGGTATATCAATAGATTATTTATTGGATGAAACAAAAAAACTTGAATATCCATTAAAAAGAAGATGTATAAGATGCAATATTGAAATGATAGAAAATTTTGATATAAAAGTTGAGGGTGCAGGATATGGAATTAAACTGACTCAACAGGGTTTATTTAAAGACAATCTAGGTAAAATTCAATGTGCAGTATGTCCTGAGTGTGGATATATGGAAACTTATATTGAGGATACAAATAAAGTTAAAAAATTATTAAAGAAATAATACAAATTACAATTTAGTAGTTTGTTAGATAAATAGCAATTTATAGTGTGGAGAAATTTTATGGAAACAAAAATATGTTCAAAATGTAATATAGAAAAACCTATAACTGAATTTCAATTTAGAAAAGATACAGGCAAATGTAGAAATATGTGTATTAAATGTAATTACTTACAAAGAAAAAATTATAAAGACAAGTATTATCAAGAACATAAAGAAGAATATAAACAATATCGAGAAAGTAGAAAAGAATATTTAAAAGAGTATTTTAAACAGAATTATGAAAAGAAAAGAGAAGAAAAAATAGAAAAGAAAAGAATATATTATAGTGAACATAAAGATATATTTAAAAAATATCAAGAAGAACATAAAAGCGAACGAAACGAATATAAAAAACAATTATATAAGTTAAAATATTAAAATGGAACTATATTTAAATTAAAACAACAGTACCGAAACATTATATTAAAAGCATTTAAAAGGTTTGGTTATTCAAAAAATACTCAAGCATATAAAATATTAGGATGTGATTATGAAACATTTATGAAACATTTAAAAACAACCTTTAAGAATAACTATGGTTATGAATGGGATGAAATAGAACCTGTACATATAGACCATATAATCCCTCTTTCGACTATTAAAAGTGAAGAAGATTTATTAAGGTTAAATCATTATAGCAATTTGCAATTATTAAAAGCTAAAGATAATCTTGATAAAAGTGATAAAATAGATTGGTTTTTAAAAAATAAGTAATAGAAAAACAAATTAGAATTTATCAATTAGATATAAAAAAAGAAATGGAATTATCAAGTCCGTCATATGAGTTTACAAAAATAGCAGAAATTAATTATATAGTACATTTAAACTTGTAGAAATGGCACACAAAGTTAGTAAATTCAAGGGTTGTCAAGATATTGGCAACTCTTTTAATGTGGTTAGAAGAAAATAAACATAATATGCTTGTATATGATATATATCATAAGTTATTTAATTTAATAAAAGTATTTGAGAGTTTTAAAGATAGATATATAGGAATGGAACTAAGTCTAAATGTAATTAAAGAAATAAAAGATATTTATCCTTGGACATGTGATTAGAAAATAAAATTTCTGTATCAGGTCTTTCATTAATTTTCAATATGGTTTAGATTAGACACAGCAAAATGAACTCTAGTCTAATTAGTATTTGCATGAATACTATTAACTAGGAGGCTTAAAAATTGAAAGTAATTGCACACTTTAAAGAAGATGGTGCATGCCTTCAAACAGTTATAGAAGAATTACTATTGGAGTGTTGCACCACTTCCTAAATATATTAGAACAGGTGGGATATTCTTGAATGTTATGTATGATAATTTCTTAAGAGTAGTTAAGGTATTATATATAATTATCTATGCACGTTTATCGAAAGAAGAAAAAGATAAACAATCAGAAGAAGAACAAAGTAAAAGTATTCAACATCAATTCGAGATATGTCGTGAGTATATTGAAGAGGAACAAAAGGAATATCCTAACTGTAAATTTATAATTATTGAAGAATTATATGATGATGGAATTTCAGGAACTACTTTTGACAGAGCAGATTTTAATAAATTAGTAAAACTTGTTGAAAATAAACAAAACAACAAGTCAATAAACAAAAATTTATATAGTAATGAAACAGTAAATTATATGGTAATAACAAAAGATTTATCAAGATTAGGTAGAGATCATGTTGAAACTGATAATTATATTGAAAAATGGTTTCCAGAACACAATGTAAGGTATGTTTCAATTTTAGAAAGTGTTGATACTTATGATACAGATAATGTTTCAAATGATATTGCACCTATAATAAATTGGTCAAACGACCAGTTTGCTAAAACAACATCAAAAAAAATACGAAAAGAGTTTAAAAATAAAATGAAACTAGGAAAATGGATGGGTGGTGAACCACCTTTAGGTTATCAACAAAACCCTAAAGACAAATATCACTTTATTATAGAACCTGTTGGAGCTGAAATAGTCAAAAGAATTTTTAAATTAGCATTAGAAGAAAAAACACCTGAAGAAATAAGTAATATTTTAATAGCTGACAAAGTTCCTATTCCAAGTATCATAAAGGGAAAGAAAAGAAATTTAAATACAGATTTAAAAGATTTATGGTCCGCTGATACAATTAGAGATATATTGAGAAATAAAATGTATTTAGGACATATGGTTCAGGGCAAAACTACTAAATTAAATTATAAATCTAAGAAGATTATATATTTGCCAGAAGAAGACTGGATAGTTGTAGAAAATATGCATGAACCAATAATAAAAGAAAGTGATTTCAAAAGTGTGCAATTACTTATTAAGTCAAATAAAAACACAACTACTAATACACATGATTATTTATTAAAAGGTATGATTAAATGTAAGGAGTGTCATCATGCCATAGGTATTCAGCATTTTAATAAGAGAAATAATAACTATACAGTTTGTAGTTATTATCGTAAGTATGGTAGTAAAAAAGAAGTTTGTACTGCTCATAGATTCCACTATGAAGAATTAGAAAAATTAGTAATAAAAAGTATAAAAAAAGAATGTATGCAGTTTGTAGATAGCACTAACTTTGCAGATAAATTAAAAGATAAAGAACAAAGTAAACAATTATTAATAGATTTAAAATTAAATATTGATAAATCAAATCGTAAAATATTTAAAATAGAAAAACAAATTGATACTATATATGAAGATAAATTAAATGATGTTATTGATGATGAACAATATAAGCGTATGGTTAAAAATAAACAAGATGATATTATATTTGAAAAAAAGAAATTGGAGCAATATCAAAAAGATTTAGAAGCAATTGCAGCTAAGAAGATTATTGAGCCGAATTATAATAAAATAGTAAAGGATTTTTTAGCAATGAAAAAGCCAAATAAAATAATTATAGGGAAACTAATAGATAAGATAGAATTAAGTGAAGATGGGACAATTGATATACATTACAAGGTGCAAAATCCTTATAAAAAAATATAGTGCCACTTTTATCCATGAGAGGTAGGTCCAATTTCGCCAGTAGCACCAGTAGGACCAGTAGGTCCAATTTCGCCAGTAGCGCCTGTTGGTCCAGTAGGTCCAATTTCGCCAGTAGCACCTGTTGGACCAGCAGGTCCAATTTCACCAGTAGCGCCTGTTGGTCCAGTAGGTCCAATTTCGCCAGTAGCCCCTGTTGGACCAGTAGGTCCAATTTCACCAGTTGCTCCGGTAGCCCCTGTTGGACCAGTAGGTCCTTCAGGAATAACAAAGTCAAAAACAGCAGCTTCAGCAGTACCAGAATTAGTTACACTAGCAGCGGTACCAGCAAGACCAGTAGTTGTTGTACCAACAGTCAAAGTAGCAGCAACACCAGTAGCACCAGTAGGACCAGTAGGTCCGGTTGCACCAGTAGCACCTGTTGGACCGGTAGGACCAGTAATACCAATACCTCCAGTAGGTCCTGTTGGTACTACGAATACTATTTTAGGACAACAATTATTTGGTTTGAAATTATCAGCATGACAATCAAAATTATTATTTCTATTCATTTTTATACCTCCTATATTATTTTATAAGTTGTGTTTAATTTTAATAATTATAAAAAACTATTTTTAGAAATTAATTAAAAAATATTGTAATAATTTTATAATCCTATATAATAAAATTATAAGGAGGAAAAGAATGAAAAAATATGTTTCAGAGTTTGTTGGAACTATGATGTTAACTTTACTTGCTTGTGGAGTAGCTGTGGTTATTGGATGTCAAACAGCTGCGGGAATAATTGCAACATCTCTTGCCTTTGGTCTTGTAATTGTTGCTATGGCATATTCAATTGGTAATGTATCAGGTTGTCATATAAATCCTGCGGTATCAATTGCTATGGTAGTTGCAGGGAAAATGGAAGTTAAAGAAGCTGTGAAGTACATTATTTCCCAAGTTTTAGGAGCATTAATGGGATCAGTTTTACTTGGAGTTTGCTTAGGAAGTTTTAAATCTTTAGGGGCAAATGCTTATGGTGGTATTTTACCAAATGGAGAAACTGTAACCCTTTTAATTGCTTTAGTTGTTGAGGTGATTTTAACATTTGTATTTACAACGACAATTCTTGGAGTAACTGATAAAAAAGAAAATGGTCATGCAACTGGTTTAGTAATTGGTTTGACTTTAGTTTTAGTTCATTTATTTGGAATACCTTTTACAGGAACATCAGTTAATCCGGCCAGAAGTTTAGCTCCTGCATTATTACAAGGCGGGACTGCTTTAAGTCAAGTATGGGTATTTATACTTGCTCCAATTATAGGTAGTATTTTAGCAGGATTATTCTACAAATTTGTTTTAAAAACTTCTAAATAAGTCAAGATTTTTATATCTTGATTTTTTTAATTAATTATTTTTGTCAAGAAATGAAATTTTCTATTTTTCATGTGATATAATTAAATAGTTGGAGGTAATTTAATATGTATGATGTTATAATTGTAGGAGCAGGACCAGCCGGTTTGTTTGCAGCTTATGAATTAGTTGAAAATAAAAAAGGACTTAAAGTTTTATTAATAGATCAAGGAAAACTTGCAGAAAACAGAGTTTGTTCAATGAATAAATATGGAACAAAATGTTTAAATTGTAAACCATGTCAAATATTATCAGGATATGGAGGAGCGGGAACTTTTTCAGATGGTAAACTTAATTATGTTCCAAAACTTGGTAAAAGTGATTTATATAAATATATGTCAAGTGATGAAGCCGATAAGTTATTAATTGATACAGAGAGTATTTTTAATAAATTTGGTATGGATAGTGATGTCTATCCATCGAATATGGAAGAAGCTTTAAAAATAAAAAAAGAAGTTGCTAAAATGGGTGCTAAACTTTTAGTTATTAAACAAAAACATTTAGGAAGTGATAAATTACCAGGTTATATAACAAGTTTTACAAATTATTTAAAAGAAAAAGAAGTTAAACTTCTTGAAAGCACGGAAGTATTGGATATTATAAATCAAGAAGATAAAATAGTAGTAAATGCAAGAAAAAATAAAAAACTAGTTAATTATGAAGGAAAATATGTAATTGTTGCTCCTGGTAGAACTGGAGCTAAATGGATTCAGGAACTTGCTGATAAATATAAAATACCATATCTATCTCAAAGTATTGAAATAGGTGTAAGAGTTGAAGTTAGAAAAGAAATATTAGAAGATTTGTGTAATGTTATTTACGATCCATCGATTTTTATTAAAACGAAAACTTATGGAGATGAAATTAGAACTTTTTGTACTAATCCCGGTGGGTATGTAACTAAAGAAAACTATTATGGTTATATTTGTGTTAATGGGCATGCTTTAAAAAATGTTAAATCCAATAACTCAAACTTTGCTTTCATCAGTAAAGTAAATCTAACTGAACCAGTTACTAATACCCGTGAATACGGAGAATCAATTGCAAGAATTGCTAATGTTTTAGGGGACTCTAAACCAATTATTCAAACCCTTGGAGACTTAAAGAAATTTAGAAGAACTCGTGAGAGTCGTCTTGATAAACAATTTATAACCCCAACTTTAAAAGATTGTGTTCCAGGAGACTTAGCCCTTGTAATGCCTCATAGAATAATTACAAATATTATAGATGGCTTAGAAGCCCTTGATAAAATTATTCCTGGTGTTAACAATGATGAAACGCTTCTTTATGGACCAGAAATCAAATTCTTTAGTAATGAAATAGAAACCGATAATAACTTTAAAGCAAATAACATGAATATGTATTTCATCGGAGATGGATCTGGTAAAGCTGGTAATATTGTAATAGCCGCAGCAACTGGGTTAGTAGCAAGTCGGGATATCTTAAAAAGATTAAAGTAGGTAGGTTATGAACTATTTAATTTGCCTTGGAATAAATTTAGAAGAATTAAAGGAAATGGTTAATTTAAATCCTATGTTAGAATATTTAAATGATAAAGAAATAAATGATAATATTTTATTTTTAAAAAGTTTAAAATGTAGTGATACTATTATTAAAAACATAATAATTTGTAATCCATTTTATCTAAATAGAAGTATAAGTGATTTACAAAAATTAGTTAGTAAATTAATTAGTATTGGATTAACTAACCTAAATTTATTATTTGATTCTAATCCGTATTTACTTAATAAAGATGCTTTTGAAATAGATAGTTTTATTAAAGAAAAACTAAAATTAGGATTTAATTTAGAAAGTATCATTGATTTAATAGATAGTGATCCTTATATAACTCAAGAAATATAATTTAGAGGTATTAAAATGCTAGAAAAATTAAAAGAATATATGTTAAATTTTGGTTATCAAGATAGTGATATTATTGAAATAATAAGTGATTATTCTTTAAGAAATTATAAAGATAATTTATTAGATAAAATCGAAAAGATAAATACTTATTTACTTAAATTTTATACTAAAAAAGAAATAATTCGAATGACTAAATCATTACCTAGTTTATATAGTTATAGTATAGAAAATTTAACTAAAAAAAATAATGATTTAATAGAACTTGGTTATACCAAAGAAGATATAATTAAAATGACTCGAATAGTTCCTATTTTATATAGTCATAGTATAGAAACCATTAAGATGAAAATAACGGATTTAATAGAACTTGGTTATACTAAAGAAGAAATATTAAAGGTGACTAAGTTTTTCCCACCATTATATAGTTTAAGTATAGATAATATTAAAGAAAAGATAAATAATTTAATAAAATTAGGATATTCCAAAGAAGAAGTTATTAAAATGACTAAAAAACATCCTTCTTTATATGGAAGAGATATTGATTCAATTAAACAAAGAATAAATGACTTAATAAGTTTAGGATATTCTAATATTGAAGTATTAAAAATAACTATTGATTTACCAACGTTATATGGACTTAGTTTAAATAATATAAAAAATAAAATAACTGATTTAATTAGTTTAGGTTATAAAAAAGAAGAAGTACTTAAAATGACTAAGTCTTTACCAGTTTTATTTAATTTAACTATTTTAAAAATTAAAGAAAAAATTGATTTTTATAAAGAATATAATTTAGAATTTATAATTTTAAACGATACTAAAAGATTAATGCAAAGTATTGAGTTAACATATGCTAGATTAATGTATTTTAAGGATAATAATATTTTAATTGATGAAATTAATTATTCTAAATTATTTCAAAGTAATCAAAGATTTCTAAGTCAATTTAAAATAAGTAATGAGGCATTATTAAGTCTTTATCCTTATTCAGAAAAAGAAAAAAAATTATAAAAAAATAAATTAAAATTTGAAATTAATGATATAATGGTTTAAAACATTGATTTTAAATCATTTTTTCTATATAATATTATGGTAATATATAAATAAAAGAGGTGGAGTATGAAGAATATAACATATAATGATTTAGAAAAGAAAATTTTATCGTATGCACCTTTTGAAATACCTAAATTAAGAAAAGCCTATGAATATGCTAAAAATTATCACAAAGAGCAAACAAGAGCAAGTGGTGAACCTTATATAATTCATCCCTTGAATATTGCTTATATTCTAGCTAATATGCAAGCAGATATGGATACAATTGTTGCAGGTATTTTACATGATGTTGTTGAAGATACTGAGTCAACTCTTGATGAAATTGAAAAGAAATTTAATAAAACTATTCGTGATTTAGTTGACGGTGTTACTAAAATGACTAAGTTAGATTTTGATAATAAAAAAGAATTATCAGCAGTTAATATCAGGAAGATAATTGTTAGTTTAGCCAGAGATCCCAGAATAATTATTATAAAACTTGTTGATAGACTTCATAATATGCGAACTCTTGAATATAAATCAGAAAAGAAACAACAAGAAAAAGCCCTTGAAACTTTAGAAATATATGTACCTCTTGCTTATTATATAGGTGCTAGTAAAATTAAAGATGAACTTGAAAACATTGCTTTTAGATATTTAAAACCAAGTTTATATGGTGATATCAATAAACAAAGAGAAGAGTTAAAAAAAGAAACAAGTGATATTTTAAATGACATTCAAAGTAAAATAGAAAATCTTTTAAAGAAAAATGGAGTAAAAGCTAAATTTGAAATTCGTTATAAAGATAATTATAGTATTTATAAAAAATTACTAACAAAAATTAATTTTGAAATGATTCATGATATGTTATCAATTAAAGTTTTAGTTAAAAACACTAGAGATTGTTATCTTGCTTTAATGCTTATTCATGAAGAGTTTACTCCAATTAATAATCGTTTTAAAGATTATATTGCTAAACCTAAAACTAATATGTATAAATCAATTCATACAACAGTATTTGGACCTGATAATAGACTTATTCAGTTTCAAATAAGAACATTTGAAATGGAAAGAGTTGCCATATATGGACTTACTTCTTACTGGTTTAAATATAAAAATAACGCAAGAATTGAAATGCAAAAAGATTTAGAAGAGAATTTTCAATTTTTTAAATCAATTAAAGAACTTGATTCAACAATATTAGATAATATTGAATTTGTATCTCGTATTAAAAAAGAATTATTTTCAAGTAATATATATGTTTATACAACAAGTGGAGAAGTAATTGAACTTCCAAATGGCGCAACAGTTATTGATTTTGCTTATAAAATTCATACTGATATTGGTAATAGTATGGTGGCAGCAATTGTCAATGATGAAGCAGTTTCTCTTGATTATGTTTTAGAAAATCAAGATAGAGTCAGAATTATTACAGATAACAAGGCATATGTACCAAAAGAAGAATGGTTAGATAAAGTAGTAACTACGAATGCTAAAAATAAAATAATGGATTTTATAAAAGAGAATGAAGATAATTTAAACTAATTTATTTACAATTAATAAAAATCATGAGATAATGTAACTATAAATAAAGTAGGAAGGGGAGATGATTTTTGATAAAAACTCTTCAAAACCCTTATAACGCTATATATATATATATATCACCGCGATTTTTAAATTAATAAATAAAGTAAGTTATAAGATAAAAAGAATATGGATAGTAATACTTTCAAAGATAATTATATTACAATAAATAACTTGTAAAAGAAGAAAAATTATAATATAATTAAATTACAATAGGGGGAATTTGTTGAATTATAAGGAGAGAATATATGAATAAAAAAACAAAAACTTTAATACTAAGTATTGTAGTAACTTTAGTATTATTATTAACATTCACAATCACTTATGCAGCATTTAGTTATATGCAAACAGGAACTAATAACCAACAATTAGTCTTAGGAGATATATACATGCACTACCAAGAAGTAAATGCAATCGGAATAGAAGGTGCATTACCGGGTGATGACTATTCAGAATATTTTGAATTTAAAATAAGTGGAAAGAATACCTACAAGCAAAAGGATATCTACTATGACGTAGTTCTATCAAAAGGGGAAGTACCAGATGGTAAAACAGAAACAAATAGAATACCTGATGAATACTTAAAATTTAAATTAGTTGAAGTAAGTGATGATAATTCAGAAACTATAATATTCACAGATAAAACTTATAATGATTTAACAAATAAAAGAATTTGGGTAGAAACAATACCTAAAAATACAACAAATGAATACAAAAAAACTTATAGACTTTATATGGTAATAAGTGAAAACTTAATAATTGGTAATACCGAAGATGCTGTAATGACAACCGAAGATTTTCAAAAAGTATTTGCAAGTATCAAAGTAAATGTAACAGGAGACTTTAATAAAAAAGTAGTAGCCGAGAACTTTGTAAGTGCCGTAAAAGGAAGATACGGAACAGACACAACACTAGTAGCAGTAAATACAGATGGAGATTTGTATGATGGAACAGGAGAAATAAGAGAATATAGATACTCTGGAGCAACAGCAAATAACTATGTATTCTTTGACACAGATGGAGATGGAGAGAAAGATACAAATGAAGTCTGGAGAATAGTAGGAGTATTCAAAGATACAGTAAAAGATGAAGAAGGAAATGTAGTAAATGATGCAGGTGGAAATCCAAC
The DNA here is from genome assembly GCA_017472015.1 of Bacilli bacterium. Lineage (GTDB taxonomy): Bacteria > Bacillota_I > Bacilli_A > RF39 > UBA660 > RUG591. The sequence continues at coordinate 10,288 of JAFURC010000045.1, forward strand.
TTACGAAGAAGAAGTAAAACTAGTAAGAAATACACTACTTCAAAGTAGTGAAATGCCAACCAGTTATTTAATAGATGGAACAACGTATACAATAAAAAATTCATCAGTAGGTGTCCACTGGAATGACATACCATCAACTTATCCTTCCAATAATGACTGGACAAAAGCAGGACTACAGTATTACTTAAATACAGAACAAGATGAAACAAACACAAGTGATGGAACCACAACAGCAAACGCAGGATACTTAAGTTTACTGACCACTGAAGCAAAAGAATTAATTTCGCCAACAACATATTATCTAGGAAATGTTGATTATAATGTAAGTACAGTAAAACTATCATATAATCAGGAAAGAGATGAAACAAGAAAATGGACAGACAATCAACCAAGTTGGGATGGGCTAATCGGGTTAATGTACCCAAGTGACTACGGATATAGTGCAAGTAATTTATATTGGGAAACTGATATGGAGGGGTGGCATTCAGCAGAAAGTGATGGAATAAAAGCAAGTTCAACAAGTTGGATGCAACAAACGCTAGGACATAGTAGAGGTGGTGAATGGTTTTTGTCTCCTGCATCTATCATCTCGGATGATGCGTTGTATTGGCTTGAAGAGGGACATATTAGCGTTAATTACGTCTACTACGACTACTATGGTAGCAACAGAGTCGGAGTTCGTCCAGTCCTTAATCTAAAATCTGGGGCGAAAGTGATTGACGGAGCCGGAACTGAAGAAGAACCTTTTGAGGTAGTAATAGAGTAATGAATAGAAAAAGGCGAAGCTTTTTTAACGCAAAATTTTTAAAAAGAGATTTTTGCTAGTATAGAGGGGCATGTAGTTAGTTGTAGATAAGTAAGTAGGTCAACCAAGACATATTTTGTATAGTAATATAGAATTGTCTTGGTTGACTGAAATTTATTATGGATTAATATGAAGTAGTTTTAAAATAATGAAATGGTTGATTATTTTATTATTTTAAGATTATTTTATTTGATTGACAAATAAAGGAATTTAAGTTAATATAATGAAACTATGAGGAGTGATTTAGATGGATAAATTAAAAGAATTAGCAGATTTGATGTTTCCTAATGTTACTAAAACAATTGAAGATTATGAAAAGATGTATCCTGAAAGAAATTTAAGTGATGGAGCAAGAGTAACTAGATTTGCCCCTAGTCCAACAGGATTTGTGCATATGGGAAGTTTACTTTCAGCATTTGAAGACTTTAAAGCAGCAAAAGATACTAATGGAGTATTTTATTTAAGAATTGAGGATACTGATCAAAAAAGAAGTGTTGAAAATGGGATTGTTGGAATTCTTAATGATTTAAAAAACTTTGATATTATACCTGATGAAGGGATGATTGATGAAGAGAATAGTATTGGAGAATATGGACCATATATTCAAAGTGAAAGAATGGAAATTTATCATACTTTTTGTAAAGATTTAGTATTATGTGGACTTGCATATCCTTGTTTTTGTACACCAAGTGAACTTGATGAAATAAGAGAAATTCAAGAGTTAAATAAAGAAAGAATTGGTTATTATGGATCATTTGCTAAATGTAGAAGTTTAACTGTAGATGAAGCCATTGAAAAAATTAAAAATGGAGAGGATTTTGTTGTTCGTTTAAAATCACCTGGAGATTTTAATAATAAAATAACTTTACATGATGAAGTTCGTGGAGATATTGAATTTCCTGAAAATGATTTAGATATTGTTTTAATTAAATCAACTGATAAATTACCAACTTATCATTTTGCGCATTTGGTTGATGACCATTTAATGCGTACTACTCATGTTATGCGAGGTGAAGAGTGGATTGCATCATATCCTATTCATGCTCAATTATTTGAAATATTTAATTTTAAAAAACCAAATTATGCGCATCTTGGTTTAGTTATGAAAATAGATGAAGAGGGTACAAGAAGAAAATTATCTAAAAGAAAAGATAAAGAAGCAAGTGTTGAATTTTATCACAAAGAAGGAATACCAACAGAAGCTGTTAAACTTTATTTAATGACAATTGCAAATTCTAACTTTGAGGAGTGGTTAGATAATAATCCGGATAAAGATTTATCTGAATTTAAAATGGATTTTAAAAAAATTAGTGCTAGTGGATCTTTATTTGATGTTGAAAAACTTATGAATATTTCTAAAAATTATTTAAGTAAAAGAAGTGCCGAGGAAATATATGATAATTTACTTATTTGGGCAGAAGAATTTGATTTAGAATTTTATAATATTTTAAAAAATAATAAAGAATACGCAATAAATATCTTTAATATCGAAAGAGAAACCGAAAAACCAAGAAAAGATTATACAAGTTATAAAAGTATTAAAAACTTTGTTTTCTATATGTTTGATGAATATTTTACATGTCCGCTTTATGAATTTATGAAAATAACTGATAAAGAAGAAATTGAGTTGATTTTAAATACTTACTATGATAATTACTTGGATTTATCTGATAAAGATACTTGGTTTAGTAAGGTAAAAGAAATGTGTGATACACTTGGATATGCATCAAATATAAAAGAATATAAGAAAAATCCGGAATTATTTAAAGGAAATGTATCTGATGTTGCAACTGTTTTAAGAGTAGCTTTAACAAGTAAAACTAATACACCTGATTTGTATGAAATTATGAAATTACTTGGTAAAAATAAAATAAAAGAAAGATTTACTAAATGTATTGAAAGTCTTAAATAGGCTTTCTTTTTTTGAAAACTTTTGACAAATCAAGACTATTTTGATATAATAGGGCATATTTTGAAAGAAGGGGGATTAAATGGAAAATAATAATTTAAGAAAAATGCAAGAATATAAAAACTTAATCTTAGGTATTTTAGAAAAATATGAACTTTGTGAAAGTTATTTTGTATTATCTGGTCTTGAATTAGTAGGTTATCAAAATGCTGATTTCTGGTTAAAAGTGGTTGAATATATTAAAAGAAATAAAGGAATTGATGAATTGCCAAATTATCTTACACTTATGAAATTAGTAAGTCATGAAGATTTATTAAATTGTTTAAAAGAAATTCAAAATAAAGATAATTTTAAAAATTTTGAAGATTCTTATTTAGAGTTTACTAGTTTATTACAAACTATAAAAGAAGTAAAAAAAAGTCGTTAAAAAAAGAATAGTAATTTTGATGATATGAACACCGTTTCTTGGACATAGAAACGAGGTTCATATCATTTTTGATTTTTACTATTCTTTTTGTTATTTATTTTTAATACTAGCGTGGATAAATGAATCAAATAAAGGATGACATCTTGTTGGACGTGATTTAAATTCTGGATGAAATTGACAAGCAATGAAGTGTTTATGTTTAGGAATTTCAACTATTTCAACTAAATTACTTTCTTCATTTATTCCAGAGAAAACCATACCATGTTGTTCTAATAATTTCATATATTTATTATTAAATTCATATCGATGACGATGTCTTTCTTTAATTTCATCAGTTTTATAATCATTATAAGCTAAAGTATTTTTCTTTATTTTACAATTATAATTACCAAGTCTTAAAGTTCCCCCCATATTAATAACCGTTTTTTGATCACTCATCAAATCGATTATTGGGTTTTTACAAAGGGGATTAAATTCAGTTGAATTCGCATCCTCTAAATTACATACATTTCTTGCAAATTCAATTACTGATAATTGCATACCAAGACAAATTCCAAGGAATGGAATATTATTAACTCTAGCATAATTTATAGCTTTTATTTTTCCTTCAATACCACGGTTACCAAATCCACCTGGAACAATTATTCCTTGGGAATTTTTAAATACTTCATTTAAATTAATATTATCTTTTTCAAGGGATTCAGAGTTTATCCAATTAATATTAATTTTTCTTTTATATTTATATCCGGCATGTCTTAAGGATTCAGCAACTGATAAATACGCGTCATGCAACTCGACATATTTACCTACTAAAGCTATTTCAATTTCGTCAGTTAAATTATCCATGGTAATTATTAAATTTTCCCAATCTTTTAAATTAATTTTATTAACTGGTAAGTTAAATTGTTTTAAAACAAGTTCATCAATTCCTTGCTTATGCATATTAAGAGGAACTTCATAGATATTTTTAGCATCAACACAGTCAATTATATTTTCACGTGGGACATTACAGAATAAACTTAATTTTTCTTTTATAGAATCACTTGTAGAAAAAGGAGTTCTGCATACTAAGAAATTAGGTCTAATTCCCATATTTTGTAAGTCTTTAACACTGTTTTGTGTAGGTTTAGTTTTAAGTTCATTACTACCATAAATATAAGGAATTAAAGTTGTATGCACAAAACAAGTTTCATAAGCACCTTTTTCATATTGAATTTGTCTTAATGTTTCAATGAAAGCTTGCGATTCAATATCTCCAACTGTACCACCAATTTCTGTTATTACGATGTCCGCATTTGAAGTAATTCCAGCTTCATAAACCTTGTTTTTAATTTCATTAGTAATATGGGGAACTAATTGAACAGTTGCTCCTAAATAATCACCATGACGTTCTTTTTCAATAACTGATGAATAAATCTTCCCGCTAGTAATATTTGATGTGTAATTCAATTCTTCATCAATAAATCTTTCATAATGACCTAAATCTAAATCAGTTTCACAACCATCTTTTGTTACAAAAACCTCACCATGTTGAATAGGATTCATCGTTCCTGGATCAATATTAAAATAAGGATCAAATTTTTGCATAAAAACTTTATATCCTCTTGCTTTTAAAAGCATAGCTAAACTTGATGCTGTAATACCTTTACCAAGACCTGATACAACCCCACCAGTTACAAATACATATTTTGTCATAAAAAAAACACCTCCTGAGAGAATGGGCTCTCTAACATTATACCACAAAACTAAAAAAAAACTAGAAAATATCAAAATGTTCTAGTAATATTTTAACACCAATTAAAATTAAAACAATGCCTCCAATTATTTGGGCTTTCTTCTCAAAGTTTTTCCCAATTAGTTTGCCAATATTAACACCAATTAAAGAGAAAACAAAAGCCGAAATTCCAATCATTAAAATAGCTATTACTAAATTAACTTCAAAGAAAGAAAAAGTAATCCCAACAGCCATAGCATCAATACTAGTTGCAATACTTAACATAAATAATTCTTTAATACTAAGTCCATCATTTACTTTTTCATCATGATATGATTCTTTAATCATATTAAAACCAATAACACTTAGTAAAATAAATGCAATAATATGATTAAAACTAATGAAATAATCACTTAAATTAGATCCTAAAAAATAACCTATTAAAGGCATTAACATTTGAAAAAAACTAAAAGAAATCGCAATTATTAAACTATTTCTTCGAAATTTATGTTTCATTGTTAAACCTTTACAAATACTAACTGAAAAAGCATCCATACTAAGAGCAATACTAATCAATAAAAGTTCTATATTTTTCATAATTATCTAATTAATTATATAGAAAAAAATAAGAAAAATTCCTATCATTAGTTTAAATTTTATGTTACAATGCTTTTGGAGGTTAATATGGAAGTATATAATTATAAACCAAATGGAGTGTGTTCAAGAAATATTAAATTAATGATTGATGATAATAAATTAATTGATATTGAAGTTACAGGTGGATGTCATGGTAATTTACAAGGAATAAGGAGTTTAATTAAGGACATGGAGTTAGATACTATTAAGAAAAAATTAAGTGGTATTAAATGTGGTTACAAAAACACATCATGCCCAGATCAAATAGCCAAAGCTATTTTAGAATATCAAGGAGAATTAGTTAAATGAAAATAATATTAGCATCTAAGTCTTTGAGACGACAAGAATTACTAACTAAAATAGGACTTAATTATGAAGTTGTTGTAAGTTCTTCTGAAGAAGTAGTTGATCCAAAGTTATCACCTCTTGATAATTGTATAAATATAAGTTTTGAAAAAGCCAAAGAAGTAAAAGAAAAAACTAAAGGAGACAGAATTATTATTAGTTGTGACACTATAGTTGTTAAAGATAATAAAATATATGGTAAACCAAAAGATAAAGAAGAAGCATTTAATATGTTAAAACTTTTAAGTAATACGTATCATGATGTTTATTCATGTTTAACTGTTATTAAAGTAAAAGATAACAAAGAAGAAATATTTAAAGAACAAGGAATAGGTACTGTTTATATTGATTCTATGACTGACATGGAAATTAATGATTGGATTGAAAAAGGAAATCCTTATGATAAAGCCGGAGGATATGCGATTCAAGAAGAGTTTGGAAAATATATAACGGAAACTAAAGGAGATTTTTATTCAATAGTTGGAATTCCTTTAAATAAACTTTATAATCTTTTAAAGAAGATTGACTTTTAAATAAATTTATTATACAATACTTGCAATAAATTAAGGAAAGAAGTAGTAATAAATAAACTTAAATTTAGTGAAAAGATGGCTTTAGAAAATTTTTTTAAGTCCCTATGAATGTATCTTTTGGGTAATATCTAAAAAGTGCATAGAATTCTATGAATAAGGTGGTACCGCTTAAAGTATATCTTTTAGTTCTTAACTTATTTGATAGAATTTTTTTAATTAAAAAGGAGGAAATTAAATGACTTTTATTAGAAAATATGAAATTTATGTTGAAAATTTATTAAATGAATTAGGTTATCCTAATGAATCAGTACAAATTTTACCTAGTAGTAAAAAAGAACTTGGGGATTTTCAAATTAATACTAGTATGCAACTTGCTAAGAAGTATCATAAAAATCCAAGAGTTATAGCTGAAGAAATTGTTAGTAAATTAGATAATCACTTTCTAGGAGTTAATATTGCAAATCCGGGTTTTATTAATTTTTCATTTAATGATGAAGATTTACTTGAATATTTAAACTCAGGAATCAATAACTTTTCTGAGTTAATTGAAAAACATGAAGAAAAAACAATATTCTTAGATTATGGTGGTGCTAATGCTGCTAAGGCTTTACATGTTGGGCATATGCGATCAGCAAATATTGGTGAGGCTTTAAATCGTCTTTGTAAAACTTTAGGCTACAAAACAATTAGTGATGTTCATTTAGGGGACTTGGGTCGTCAAGCTGGAATGCTTATATCAGAAATAAAACTCCGAGAACCAAATTTAGTTTTCTTTGATGAAAATTATGAGGGTGAGTGGCCAAGAGTTACATATACTCCAAATGATTTAGGAGAAATGTATGTTAAGGCTAATATTGCTTCTAAAGAAAATGAAAGCAGAATGAATGAAGTAAGGGAAATTACTGCAGAAATTGATCGAGGTAATCAAAGATACATAGCTTTATGGCGTCAACTTGTAGATATTTCAAGTATAGTTATAAAAGAAGTATATGATAAGTTAAATTGCAAGTTTGATTTATTTGAAGGCGAACTTGATTCATTTAAAGATGTTCCTAGTATGCTAGAAGTTGTAAAACCTTATTTATATGAATCCGAAGGGGCTTTAGTTATGGATGTTAAAGAAGACTCAGATACTAAAGAAATGCCACCATTGATAGTTATCAAAAAAGATGGAGCAACAATATATGCTACCCGTGATTTAGCAACCATTTATTCTCGTGAAAAAAGATTTTCACCATCTGAAATTTGGTATGTAGTTGATTCAAGACAATCTTTATATTTTGAACAAGTATTCCGTGCATCTTACAAAGCAGGTTTAATCAATAGAGAAGCTAAACTATTACATCTTGGATTTGGAACAATTAATGGCCGTGACGGAAAACCATATAAAACAAGAGATGGTGGAGTAATGCAACTTGCTGATTTAATAGATCTAATTGCCAGAGAAATCGAACCAAAGATTAAAGAAGAAATAGTTGAAGATAGGGAAGAAATTAAAAATAAATTAACAATTGCAACTCTTAAATTCTCTGATTTAATGAGTCATCGTGCAACTGATTATATTTTTGATCCTGTTAAATTCTCATCATTCGATGGTAAAACTGGTCCATATATTCTTTATACAACTGTTCGTTTAAAATCAATTTTAAAGAAATCTAATTTAAGTGATTATAAAATTACCAAAATAAGTAATCTTGATATGAAAAATATTTTACTAAAAGTTTTAGAACTTCCTACTATTTTAAATAGAAGTTTTCAAGATAAAAGTTTAAATTATATAACAGATTATTTATTTGATTTGGCAAGTTTATTTAATAAATTCTACAGCAATTATCATATTTTAACAGAAAGCGATTTAGAAATTAAAAATTCTTATCTTGCTATGCTTAAGTTAATTTATAATATTATACATAATTTATTAAATATTTTAGCAATTGATGAAGTAGAAAGAATGTAATTCGACAAATTAAGACAAAGAAAATTCATATAATGAAATCGTGATTATATGAAAAAACTATTTGTCTTTTTTTTAATTTTTATATCATTTCTCTTTTGTAATGCTTTAGTGATTAGTAACAAAGATAGAGTTATTGTGGAAGATGAAATAAGAGGAATTTATATTAGTTATTTAGAATACTTAACTTATTTTCAAGGTAATTCCTTAACAATTAATAAGGCTTATATTAATAAAATGTTAGATAATATATCTTCTTTAAACTTTAATATAATTTTTTTACATGTTTCTCCATTTTCAGATAGCATTTATAAATCAAATATTTTCCCATATTCATATACTTTAACCGGTGTTGAAGGTAAAAATCCGGGGATGGATTATCTTGATTATTTCATCAAAGAAGCAAATAAAAGAAATATAAAGATTCATGCTTGGATTAATCCTTATAGAATAAGTCAAAGTCCAGATACAACTAAATTAAGTCAAGATAATCCTGCATATTCTTTATTGAATACAAATCATGTAAGTGTTTCAAATAAAGGAATTTATTATAATCCAGCAAGTCCTAAAGTAATTGATTTAATAGTTAAACAAGTATACGAACTAATTACTAATTATGATATTTCCGGAATTCATTTTGATGATTATTTTTATATTGATTACGAGATTGATAAGAGTAATTATGCTAGTTTTTTTGAAAAAAACAACAATATTACTTTAAGTGATTATCGTTTAAAAATGACTAATACTATGATTAAAAATGTCTATCAAACAATTAAAGATTATAATGAGGATATTATCTTTAGTATAGCACCTGACGGGAATATTAATAACAATTATGAACTACATCATGCTGACATAAAAACTTGGCTTACAGAACCTGGTTATGTTGATATTATTATGCCTCAAGTTTATTATGGATTTGATAATAATTATAAACCATTTATAAATACTTTAAATGAATGGCATGATTTAATTAAAAATGATGTTAAAATAGTACCAGTTCTAGCATTTTATAAAGTAGGAAATGTGGACAATAATGCAGGATCTGCTAAATTTGAATGGGTTGAGGACAAAGATATTATAAAAAGACAAATAAGTTATTCTAAAACTTTAAAAAACTATGATGGTTTTACTTTATTTCGTTATGATTTTCTATTCAATGAAACTTTAATAAATGAAAATACCAAAAAAGAGATAGATAATATGAAAGGTATTTTAAATAAATAAAAGATTTTTTCTTTATAAAATATAAAAAATATATTTGAAAAAAAAATAAAATATGATAAAATAAATTTATGATAGATGGTAGTAAAATTTCTACTAATCTAACTTAATATTTTATTAAATGAGGATAAAAAGATTTTTATATTTGGAGGTATTGTATGGTTAAATATTTTTTAATGCCAGATGAAGTTTGGTATTATGTTGTAATTCCTATGTTAGTAATATTGCTTATTTATTTTGTTTTCTATTTGTTGTATCATAAGAAAAAAGGAACTTACTATTATAATTATGTTGTTGATTATGTATATAGTACTTTAGGAATTATCTTTTGTTCACTTCTTTTTTGTTTACTTCTTGGTTATAGTATAGCAACTATTCAAATTCTTTATATGACTGAAATTATCAAAGAACATCTTTTATTAGTGATTTTTGTTTTGGTTTTACCATTTATTCCAACTGGATTTTTAATATATATTTTAAGAATCTATGTTAAAAATTTAAAAAGAAAAGAACATCTTGATGAGGCTTTAGAAGTTAGAGAGAAAGAATTATTAGACAATAAGTAGAAATTATTTATAAAATATAAAAAAGACTATATATTTTAAATTTAAAGATATTTAGTTTTTTTTTAAAACAAAAAAAGCCTCGCGAGGCTTTTAAATATTTTTGTATAGTTCTTTTTTAAACTCTTCTAAATTATTATACATAATTTTTGTATAAGTAAAGTAACCATCACGTTCTTCATCAGTTATATTTTTTAAATTTTTAATATTTAAAGTTTCAACACTATTATCTGTAATTATTTGACTAATTTCTTCTGTGGTTTCTGCATTTTCATAGGCATAGAAATATTTAATTGTTTGTTGTTTTAAATAATTTTTGAATAAAGCTAAATTCTTTTCATAACTTTGATTATTTTTATCAAGAGATATAACATTTAAATCATATTTTTCTAGATACAGTAGATTATCGCTATTAACAACAATTGTTTTATAATTAGCGTTTGCTATAGTGGTTTTATAGTCGGCATCCAAGTCTGATAATTCTACTTTCAACTCTTCATATAAATTATCAATATTTTTAAGTAAATAAGTGCTAGTAATATATTCATCTAAACCATTTTTAATATTTCCAGCTATCATTAAAAGGTTAGATGGGTTTAACCAAAGTTCATCAGTTGCATATTTATATTGCATTCCGTAAGTTGCATCGATTATTTTTATGTCATTGTTATTATTTAAGAATGTTACTGCTTGATCTGAATCACTAGTATTACCCATATAAATAAATAAATCTTTTTTACTATAATCTTTAATTTGTTTTTCCGTAAACTTATAATTTGTAATATCAACTCCATCAGGATAAATTGAAGAAACTAAAGAATTATCTCCATATAAATAGCGAGTAACATATTCGATTGCATAGTTGGTTGTAATAATATCTATGTTTTCCATATTATCTCTTTTAAATAAAGAACAACCTGTTAATAATAAAATAATTAATAAACAAATAACTTTTTTCATATTCACTCCTATTAATATTCTACTATTAATTTTAAAATACAGCAAGTTTAATATACAAATTTTTAAAAAAATGTTATAATTAATTATAAATTAAATTTAATGAGAGGATTAATTTGTAAATGAAAAATAAATTTATTACAAATTTTCATGGCAATGTGTGACTTTGAAGATGAATCTCTATGAGTGCGAGGCGGAAAGGAATGATACTTTTTATGGATGAATTTTTAAACAGATGGAACATCGAAATAAGGAATAAAAAATTATATGAAACAGCATTTTCTCATTCATCTTTTGTGAATGAGCATCACCTAAAACATGATTATGAAAGACTGGAATTTTTAGGAGATGCCGTTTTAGAAGTAAGTGTAAGTGATTATTTATATAAAAATGTTAACCTTAAAGAAGGAGAAATGACTAAGTTAAGAGCAAGTTATGTTTGTGAAAATGCTTTATATGAATATATGAAAGATCTTGATTTAATTAAGTATATTAAGGTTGGAAATGGTGAACTTAATGAAGGAGATATCAAAAAAGCAATTGTTGCTGATACTTTTGAGTCTTTAATGGCTGTAATCTACCTTGAAGAAGGATTTTCGAAGGTTAAAGAAGTAATTTTAGATATCATAGTTCCATATATAAACAACCCTAATATTACATTTTTTAACGATTACAAGTCAACCCTTCAAGAAGCCTTACAAACTAATAAACGTTCATTTAGTTATGAAATTATTGATGAAACAGGACCTGCTCATGATAAACGGTTTACAGTAGTTGTAAAAATAGATAATATAATTTATGGAAAGGGGATAGCTAGTAGTAAAAAAGAAGCCGAAAGAGAAGCCGCACGTGTTGCACTTTTAAAACTAGCTAAAAATAAAAATGAGTAAAAAAGGATTTACACTAGTTGAGTTATTAGCCGTAATAACATTACTTTCAATTTTAATGGCAATTGCTGTTCCAAATGTTATTTCAACAATCAATAATAATAAACGAAATAATTTCTTAACGGATGCCAGCAGAATGATTGCTAAAGCAGAATACCTGGTTGCTTCATCAAAAACAGCAAGAGATGAGTTAAAAAATCGTCCTGTAATTTATTATATGGATACGAATGGTCTAAATGAAAAACAAGAATTTCAAACTGATCCGGATGGAGGATCGTACGATAGTTCTTCTTATGTTAAAGTATCTTTAGATGCAACTGTAAATACTTATAAATATTGCATCTGTCTTGTCGGTTCAAAAAGAAAAATTTCTAAATCAGATGCAAGTACTTGTAGCATCACCAACAATGATTGCCTAACTCGTGATGAATTAACCGGAATTTCCGTTGTTAAAGATAAATAGAGAAATTAATTTGAAAAAAAATTTTTTTCTCTTTTTTTATGCTAATTTTTAAGCAATTTAAGAAATTGACTTTTAAAAAAATCTCAAAATATAAAATTATCTTTATTTTATTTTTAAATTTTCAAGTTAAATAATTTTTGTTAACAAAATGCTGGTTTACAAAATTTGACATTTTTATCAAAAGGTAATATGATGGTTGTGTTGACCGGTTGATAAAGAAATTTAAAAAGAAAGATGGTGAAATTACAATTTTAGAAGATGATTTGCTAAAAGAAATTTATATAATTGCTAATACCACAAATAAAAAGAAAAAATAAAATCAGAAAGGAGAAAAACATATGTTGATGTTAAAAATGTTATTAAAATTATTTCGACAACTATTTGTTTTATAGTTATGAAAAGAATAAAGTTTTATATAAATCAATTAAAATATAAATTGAATTATGGTTTTAATGTAGGAAAAACATTTCTAAATCAAAATAAATTTAAAATAATTACTGGCTGTTCTTTATTGATTGTTTGTCTTGGAATAACTTTTGTATTCTTAAGTAAAGATAAATTTAAAAGTGAAAGAATAGTTTATGAAAATTTAGCAGAAGAAAAAACAGAAGAAGTTTTAGAAATTCCTGAAGTAGTTGATAATGTAGTAGAATATTATTTTGTAGATATTAAAGGAAGTGTTAATAATCCTGGCGTTTATTCCCTAGAAAAAGGAAAAAGGGTAGTCGATGCTATTAATATAGCAGGTGGTTTAAAAAATGATGCCAATACAAAACTTTTAAATTTAAGTCGCGAAGTATCGGATGAAATGGTAATAATTGTTTATTCAAATAGTGAAATTCAAAATTACCAAAGTCTAAAGGAAACTAAAAAAGTAGTTGAAAATATTTGCAAAGAAGAAATCAAAAATGATGCTTGTATTTGCAATGATAAATCGGATGAAGAAGTAGTTGGGGAAACCGAAACAAAAGAAGAAAAAGAAGAATTAAAAGAATCAAACATTTTGAATACCAAAGAAACAATTACTGATAAAATTAATATAAATAAGGCAACTTTAGAAGAACTAATTACTCTACCAAAGATTGGTGAAGCCAAAGCAAAAGCTATAATTGAATATAGAAATACAAGTGGACTTTTCAAAACTATTGAAGATATCAAAAATGTCTCTGGAATAGGTGATAGTTTATTTGAATCAATTAAGGATTATATTACAATCTAAATATTTCCTAAGTTTACTTATTATAATTTCTTGTCTTTACATTATAACAATAACAAAAATAATTCCTTACAAGAGTATCTATAGTGAAAATAGTAAAACTTTCATAGGTAAAGTTATAAAAATAAAAGAAACTTCCTATGGATACTCTTTAACCCTTAAATCACAAGAAAACTTAATTATTTATACAGATAATTTTAACTATAATTTAGGAGATACTATATTAGTTAATGGTAACTTATCTAAACTGAAAAATAATACAGTTTTAAATACCTTTAATTATAAAGAATATTTATATCAAAATAAAATATTTTATACCCTTGAAGCAAAAGAATTTAAATTATTAAAAGAAAATAAAAACTTAATTTATAAATTAAAAAACAATTTAATAAAATATTTAAATACTTTTAAATCAAGTAACTATTTAAAATCTTTTATTTTAGGTGATACTAATTCTTTAGGAAATATATATAATTCATACCAAATAAATGGTATTTGTCATTTGTTATCAATTGGAAGTAGTCATATAACTTTATTAAGTATTTTACTTTTATTTATCTTAAAAAAAATAAAACTCCAAAAATATTCTTATCCAATAGTTTTTATAATAATATTTCTCTATATTGTTTTAACTGATTACCAAATTCCTATTATAAGAGTTTATTTATACCTAATTCTTTCTTATTTAAATAAAATATTAAAACTCAATTTAAGTTCTATCGTGTTATTTATTTATACAACTATTATTACACTTATAATAAATCCCTTTTATATTTATCATAAAGGATTTTTGTATTCATATAGTATTAGTTTTATTTTAATATTAAACAAAGACAAATTAAATGGAAATTACTTAGCTAAACTATTAAAAATAACAACTATTTCATTCTTATATTCTATACCTTTTAATATATACTTTAACTTTGAATTTAATTTATTAAGTATTTTCTATAACTTATTTTTTGTTCCTCTTTTTAATATAATTATTTTCCCTTTATCTCTTTTAACACTTATATTTCCATTTTTAGATAATTTATTCTATCTAATAATGACAATTTCAAATAATATTTCAATTTTTTTAAATAATTACACATGGGGAATAATTATTTTTAAAAAGATATCTTTTTTAATTCTAATACTATATTTATTATTAATGACATTAATTATTAAAGATCTATTAAATAAAAAAATAAAAGGTTTAATTATTTTAGTTTTAATTTTATTAATTCACTTTCATATAAATGATATAGTAAAAAATAATTTATTTATAGCAATTGATGTTAAACAAGGAGATTCAAGTTTATTTTATACTAATAATAAAAGTATATTAATTGATACTGGAGGAGTTTATAATCAAAATATAAGTGAGAATACAATTACAATGTTAAAATCCTTAGGAATAAGAAAAATTGATTATTTAATTTTAACCCATGGAGACTTTGATCATATGGGTGAAGCAATAAATCTAGTAGAGAACTTTAAAGTTGAGAAAGTAATATTCAATTGTGGTGAATTTAATGAATTAGAAAAGGATTTAATTAAAGTTTTAGAAAAAAATAAAATACCATATTATTCATGTATCAAAGAATTAAATTTAGATGATAATAAATTGTATTTTTTGAATAACAAAGACTATGGTAATGAAAATGATAATTCAAGTGTTATTTATACAGAATTAAATGATCACAAATTTTTATTTATGGGTGATGCAGGAGTAGATGTAGAAGAAGACTTAATAGAAAAATATAATTTACAAGATATTGATGTATTAAAAGTAGGTCATCATGGTAGTAAGACAAGTTCTAGTAAATTATTTATTAATGAAGTTAATCCAAAATATTCAATTATAAGTGTTGGTAAGAATAATAGATATGGTCATCCAAATAAGGAAGTATTAAATAATTTAAGTGATTCAAAAATATATAGAACAGACGAGGATGGAAGTATTATGTTTAAGATTAAAAATAATAAATTAAAGATTGAAACATGTAGTCCATAGAAAAGTGTCACCACTGGTGACATAATTATGAAAGGAGTAAATATGAATTATTATAATGAGATAAAGAATAGATTAATAGATAACGAAATATATTCAAGAGTAAAAGATTATTCAAAAGAAAGACAGAAAATAATCACATATTTTGAGATAGGTAAATTATTAAATGAAGCTGGTGGCAAATATGGAGATAATATTATAGATGAATATTCTAAAAAATTAGTTATTGAAGTAGGTAAACAATATAATAGAAGAACTTTATTTAGGATGAAGCAATTCTATAATGTATTTAGTAATAAAAAAGTGACAACAATGTTGACACAATTAACTTGGTCACATTATTTACTTTTATTACCATTAGATGATTATGATGAAATACTATATTATATAAATATATCTAAAAATAATAATCTAACTCAAAGACAATTACAAGAGAAAATAAAAGCTAAAGAATATAAAAGATTACCTATTGAATCAAGAAATAAACTAATTAAAAATGTGAAACTTAGACCTAATGATTTGATTCCAAATCCAGTAAGGATTAAAAATAGTAACAATTATAAAAACATATCTGAAAAGATATTACAACAATTGATACTTGAAGATATTCCATCTTTTTTAAAAGAACTCGGAAATGGATTCACATTTATAGATAATGAGTATCCTATTAAATTTGGTAATAGATACAACTATATTGATTTATTACTTTATAATATTAAATATAGGTGTTATGTAGTCGTAGAATTAAAGATAACAGAACTTAAGAAAGAGCATACTGGACAAATTATGACTTATATGAATTATATAGATAAGAATATAAAAACTATTGAAGAAAATGATACAGTAGGAATTATTATTTGCAAACAAGATAATAAGTATGTAATAAAATATTGTTCTGATGATAGAATTATTGCTAGAGAATATGAATTAGTGTGATATAATAAATATAGGATGTGATTTTATGTTTAATTTTAAAAAGAAAGATAAATTAACAGAACAAGAAAAAAATATTATAAAACAAGTTTCATTATTTTTTGAGATGTATAATGATATATTTATAAAATTTTCATGTATGGAAGAAAAAAGAAAAATTATAAAAAAAATATATGAAATTTTACATTATGATGATTTGCCACAATTGTATTCAACGACAAAATTAGACTTAAAAGAAGGAATAACTATATATAGAGGCATTAGCGCGAGCAACAATGATGCATTAAAAAAATATGTCAATGAATTTATTAATGGTGATGTGTTTTATGGTGGACGTGCTTCTGTATATGGAACTGGCATCTATACAGTTGTGGGTGAAAATTTAGATGTTGCTTCTAAATATGCTAGTGATGGTGGAATAAATAATTGCGGAATCGTTATAGAAAGCAAACTACATAAAGATTCTAAAATAATAAAAAATAGCGAGATTGAAGAAGTCAAAAGTTTTATTTTTGAAAAAATGCGAAAAATGTATAAAAAAAACATAGAAGAATTCATGGCAATTTTAGAAGATGATGGAGCTTTAGCGGCAATATTAGGATATGATGCTATTTATGTTGAAGAAAAGAATTATATAGTTATGTTAAATAGAAAAAAGATGATTATAAATGATGTAGACATATTCAATAAATTAGATTTAAATAATGATATTAAAAACAGATAAAAAGTATATGTTATATTCATGTACTTTTTCTTTGTAAACAACAGAGTTAATTCGACTTACTTTTTGACAATTACCTCATGGTGATTTTGATCATATGGGAGATAGTATTTATTTAGTTAATAATTTTAAAATAGAAAATGTCATATTCAATAATGATTCAGAATTGAATCTTATTAAAACACTTGATAAAAAGAAGATAAACTATTATCAAAATATAAAAGAATTAAATCTAAGTGATAATAAATTATACTTCTTAAATAATAAAATCTATGATAATGCAAATGACAATTCAAATGTAATTTATACAGAACTTAATAATTACAAGTTTTTACTTATGGGAGATGCTTCTAAAGAAGTTGAAGAAAATTTATTAAAAAAATATAATCTAATTGTTAATTTCAACTTTATTTAAACCAATAAATTTAAAATTAAATTAATCAAGTAATTGTTCAAATAATTAGAAAAATAGTGAATTTAATAATTATTTGAACAATTTTTAATAATTATATTAGCCAATTTTCTAGTGATAATAAAAGAGATACTATTCAATATCTCTAAAATCATATAGAAAGTCAGTGGTAATTAAATCAATGAGTGCCTTTCTAGTAAAATAAATTATCTTTTCATTTGAAATGGGATATTCTAGGTCAGAACCAAGACTATATTCTTTTAATTCAATGAGTTTATGATCATTAATATTAAAAAGTTTTAAATTATCCGTAATAATAGTTGTAATTTCTTCAATAAGGTAGTCATAATAATTATCCATAATCGATTATCCTAAAGCTAAATCATTATAGGCTTCCATAATAATGTCATTATCTATGATATTTTTATCATTTGCACTTGCAATTATTAAAGATTTGGTTATAATATTGTTAGCAATTCTGATTGCTCCATTACAACTATTGTAAATACTCTCAATTGCTTGAGGGGTAAAAATATTTGAATTACCGTGAGCAATCGATAATCTGGTATTGATATAATTTGCTAATTCGTCTTTAGAGATACCAGAGAAGTTATAACTTATTGTAATTCTTTGTCTTAATGCCTCATGGACATTTCTATTTAAAACGTTATTGAGAACAGGTTGACCAGTAAGAATTAAAGTAAAATAATTTTTACTATCCATTTCAAAATTAGATAAAATTTTTAAATCATTAATAATATCGGTTTTAAGATATTGAGCTTCATCGATACAAATGATAACTTTAATTTTTCTATTATTAACTAAATCTACAATAGTTTCTTGAATTTGTTTATAAATGTCTATTTTCTTATGTTCAGGAATGATGCCGAGAGAAATAGCAAGTTGCTTATAAAATTCATGAACAGTAAGAGAAGACATTGAAATATAGACACATTTAAATAAATTAGGGTTTAAAGAATTCATAAAATTTCTAATGGCAAAAGTTTTGCCCATTCCTGGATTACCTGTAAATAAGGCAATACCAGGATTTTCTTTTAAATAATTTAAACGATTATTCATAACTTTTAAATCGTTAGTTTCAAAAGCAAATTTAGTATCAATTGTCTTATCAAAAGGATTAAATTCCATTCCAAAATAACTTAAAAACATAAATATCACACCTTTCATTTTTTTAATATAAAGTATTTTTTCTTTTTATTTTAGAGTTATCAACTTTATTTACTAAAGTTATTTTTTCAATTAACTTACCATCATCAAAAATCCAAGCAGATTCGAAATTAAGAGGATCATATTTAACGGTGATTTTTTTACCAATGTATTTCATATTAACTTCAAATTCGTGATTTTTGATATAGGCAATAGCATCACTTCTTATTTTGGGATAAGCAGTATGTAAAAAAGAAATATCGATAAAGTCATTATCTAATTTTTTAATTAAACTCATATCTTTAAACCATCTAGTATTAGGAGAAATAAGAGTATCATTTTCATCTTTTAAAGAACTATGATTAGACATATTATAATTAGTAATAAAATCCTTTAATAAATTATTTAAATCATCAATTGATTTGATAGAATTCCAATCAAGTCCACGCATCCAGGTAGCTTTCATTGTATGAAAAAACCTCTCGATTTTTCCCTTACTGGCTCCCGAGTAAGGTCTTGCATGGATTAAAATAGTACCTAGACTAGCACAAATAATATTAAATTGATCATTTTTGTATGTTGCTCCATTATCAACAAATATTTTCTTAGGTACACCATATTTTTTTATTGCACTTTTCATAACCTCTTGTAAGTTATAGGAGTTATCGTTAAAGAAAAATTTTGCACCTACAATCATTCTCGAAGCATCATCAATGATTGCAATTAAGTAAGTTAATTGTTTTTTTCCGTTAATAGTTAAATAAGGACCTTGAGAAGTATCTGCTTGCCAACAATCATTTGCATGTTCCATTACAAATGCGCGTCTATCTGTGTTTTCTGTTTCGTTAAATAAAATTTTGTTATCTCTTATAAATTTCAATATTGTACCAAGGCATACATTGTTAGGATTTATATATCCCTCATCCACTAATTTATTATAAATTAAAGTTCCGGTAATGTGGGGATATTGTTTTTTCAACTCCTTTATTTTTTCAGTTACATTATCATCTAATTTTCTACTAGAGTGGGCATCAGATCTGGTTTTACAAATCAAAGCTTGGTAACCTTCTTTTTTATATTTCATATACCAACCTTTTATCGTTTGATAGGCATATTGATATTCTTGACCATTTATTATATATTTCTTTGAAGCAACTTTTTTAAAATACTCTAATTGACTACTTTCTTCGTAAGTATCTGTTATAACTGGTGCTATTAAGCCATAACGAAATAATGCAAATTCATTCTTTATTGCATCTTTTTCTTTTTGTTCCATTAAATTCACCTCCTCGAAAGAACGGTTTTATTTTAATACATCTCTTTTAAGAATGAAATTCAACAGTTATTCAAAATACCTTAAGGCATTATTGCTAATGGAACACAGGTTAATTTAAATAAAAAATATGGATGTCGATATTCTTTATAAAATAAATATAAGAATTCATCTTTATTCTCGATTATTTTATTTAAAATATCTTTAATATTTAATTGGGTTGCTAAAATAATTGAACTTGCCAATAAATATTTTTTTAATTCTCTTAACCATTTATAAAATAATTGATGTGATATTCTTAACTTTTCAATTATTATTTCAATTTTGATGTTTTTTATAATTCTATCAGACAAAGCATTTAATATTATATTTGATGAAAATATGTGATATGGAAAAATATAATCTGGTAATAATGCGTGAAAATGTTGTTTTCCTTTATTGACTTCTTTGCAAAAATTGCATTCTAAAACAACTATGCTAATTTTGGCAATTATTTCATAGCCCATTATATGAAATATAATATTTCTTTGATATTCCTTATGGTAATGCATGCAATTATCGTGATTACATTGTGGACATTTACAAAAACTATAGTCATTAGTATTTGCAATAATTTGGTATGCATTTATTATATATAAGATATTAAAATTATCTTCTGTTTTATCTGTTTTATTTATACTAACTACTTCCAACATTGATGAAAAATTAGTAATTTCATTTATATCTTGTTTTATTATATTTATTTTATTTTCAATTACTGGTATGGAATTTTTAATAATTCTATTGATTAATTTATTATTTAATGCTATTATATAACCGTCCTTTGGTCTTATAGACCTTTGTGATAAAAAGAAAATATTCCTGCCAGGGTATTTCTTTTTTTATACTCACAAAAAAACTAGGTATATTAGTTATACTAATAATCTAGTTCAAATAAATTTAAAAAATATTTTTTATTTATTTTAACACAATTTTTTTATTTGTTAATTTAATTTTTAAAAAAATAGTTTATTCAGTAGCAAATAAATTATAAATTAACAAGTAGGACATCATGGTTCTAAAACAAGTTCAAGTGAGAATTTTATTAATAGTATTACTCCCAAATATTCAATAATTAGTGTAGGTAAAAATAATCTATATGGACATCCGAATGATATAGTATTAAATAATTTAGAAGATAGTAAAATTTATAGAACAGATCAGGATGGAAGTATTATTTTTAAGATTAAGAAAAATAAATTAGAAATAAAGACTTGTACACCATAGAAACGAGTAGAGTGATAGAAAAGTTAGATAAAGTACAACACTATAATGAAATGAGAAATGTAATAATTAAACATGAAATATTTCAAAATGTTAAAGACTATTCTAAAGAAAAAGAAAAAGTGACTGCATATTTCGAGATAGGAAAATTGGTATCTGAGGCTGGTAGTATTTATGGTAACAATACAATTAATGAATTTTCTAAAAAATTAACTAATGAATTTGGAAAAACTTATAGTTATAGAAATTTAGTTAATTATAGAAAATTTTATAATATTTTTAAAGATGAAAAATTGAACGCATTGCGTTCAAAATTATCTTGGACACATTATCGTGAATTGATAAAACTTAAAGATATTGAAGAAATAATATATTATATCGAAGTATGTCTTAATCAACATTTATCATATAGAAAATTATCAGATAAAATTAAGAATAAAGAATATGATCGACTTGATTATAATACAAAATTAAAATTAATTAATAACGAAGAATCAACGGTTATTGATTTAGTTAAAAATCCTGTTAAGATAAAGAATAATTCTAACTATGAAATAATATCAGAAAAAGTATTACAAAAATTAATTCTTGAAGATATCGAAAATTTTTTGGAAGAATTGGGAAATGGTTTTACTTTTATCAAAAGTGAATATCCAATTAAATTTGAAGAGAAATATAATTATGTTGATTTACTTCTTTATAACATTAAATTTAAATGTTATGTAGTAACAGAATTAAAGATTACGGAATTAAAAAAGGAACATACAGGACAAATTCAAACATACATGAATTATATAGATGAAAATATCAAAACAATTGAAGAAAGCAAAACAGTAGGAATAATTATTTGCAAAAAAATAATAAATATGTTATCGAATATTGTTCGGATGATAGAATTATAACTAGGGAATATGAAATAATTTAAGTATATTTTATATAGAAGATAATTTTAAAAAAATTAATCAAGATAAGACTATTGGTATAATTATTTGCCAACTAGAAAACAAGTATGTTATAAAATATTGTTCAGATATAAGAATTATTACTAAAGAATATATAACTATTTGATGTAATAAATATACTTTAAAAAATTAAAAGAGTTTTTAGTATTATCTAGTATAAAATCTAATGAATCAGAATATAATATTAATAATATAAAAGATTAATACTAAATAATAGGAACATTTAAATGTTTAGCGCCATAAACTATAATGTGACGCTTAACGTGTTAAGCGTTTAATATAGATAGGGAATAATTCCTTAAAAGAACTCTTTTGAATATTTTAAGAGAGTTCTTTTCTTAATATAATAATTAATAAAAAATAAAATAATAAGTACGATGTCTACCATCGGAAATTGGTCTTTGGAGGGGAAACCCAGTGAAGTAGAAATATTTATCGTTTTTTAGAAATAGTCGTATTAAATATTAAGTTTTTCATATATTTTTATAGGTGGTCATATGAAAAAAGTTATCTTTCTTTTTCTGTTGTTAATAATATTTCCAAAAACTACGCTTGCCATAAATGATACAGCTCAATCAAGTATTGTTATGGATCTTGATAGTGGAAGAATTTTATATCAAAAAGATAGTAATACAGAAAGATTAATAGCTTCAACAAGTAAGATCATGACATTTCTAATAGCGATGACTTATGCAAGCGATAAATTAGATAGCAAAGTTATTGTTGGTGAAGAAGTTTTAAAAATGTATGGAACTAGTATGTATCTATCATTAAATGAAGAAGTTACATTAAAAGATTTGTTATACGGCTTAATGTTAAGGAGCGGTAATGACGCTAGTGTCGTAATTGCAACTTATGTATCAGGAAGTGTCGAAGATTTTGTCTATTTAATGAATGAAAAAGCCAAAGAAATTGGAATGACTAATACAACATTTAAAAATCCTCACGGATTAGATGAAGAAACAAAAAACTATTCAACTGCCTATGATATGGCTATATTAACAAGATATTTATATTTAAACTATCCTTTATATAAAGAAATTACAGGGACCAAATACTATGATTTTAGTTCTAATCAAAAAGCTTATTCTTTAATTAATCGTTCTAAAATAATCTTTACTTACGATTATATTACTAGTTGTAAAAATGGTTATACACCTTTAGCAGGAAAATCTTTGGTAACAACTGCTACTAAGGATAATTTAAATTTACTTATTGTAACTCTTGATGATCCTGATATCTATATAAATCATCAAAATTTATATGAAAATTTCTTTCGCAATTACCAAAATTATTTAATCATTGATAAAGACAAATTTAAAATAGATGGTAATTTATTTAAAGAAGATTATTACATAAAAAATAATTTTACTTATCCCTTAACAAAAGAAGAAAAAGATAAACTAAATATCAAAATTATAATCAATAATCAAGGAAACGTTTTAGGAACTGTTAATGTTCTATTAAATGATAAACTAATTCATGAGGAAAAAATTTACCAAAAAGAAACTAATCAAAAAAAGAAGAAAGAGTCATTTTTCAAAAAAATAATTAATTTTTTCAAAAACTTTTTCAAATAAACCCAACTTATCTTTATTTTAAAAATAAATTATGATATGATTAATTTGTGTTTAAGGAGATAGTTGACTAATGAATTTAGAATTTTGTGTGAACGAATACCTATTAGCTTGGTATTTATTATATAGTGCTAGTTTATCAAAAGAAATTGATAAATTTCGAAAAATTTTGTGGAGCAAATACAAAAAAGAATATAATTTTTGTTATAAAGATAAACAAGAAATTATAAAATATGGCAAAGACTTTATTCCTGATAATGATATTATATATAATGAAATTTTTAAAAGTGATTTATATGTATCCCTAAAAAAAGAAACCGAAAAACATAAAATGCATCTTGTAAAACTTTTTAATAGTGATTCAAAAACTTTAAAAAAATGTGTTAAAGAAGTTTTAAAATTAAATTTAAAAGATACATATCCTGTTTATGTAATCCATCCGAGAATGGAGTGCATTGAATACAATAGTCAAAACGCATCACTTATTTGGGGAA
Source organism: Bacilli bacterium (assembly GCA_017472015.1). Classification (GTDB taxonomy): domain Bacteria; phylum Bacillota_I; class Bacilli_A; order RF39; family UBA660; genus RUG591. The sequence goes on from JAFURC010000045.1 coordinate 34,722, forward strand.
GTGATAAAGATAAATTTGATGCGCTAACTATATTAATTTTAACAATTGTTAAAGGAATGTATGAAGAATATAATGATGACTACAAAGAAATTATTAGTGCCATTATTGAACTTGCAGTTATTAACGAAATAAGTAAAAAATTAACTAACACAGAAACATATGATCTTGGAGATAAAACTTTAAGAATTGTTAAAAGACAAATTTATCCTTTTTGGCTTATGTATCTAGGAAATGATACCAAAGAAGATTTATTAAGAAAAATGATTGAAGATAAAATTGCTTTTGATATTGATCATTATCCAATTGATAAAAATATGAAAAAAATGAATTTAACCGAATTTATAGATTTTTGCATAAAAAACAACAGACATATCTTAAAACTTGGAAATGTCTTAAAAATAGAAAGAGAAGAAGAAATAGAAGTAATTTAGAGGTAAGTATGGAGAATAAACTTGAACATTTTTTAAACATAATCCATATGGATATAAATATAGTAAATAAATTTAAAGATGTTTTACTTAAAAAAGTAGTAGTTAGTAAACAGAGTGATTGCATAAGAATTTACTTAGCAACGAATTTAATGATTACTTTAGAAGACTATCAAGAATTAAAAACTCGAACAACTGAGTTTTTTAATTCTAATATTTTAATTTATATTGAAAATTTAGGTGATAAAAGTTTATATTTAAATGACTATTATAATTATTTTTTACCAAAGTATATTGCGTATTTTAGTGATAGGTTAAAAATAAATGGTGAAAAAAATAATTATGTTGTTGTTTATAATCATGCTGAATTTAATCAAATAAATGAATACATAAATGAAATTAATAAAAATTTAGAAAATATTGGTTATAATCCTATAACAATTTATCAAGATGAAGACCAACGAGAAAATGTAGTATCTTTAATTAATCAAAATATAAAAGATATTGATGTTCCTTTAAAACCAATTACTAACAATAATCAAATAAATGAATTTCCAAAATTTGAACCAAGAAGAAAAAAAGTTAAAACAATTGATGATCCGAATGTCTACTATGGAGATTTAATTGATGGGGATGTTATTGCACTTCAAAATATTGTTTCAGAAGACAATGATTTAATTGTTGAATGTGAAATATTTGGAAGTGACGTATTTGAATCAAGTAAAAGCAATTTTAAAATTATTACTTTAAAAATAACTGATTATACTGATAGCATGTATGCCAAAGTATTTTTAAATGATAGTGATGAACTATCCAGACTAATGGGAATACTTAAAAATGGTAAATGGTTTAAATTTAAAGGTTATACAAAAAAAGATAAATATTCAGGAGATGAAATAGTTTTTAATGTCACAGCAATAAATGTATCCAATAAGAAAAAAGAAGAAATAATAGATGATAGTGAAGTCAAAAGAGTTGAATTGCATACGCATACCATGATGAGTGCCATGGATGGGGTTTGTTCAGTTTCAAAACATGGAGTGGCAACTATTAGCGAAGCAATCAAATGGGGACATAAAGCAATTGCTATTTGTGATCACTCTGGTTGTCAAGCATTTCCAAATGCATTTCATCAAGTTGAAGATTATAATCGTGGTAAAACTGGGGAAGAACGTTTTAAAGTTATTTATGGGACAGAATTAACCCTTGTTGATGATAATGTTGAAATTGTAAAAAGAAGTAATGATTCTACTCTTTTAGAAAATGAATATGTTGTATTTGACCTTGAAACAACCGGATTTAATGCCGCCGGAGGCGATTCGATTATAGAAATAGGTGCTGTAAAACTTAAAAATGGTGAAGTAATCGAAAAATTTGATCGCCTAATTAAACCACCAAAACCAATAAGTGAAAGAATTACAAATGTCACAAGTATTACAAATGAAATGGTTGCTGATTGTCCAAATGAAGAAATGGCAATTAAAGAATTTATTGAGTGGACTAAAGATTTGCCAATGGTTGCACATAATGCTAAATTCGATACATCATTTATTGAAATGTGTTATAAAAAATATAATTTAGGTGAATATAGAAATGTTGTAATTGATACTTTAGCTTTATCAAGAATTCTTGATCGTGATGTAACTAGACATGGACTTTCTGCTATTACTAAAAGATATGCAGTAGAATTTGATGAAGCAAGTCACCACAGAGGTGATTATGATGCTTTTGCAACCGCTTTAGTATTTCATAAAATGATGAAAAAACTAGAAAGTATTAATATTATCAAAATTTCAGATTTAGAAAAATTAATTGATAAAGATGAAATTCATAAATTCGGTCGAACATATCATTTTAATATTTTAGTAAAAAATAAAATTGGTTTAAAAAATTTATTTAAAATAATTTCCATTGCTAATACTAAACATTTTTATAAAACAGCCAGAATTTTAAGAAGTGAGATTGAAGAACTTCGAGAAGGATTATTAATTGGAAGTGGTTGCTATGAATCTGAGGTATTTATAGAAGCAAGAAGTAAAACTGATGAAGAAATCAGAGATATTATCGGTTTTTATGATTACGTTGAAGTACAACCACCAGAATGTTATTCTCATTTACTTCAACTGGGTGACTTTAAAGATGAAAATGAATTACATGATAATATCAAAAAAATTATTAAGTTAACAAAAGAAGCCGGTAAATATATTGTTGCAACCGGAGATGTGCATCATGTAAGACGAGATGATAAAATCTATAGAGAAATAATTGTTAATCAAAAATTGCCTGGAGGAGGTCTACATCCTTTAGCTAAACGTGATATAACTGAGATTCCTAGTCAACATTTTAGAACAACTAAAGAAATGTTAAATGATTTTTCATTTTTAGATTCTAATTTAGCAGAGGAAATAGTAATTGAAAATACTAATAAAATAGCTGATTTAATTGAAGAAGTCGAAGTTATTATTGATACAGGAGGAATTCCTTTTTCACCACGAATACCAAATTCAAGAGAAGATGTCTATGATATGGTATTTAAAAAAGCCCATAGTATGTATGGAGACCCTCTTCCACGAAGTATTGAAGAAAGAATTGCCCAAGAATTATATGGAGATAGAATTATATCTTTAGTTCAAAATATGATTAAAAAAGAAAATCCAAGTTTAACAGAAGAAGACATTGATAAAATTTTCCAAAGTGAACTTGGTCGTGTTATAAAAGAAGGATATGATAAAGTATTTGAGTTAACAAAATCGGAATTTATTGAAAGTCTTAAAGAAAATGATCCAGATAAAGTAAATGATGATGATTATTTAAATAAAGAAACTAAAAAACAATTAGGTGGAATTATTGGAGGTGGGTTTGACGTAATTTATTTAATTGCGCAAAAACTTGTAAAACACTCAAATGATGAAGGTTATTTAGTTGGTTCCAGAGGTTCGGTTGGTTCTAGTTTTGTTGCTACGATGATGGGAATAACTGAAGTAAATCCGCTTCCAGCTCATTACTTATGCAAAAATTGTCATTTAAGTTTATTTGAAGATGATGAAGGTGTAAGTCTCTCAATTAATTATTCAGCAAGTGGTTATGATTTACCAGATAAAATGTGTCCAAACTGTAATACTCCAATGTCTAAAGAAGGTCAAGATATGCCGTTTGCGACATTCCTTGGATTCAACGCTGACAAGGTTCCTGATATCGATCTTAACTTCTCCGGAGATAATCAAGCATCAGCTCACGCTTATACAAAAGTAATATTTGGAGAAGATAATGTTTATCGGGCAGGAACCATTGGTACAGTTGCTGAAAAAACTGCCTTTGGTTTTGTAAAAGGTTATTTTGAGAAAAAAGAAATGCTTGAAAATGTTCATCAAGCAGAAATTGAACGCCTTGCAATAGGTTGTACCGGAGTTAAAAGAACAACAGGGCAACATCCAGGAGGAATTGTTGTTATCCCATCATACATGGATGTTTATGATTTCACGCCTTACCAATTTCCAGCAGATGATACAACATCCGTTTGGCGAACAACCCACTTTGATTACCATGCAATTGATCAAGATGTTTTAAAACTTGATATCCTCGGTCACGATGATCCGACAATACTAAGAATGCTTCAAGATTTATCCGGAATTGATGTCACAACTTTACCAATGAATGATAAAAGAGTTTTAAGTTTACTATCATCACCAGAAGAATTAGGGGTAACTAAAGAACAGATTAAATGTGAAACCGGAACCCTTGGACTTCCCGAAATGGGAACAAACTTTGTTATCAATATGCTTGTTAAAGCTAAACCAAAAACATTTGGAGAACTAGTAAAAATTTCCGGTCTTTCTCATGGAACTGATGTATGGAATGGAAATGCTGAGAGTTTAATTGATAATAAAATATGTGAATTTAAAGAAGTAATTGGTTGTCGTGATGATATCATGGTATATTTGGCTAATCATGGTTTAAAACCTAAAGATGCTTTTAAAATCATGGAATTTGTAAGAAAAGGAAAAGCGAAAAAAGAAGCTGATAAATGGCTTGAATGGAAACAGTTAATGGAAAGTAAAAATATTCCTGATTGGTATATTGAATCATGTCATAAAATTCAGTATATGTTCCCAAAGGCCCATGCCTGTGCATATGTAATGAGTGCTATGCGAATTGCTTGGTTTAAAGTGTATCAACCACTTAACTATTATGCAACCTTCTTTTCAATAAGAGTAGTTGACTTTGATATTGAAACAATGATTAAAGGATATTATGCTATAAAACTTAAAGTAGAAGATTTAGAAAATAAAGGCTTTGAAATCACTAAAAAAGAAGGAGATGTCTTAGAATCTTTAAAAATTGCTCTTGAAGCAACTGCCAGAGGAATTAAATTTGCCAATCTTGATTTAGATAAATCAGACTCTATTAAATTTACTATATCAAAAACCGAAGAAAACACTTTGATCCCTCCATTTAGATCAGTTGATGGACTAGGGGATACCGTTGGAAAAACTATTGTTCAAGAACGCTCTATACGAGAATTTTTAAGTATCGAAGACTTACAAAAACGTGGTAAAGTGTCAGGAACTTTAATAGAAAAATTAAGATCTATGAAAGTTTTAAACCACTTACCAGAATCAAATCAATTATCTTTATTTGATTAATTTTCATAAAAATGTTTACATTTTAAATCTTAGATGTTAAAATATACATGTATTTATTGATGCGAGGAAATTAGTAGGTTATTTATCTATTTCAAGAGAGTTAATGATTGGTGCGAATTAACAAATGGAAATAACCGAATTCACTCTTCAAAATAAAACGTTAATCGCGTTAAGATAATAAGTGAAATAAAGGATGGTACCGTCTAATTGACTCCTAAAGTACCATTCTTTTTTGTTTTTATGGAGGTAGAATGAAAAGAAAAGCCGTATTAATTATTCATGGATTCGTAGGTTGTTTATATGATAATGAATATCTAATGAATTATTTAGAACTTGATAATAAGTTTGATGTATTTGCAAGAACCTTACCAGGTCACTATGAAAATGAAATGTATCAAAAAGCAACTTATCAAGACTGGATTAATTTCACTGATAGTATAATTCAAAATTTAATAAAATTTGGATACAAAGAAATTTATTTAATTGGTCATAGTATGGGAGGAGTATTAGCAAGTTATGCTGCCACTAAATATAAACAAATTAAAAAAGTAGTATTTATAAATGCAGCATTTAATTATTTAAATTTAAAACAAAATAAAGTTGATATTTTAGAAAACAAAGATTACAAAGATTATTTAGAAGTATTTGATAAAGTTTTACATACTTCAATACCATTTTTCTTAGAATTTGTTAAATTAGTCAAAGAACATCATAATACTTTAAAAAGTGTATATAAAGAATCTTTAATTTTACAAAGTGATAGTGATCAAGTAGTACCAATTGAAAATGGAATTAAAATATACGATGATTTAGGTAGTAAAAATAAATATTTGACTTATTTAAAACAAGGAAGACACGAGATATTAAATGGAGAAGATGAAAACACAGAAAGAAAAAAAGAAATTGCCGAATATATAAGATTATTCTTAAAGGGTGGTTATAAATGGAGGATGACATGGAAAGAGAAAATATAATAGAAAATTTAGAAAAAGAATTAATTAATGTTAAAAATAAAAATGATTTAGCAAATCTTAAAGCAACTTATTTAGGTAAATCAGGAATTGTTACTAATTTAAGTTTAAAAATGAAAGAAATTCCTAATGAAGAAAAACGTGAATATGGAAAATTTTTAAATGAAATTAAAGAATTAGTAACCAAAAAATTTGATGATTTATTAAAAGAAATTGATAAACGCGAATTAGAAGAAAAATTAAATCGTGAAAAAATTGATATAACACTACCTAGTAGAAGAAAGATGAAGGGAAGTATTCATCCAATGACAAGAGTGGTTGAAGAGTTAGAAGATTTATTTGTTTCTATGGGATATGATGTTGTAAATGGTCCAGAAATTGATACAGATTTAAATTGTTTCACAAAATTAAACTTACCAGCAGGGCATCCAGCAAGAGACAGTCAAGATACATTTTATTTAGATGATGATTATCTACTTCGTCCACATACATCACCTGCTCAAGTAAGGACAATGGAAGCAAATGAAGAAAAAACACCACTTAGAATTGTTTGTCCAGGAAAAGTATACAGACGTGATGACGATGCAACTCATTCACATCAATTCATGCAATTTGAAGGATTAGTAGTAGGTGAGGATATCTCACTTGCTGATCTTAAAGGAACATTAGAATTATTTGCGAAGAAATTGCTTGGTGAAAAAACGAATGTTCGTTTCCGTCCAAGTTACTTTCCATTTACAGAACCATCATGTGAAGTTGATGTAACTTGCTTCAAGTGTGGAGGTAAAGGATGTAGTTTATGTAAACAAACTGGTTGGATTGAAGTACTAGGTGCCGGTGTTGTGCACCCTAATGTTTTAAAAATGTCTGGATATGATCCTGAAAAATATACAGGATTTGCATTTGGTCCAGGAATTGATAGATTTGCTATGTTCAAGTACGGAATCACGGATATTCGTCAAATTTATACAAATGACATTCGCTTTTTAGAGCAATTCGATAGAAAGGATGTTGAATAATATGAAGTTAAGTATAAAGTTTTTAAAAGATTATGTTGATATACCAAAAGAAATTGATCATATAAAACTTGCAGAAGATATGACAAGAATTGGAAATGAATATGATAGTAGTGAAAAATTAATAAATGCAACGAATTTAGTAATTGGTCATGTTTTAGAATGCAAAGATCATCCAGATAGTGATCATTTACATGTAACCCTTGTTGATATTGGGCAAGAAAAACTTCAAATTGTCTGTGGTGCACCAAATGTCAAAGAAGGAATTAAAGTAATCGTTGCCAAACCAGGAGCAGTTTTACCAGAAATAGTGATTAAAAAAAGTACTATCCGTGGAATTGAATCAAACGGAATGCTATGTGCTTTATATGAACTTGGTTTAGACAAAAAATATCTTCGTGAAGAAGATATTAATGGAATTTGTGTTTTACCAAGTGATGCTAAAGTAGGAGAAGATCCTATTGCCTATTTAGGACTTGATGATGCAGTAATTGATTTTGAACTTACAAGTAACAGAGGAGATTTACTTAGTATTTTAGGAATGGCTTATGAAGTAGGCGCTTTATATAAAAGTGATGTAAAAGAAATGGAAACAACTTATAAAGAAAGTGGAAATGATATTAATGAAACTTTCAAAGTTAGAGTTGAAACTGAAGACTGTCCTTTATTTCTTGCAAAAAGTGTTTTAAATGTTGAAATAAAAGAAAGTCCTGAATTCATAAAAGAAAGATTAATTTCAAGTGGCATTCGTCCTATTAATAATGTTGTTGATATTTCTAATTTTGTTATGTTGGAAACTGGACAACCACTTCATTTTTATGATGCTGATACTTTAAATAATGAACTTGTTGTTAGAAATAGTCGTGACTCTGAAAAATTAACAACTCTTGACTCTGTAGAAAGAACTTTATCAAGTGATGATATAGTAATAGCATCATGCGAGAAAGCCATCGGTCTTGCTGGTGTTATGGGAGGACTTGAAACAGAAATAGAAGAAACTACTAAAAATATCATAATTGAAAGTGCAATATTTGATAATGTTAAAATTCGTATGACTTCAAAAAGAATTCTAAGAAGTGAAGCAAGTAATCGATTCGAAAAAGGTCTTAGCTTTGAAAGAACTTATTTAGCAATTGATAGATGTTGTCATTTACTTGAGAAGTATGCAAGTGCAACTATTCAAACAGGTTTAGTAACATATGATAAAACACATAAGGATGATAAAGTAATTGAACTTACATTTGATAAAATCAATAAAGTTTTAGGTATAAATGTTCCAAAAGATGAAGTTGTAAATATTTTAGAAAGTTTAAAATTTACAGTTCAATGTGATGATACGACTTTAAAAGTGTCAGTTCCATCAAGAAGAATTGATATTTCAATTAAAGAAGATTTAATTGAAGAAGTAGGACGTTTCTATGGACTTGAAAATATCGTTGGTACTCTTCCAACAGTTCCTTTGAAACCTGGAAAATACAATAAAACTTATCGTGAGATTAAACACAAAATGGCTAACCTTGGTTTAAATGAATGTTTAAGTTATGCTTTAATTCCTGAAAATGAATTTCCATACTTCCAAGTTAATGTCAAAGAAAAAGTAAAAGTCATGGATCCTATGACCGAAGAACATTCAACTCTTCGTTATAGTTTATTATCAAGTCTTGTTAATATTTATAACTATAACAAAGCCCGTGGAATAAATGATATTCATATTTTTGAAATGGGAAATGGTTTCTATAAAGAAGATAATTTATACAAAGAAGAAATGCGTCTTGCTTGTTTAATATCAGGTGAATATAAAAATCAATTTGAAACATTTAAATTTAATTTCTATGATATCAAAGGAATTCTTGAAGATTTACTTGATTATTTAGGTTATAAAGATCGTTATAGTTTACAAGTATTAAAACTTCCTCGTGAAATGCATCCATATCAAAGTGCTAATATTATTTTAAATGGTAAAGAAATTGGAATAATCGGGAAACTTAATCCAGAATTTACAAAAGATGATATTTATGTATTTGAAATTTCAGTAGCTAAACTTATGGAAAATAGATGCAAAGGAATAGGGGTTTCAGAAATTAGTAAATATCCAACTATTTTAAAAGATGTTGCTTTTGTTGTTGATAAAGAAATCCCATCTAGTAATTTAGTTAAAGAAATTAAAAAATCAGGTGGAAAATTATTAAAAGATATTCAAATATTTGATATTTATGAAGGTGATAAGATTGATGCTAATAAAAAATCAATTGCTTTCAAGTTAACTTTCAATGATTTAACAAGAACTTTAACTGATGATGAGGTTATGAGTGTATTTAATAAAATAATTGATGAAGTTACCAAGAAATTTAATGCCATAGTAAGAGATAAATAGGGAGGAAATATGAAATTAATGAATTTAAAAGGAACATTTGATTTTTTACCAAGTGATCAAGTGATTCGTAATAAAATAATTAATACTTTAAGAACTAATTTTGAAAAATATGGTTACCTACCTCTTGAAACACCAATTCTAAATTACTATGATTTGCTTGCATATAAATATGATTCAGATGCTGAAATCTTAAGTGAAATATATAAACTAAAAGATCAAGGAGATAGAAATCTTGGACTTCGTTATGATTTAACTGTTCCATTTTGTAAGGTAATTGGAATGACTAAAGATTTACGACTTCCATTTAGAAGATATGAAATAGGTAAAGTATTTAGAAATGGTCCGGTGAAACTTGGAAGAACCAGAGAATTTTATCAATGTGATGTTGATGTTGTCGGGATTGATAATCGTTTAATTGAAGCTGAACAAATTCTAATGGGTATTAATACTTATAAAGATTTAGGAATTGATGTTTTAGTTAAATACAACAATCGTAAATTAATGTCAGGACTTATTAAAGAAGCCGGAATAAGTGAGGAAAAAGTAACTTCAGTAATTGGTGCTATTGATAAATTAGAAAAAATAACTCGTGAAGAATTAATTGAAAACTTAGAAAATTTAGGTTTAGATAATATCGTTATAAATAATTTACTTGAGTTATTTGAATATAGTTTTAATGATTACGAAGAAAAGTTTAAGGATACAACTAATCAAGATATTAAAGATGGATTAGAAGAACTATTAGAACTTAATACTTATTTATCAAATCTTGGTATTATAGATAGTTGCAAGTTTACTCCAACTCTTGCTCGTGGTTTAACAATTTATACAGGAGTAGTATTTGAATTTTACGACAAACAACTGCGTTTAACTTGTGCTCTTGGAGCCGGAGGAAGGTATAATAAAATTATCACAGATTTTATGGATAACGGAACTCTTTATCCAGCAATTGGTTTTTCATTTGGACTTGAACCTATTTATACGATTTTAAAAGGAGAAGCAACTAAGAACTCTTTAATTGATATTTACTTAGTACCACTTGATACGAATATTGAAACTTTAAAAATAGCAACTGCTTTAAGAGAAGAAGGTTATAAAGTTTTAGTTGAAATGAATAAGAAAAAAGTTGGTAAATGTTTTGAATACGCAGAACATGAAAATATCAAGTTTATCTCAATTATTGGTAGTAATGAAGTAGAAACTCAAGTTATATCTGTCAAGAATATGACAACCAAAGAGGAAAATCAAATAAAAATCAATGAATTATCTAATTTTTTAAAAAATAATATTGACAAATAACCATGATTTATAATATAATTCTATATGTCTTGTGACATTAGAGTTATATATTTGGGGCATTAGCTCAGCTGGGAGAGCGCCACGTTTGCACCGTGGAGGTCAGCGGTTCGATCCCGCTATGCTCCACCAAATAAGAATTTAACCTTGATTATTCAAGGTTTTTATTTTACCTAAAATTTGTAATGAAAAAAGATGTTCTATGACATCTACTTTCTAAAACTATTTTTATAAAATAAATCCGATATTTTTATAATTTTTGCTAAAAAATATTCTATGAATTATAATAAATTACAAAATTTTAGATATAAATGTATACAATTGACTTATTACTAAATGTTTGTTATAAGTTGACTTGTGAAGGATTAAGCTGAGTTCCCGAATGGGAGTAGAACTTTTTGTTTTAGAATTCCTTTGCTCATTGGGTCAACTATTTTTTTAACCTTTAGTTTTAAATTTTTAATAACGTTTTCCTTTAACTAATAATTAATATTTTCTAAGTTTTAAAATATTATTTAGTGAGAGGAGATTTTTATGGATATAGTTGCAGTAGTAACCTTCTTTGTGACCTTAATACTTGGTTATTTTGCAAAGAAAAGTAGTTTTATAAAAAATGAAACCATACCACTTCAAAACTTAATAGTAGGTATTACAGTTTCAATCATTGAATGGATAATTACCAAAGACTTTCAAAGTGCAATACTTATGTCAGGAATACTAGCAGGAGGAACATACGATATCTTCCATAACTTAGAAAAAATCGTAAAAAATAAATAGTTTAAAAAAACTATTTATAACTATTATTAATTTTATTTTTAATATTATTTTTATATTTATTTTTATATATGGTTGTAATATTGGTAATTATTTCGAGTTAAGATTATATTTATATTTTTAGTGTTTGTTATTAGTCCCTCGTAGGATAAATATGGATATTTAGAAGTGTATTTATGGTCGAGCAACTGATTTATATGTGTGGTAAATTGTTTATTTGTATAGCAATATACATTAGATGAGTAAT
>JAFURC010000046.1 GCA_017472015.1 Bacilli bacterium
AGTTGTCTCCTACTAAAAACTCTTACTTCTACCATCTCAGATCTTAACAATATAGAAACCAATTTTCAGTTAAGATTTGATGATTTAATTTTATGATAAATTTTGTTCTTTGACAATACCTTTTTTGTATTTTTTACTTGACGTAAACTAGAGATTTAATTGCTCTCTTTTTTGCGTGCTCTAATTTCACTTATTTTGCGAAGAAAAAAATATATAACTTTGATTTACACCAAATTTTATATGTTTTTCCTTTTTAAAATATTTTTACTCGTTTTTACTGCATTTAAATAGAAAGCATCTTGGAAAAATCCATTTACTAAAATGCCTTCTGCATTATCATAATCACTTTTATTCATATTAACATTTAAATTGTAATATTGTGGTTTGATAACAAAATAAATTATAATTCCTATAATAAATAAAAATATCAAACATAAAATTAAAAAAACATATTTTTTCTTCTTCATATTTTTCCTCAATAATAACCATTTTAATAATCACTTATTTTTTTTATATGATATTTATTTTTTCTATTACCAACAGAACTACCAATTGTTAAAAAATACATACACCATATTAATAAAAGTTGAATTATAAATATACCAATAGAAATACCAATACAAAATTCCTCAATAACTCCCAACAAATGACTTAAATAAAAAAATACAATATCTATAACTAAAAATAATATAGTTATTATGAATAATTTAATGTTATCTATTGGAAATTTAACACTGACTTTGCCTGTGTTAGCATTCATTGATAAATGATATACCTTATTTTTATAATTCATATTACAATCATAAATTGGTAGCAATATACATTGATAGGTTTCATTTAAAAAAATCATATCAAAATTTTTATTACTATTTGTATCTAGTTTTACATTATAATTCAATTTTTCTTTTACTTTAATCTGAATAGAGTTGATTATGTCATCAAACTTCATATTAAATTCTTCAACTAGTGAATCTGTAATCAATCCTTGTTCTTCTGTTTTTTCGTGCAAATCAATTGGATAAAGCGAACTTAAAACCTCATTATCAAAATTTGTATATTCATCAAAGATCATATTACTAATTTTATATAATGAAATTTTTTCATCTTTATCATTAAAAAATATAGCACATTTAGTTTCATATAATATCAACGGAATATAATTTAATTTAACATTTAAATTTTTCTGTTTTTTTAAACTTAAAAAGCAATCAGGAGCTAATGGTTTATACTTAAACTGATGTTTTAATTCACTGACAAAAAAATCTTTTGAAAAATTTATATTTAACTTTTTATCTATTTTAAAAGTTGGTTGATTATCATTAATTATAATAATTTTATTTTTATCAGCTAGGTCTTCTAATCCATATTTATTATTACATTTACATATAAATTTATTAGCATAATAATCAAAATCCATCAACTTTTGACATTCATTACACTTTATACATAGTCTTCTTTCCATTTTACACCACCTAATTATTAATAATTAATATAAATCTACAATATAATAAACACGATTATCAGCATCCTTATTAATCACTTCAAGAAATATTGTTTCGTTCAATAAAATTTTATATTCTTTATTTGCTGCTAAAATATTTAAATTACAATCATAACATTTTTTCATATACATAGTAGTATCTAATTTTAAGGTAGCAGAATTTCTTGAATAATCAGTTATTTCAAGAGTAATTTTTTCTTTAAAATTTATGTTTAAATTTTCTATTTTACAGTTAGAACCTATTTCACACCCAATAGCATAATTTAAACTATAATCGCCATTTTCAATAATTTCAGTAATTCTTAAAGAGCGATAATTTCTAATATAAAAAATACTATAAAATGCACTCCAAAATACAATAATAAAAATAAGTGATACAAACCAAATTAATTTATTAGATTTTTCCCAAAACAAAACAAAAAATGTTTTAATTTTATTAATTTTAAAAAAATTAATAACAAATTTTATAGTTAAAAAAATAAGAAATGTGATAATAAAAATTATCCAAAAACTATAATACAAAGTAAGCATAAAATTCCCTTTCGATAATTCTAAATATGTTTTATATTTAATTAGCCAGTTTTACATAAGAATAACTATAATTATTACCTTATCTTTTAAATAATTATAACATTTTAAATTATCATATTCAATCTAATCTATTTTAAATTTTTAAAACTTTTTCTGAAATGAAATATTAAAAATTAATTTCTTTCTTCTAAACTATTTAAAAAACTACAACTTTTGTTTGATATTTCAAATTCAAGTGGAAGATAATAATTATAACTAACTCCATCATATAAACTGCCAATTCCGCATCTTAAAACTTGATAATAATCACCTTTTTCAATAATGTATTCATCATTCCTATCAACATAAACAACATCAGACATTACACCTAAATCTATATTAACTGTATTTTTTTTAGCTTTTAAATCTTCTAAATATTGTTCATAATCATAATTATTACCATCTTGAATTATAGTCATACTTGAAATATTGTAGAAATAAACTTTATCACCAAAAGTGGTAGTAGCAAGTAATTTTTTACCTAATTGATCTTCAATATCCAACTTTATGTCAGTAATAATTTCTTGTTTAATTATTCCTAGTTTTTCTTCATATTTTGAGTTGAAAAATTTACTTTCAACAAAATCTTTTAACTCATTTATTTCACTACCTATCATAACTTTTTGATTTCCATAATTACAGTTTGAATAATAATGATAATTATTATAATCAGTTATATATGTTTTCTTATTATCTAAACAAACTAATTCTGAAATATCAATTTTTGGATTTCTAATATTATAATCAACTACAATTGCATATACATTAAAACTATCAAGTAGCAAACTTGCAATAAGTAATAAAAAGTAAAATGTATTTAAACAACATTTTCCATATTTGTTTTTTATATTAAGATTTAGAAAAATATTATTAAAAAAATTCATTAATTTTGTTTTTGTTAATAAAACAAACGCTAATACTGCTCCACTTACATTTAAAATAAAATCATCAATATCAAAACTTCCAATATTAATAATAAATTGAATAATTTCAATAGATAAAGTTAAAATTAAAATAGCAATAATAAATTTAGAAATCTTTTTAAATCTATCACTTATTAAAGGTAATAAAATACTTAAAGGTGTAAGCATTAAAAAATTACCTATTATATTATATAAAGCAAATTTTAATCCCAAAGGACTATTTAACATATCTATCATTGATTTAAATGGTATAAAATTATAGTTATAATGTCTAATTCCACTTGTAATATGTAAATTTCTAGTTCTAGCACTTGAAAAAACAAAACCTATTAAAACAATTAAATAAATTATTAAATATAAGTATAAATTTTTCTTTTTTATTTCTTTGTTTTGTACTAAAAATGTACTAACTAAAATCATAAAACAAGGAATTGCTAATATATAGATATATTTAATTTCTTTTAAATAATTGCTATCCATTTGATACAAAAACAATAGTAAAACATAAACAATAATACTAATTATAACTATAAAGTAGTTAATTATTTTTTTCATATAAAATAAACTCCTATCTTTAAACATCTTTCATTTTCATTATATCATTAAATATAGTAATTTGATTAAAAATATATAGAGAGATTTATTTTTTTATGAATTAATAAGTTTTGAGTTCATATTCTATAAAGTTGTTCTCTTGTTTAGTAAAAATAACGAAATAATACCTACCGAACCATCGTTTGTCATTAACAACTTTGATTTTATTTATGTAAAAACCTTATAACACATTAGTTATAAAACTTGCTATATGCCATAAATAACTACGGGAATTCATAAAATTACGAAATACTTTACTATTATCTAATAAGTTTAGTAGTGGATTTAATCCAATCATAAAAATATTCATATCATCTTGTCCTATAACATTTAGTATAACTATAATCATACCTATTATTACAAAATAAAAAGTAAAAGTTTTATAAATTTTTTTCATAATACCCCCGATTGAATTTTATATATTTTCTACGATGTTGTTGCTATACCAAATTCTATTGAAATATACTTACTACCAACTTCTTTTATAATTCTATAACTTCCTAATGATAATTCTCCATATAACCATTCCCAATCTATTATATGTTTTACTTCATTATTTTCATCTGGTAAGTAGCCAATTGAATTAAAACCATAATTATCTATTAATGTTTCTATTTCATACCATTTTCCATCAATTTGTTTTTCTATTTTATACCATTCCCCTTGAGTATATGGATTTTCATTAGTGTCTTTTATTATTACAGTAGCACCAGTTAGAGATATATCGGAAATACTTATACTAACATTTTCTACTTCTGTTGGTATATATGTTGATTCTTTTGTTTCGTCAAACTTTACAAAAGCACAAGTAAACTTTGCTCCTTTAACTTTTATTTGTGGAACTGAATGTTCATGACAAATATAAGTATCATATATTAATCCTTTATATACTAAGTTAATAGAATCTCCGTTGTCTTCTTTAATTGCAAATAAAGGTTTATTAATTGTAAAAATACATATCAAGTCAATTACAAATAATAATATAACTCCACCAATAACCCCTAGAGTAATTTTTAACCATTTCTTCATATATTTCCTCCAATAATTACTTACACATTAAATCGCTATCAAAATTCATTGTATAATCACCAATAAAAATATCTTTATTTCCTGATATAGTATTACATTTAATTACTGTGATATCATATTCACTAGATTTATAAATTGTCGTGCCGCCATCATTTAAGGTAGCTACATAATCTAAAATATCAGTTAAATGTTTTATACTATCATCAGTTGTTTGATATGATTTAGTTATATAATCATTCAAAGACATTCTTATATCTAAATCTGTATAATAAATTTCTTCAATATTTCCAGCTAAATAAATCGTTTTGTTATCTCTTTCTAAATATTTGTTAAATTTAATATCGTTATAATATTCTGGTTTTACAACTTCTATTTTTGAAACTTTAATCCATTCATTATTATCAGTTTTTTCTAAAACTTTTTTATATCCTTTATTACCTGTATAGAAATATATTTCATCTACATTATTATCTAATTCAATTTTAAAAGTATCTTTTGCACCTAATTTTGAATTGATTCCAAAAGTTTTATAGAAAGTAAAATAATAATTCATACTTCCGCTTGTTCGTTTTATTTTTCTTATGTATCCAGCACTACTAGAAACTCCAACTTTTAATGTCATAGTTTTCCCATCTTGCGATAGTTCAAAATCTTTTAAAAACACATCTGTTCTCGAACCACCCGATGATAAAAATAACCCAACTAAAATAATTGCTACTAAAATGATGATAATTATTAAATTTCTCTTATTTTTCATTTAATCCTCCGTTCAACAAATAAGTAATATTTATTAATAATATTATAGCACATAAAAAGCAAATTTTATCATAGATCTGCTTATTCATAAATCAATATTCTATAATGCCATCATTATCATCTTCATCAGTATAAATTTCTTTACCACAATTATTACATTTCCAAAATTCATCCCAATCCATTGTACCATCACAAGTAGGACATACTTTAAAATATTTTTCACCTCTTTTCTTATTAACTAATTATAGTTTAACATACGAAAATTCTTTTTCAATAAATAGTTTTACTAAAATACTAAAATAATGACATAGAAAACCAATAAAACTAACACAACATAAAATATTCCATTTTTTATATTCTCATTGATCTTATAATCTGTATAAAATATCTTTTTAATTTTATCAATTATAGAAAATCTTGTGATTATAAAAGTAAAAATAATAGTACCTAAATAATTTAATAATATATCATCTATATCAAATGCTCCTGTATGAGTAAATGCTTGTAATAATTCTATACTTACAATAATTGGTAAAATAATAACTAATTGCCTGAATAAATTTTTATATTTATTGTTTTTTATCATTAATAAAAATGATAAAGGTATTAACATAACACTATTTCCTATTACATTTTTTAATATTGATAATTTAGAACCAAATTTTAATTGAGATGTTATTGTATAGAATGCTTCATATTGTCCTCTATACCACCAATCATAAAACTTTATATTAGTTCTACCTATAAAAAAGGTTATACTAATGAGTAATATAAAATACAATAAAATATATAAATTTATATTCTTTTTATAAGTTTTATCTTCATTATCAATCATTCCATATGTATAAAGTAATAAACATATTAGTAATAAAAATAAAATACATTTTGTATAAGACATATCAAAAATATATTGATTTCTTCCTACAAAGATTAAATATGAATAAATTAATAAACTTACAATCAAAGTTATATTTTTTATAATATTAATTTTTCCTTTCACTTAAATACCTACTTTCAATAAAAAATCACCTATCACTTAAAATAAGTTTATCATATAATTTGTTATTTTTGTTATTTTTTCTTATCTTTTTTTATTCTTTCACTAATAATGCAACTTCTTCTGTTTTAAGTCATACTTTAGCATTACAGTTAACTAAAGAGTCAATAGTTTTTCAAAAAAAGATACTTCTAATGAAATATCTTTAACTAACTACTAAATTCTTACCATGAAAAGATTTAGTTAAAACTAATTTTTTAACTTTAACTTCTTCTTGTTGTTTTTTCTCTTTTTCAATAAATTCATTGGCTTCAAGAGTATTCTTGTAATAAATAATAATTTCCCTTAATTTTAAATACTCTTGTTTAAGTCTTGCTAATTCCCTTAATTTTTCTTGATTATTCATAAATTTAATTGACATTTATTAATTTTTATTTATAGTTTTTACCTTATTTTTAGCTAAAATATCTTTAAAAGAATCTAATTCTGAAATTTGCGATATAATTAAATCTCTTTTAATTTCTAATTCTCTTCTTTTTTGATCTAAACATTCTAAGGTAATATTAAATAAATTCAACTTAATTTCTTCAAGCGTAAACCCAAGTTTCTTTAAATATTCAATTCTTTTAAAGTTTTGTAACTCTTCTTCAGTATAATATCTATAATTTGTATAAGTATCAACATAGGATGGTTTTAAAAGACCTATTTGATCATAATATCTAAGTGTTTTAACACTAGCACCTGTTAAAATGGAAAATTCACCTATTCTATACATAAGTATCCCCCTTAAAAATTAATAAGATTATACTAAAAATTCTTTAAAATGTCAATTTCCTCTCCTTTCAAGTAGACTATAACATTACACTTAACTGGAGAGTCAAGATTTTTTAATCATTTAAAAAATTCATAACTAAAGAAATAATTACCTCTTTTTCAATAGGATTTGATTCAGCAATTAATATAGTTAAAGCCGTAAGAGTATTATTATCAATTACTTGTTTATTATCTTTATATAAAATGTTATAAAAATCTAAAAAATAGATAAATAAAGTTGCTGCAATTCTTTTATTTCCATCAATAAAAACATGATTTTTAACAATCATGTACAAGAAATTTGATGCTTTTTCTTCAATTGAATTATATAAATCAATCCCATTAAAAGATTGATAAATATTATTAATAATTGAATCTAATCCTTTATCCCTTTCAAGAGCAAATAAATTACTTTCTTCATTAAATCTTAATTTATCAATAATATCAAGACAATCTTCATATTTAATTTTAACAGAACTTTTAATACCTTCTATTTTCTTTAAAGTCTTATGATCATAATCATCTAATAAATCAAGTGCCTTTGAATAACTTCCAATTACTTTTAAAATTGCTTTAGCATCACTATCTTCAAGTCTATCATCCATCCTATTTGCAATATCAATTAATTTAACCGTTTTTTCTAAATATTCTAATCTCTTTTGATTTATAGCATATCCTTTTAACATATAATCTTTAAGGATTTTATTAGCCCATCTTCTAAATATAATACCATTTTTTGATTTAACACGATAACCGACCGATATAATTACATCAAGATTATAATATTCTATATTACGAATAACCTCTCTATTTCCTTCCAATTGAACTGTTGCAAAATTTGCAACAGTTGAAGTTTCATCTTGTAATTCTTCTTCCAAAACATTCTTGATATGTCTTGATATAACTGATTTATCTCGATCGAATAAAATGGCTATTTTATCCAAAGACAACCAAACAGTTTCATCTTTTACATTAACCTCCAATTTTACATTTTGATTTTCAAATAATATAATTTCGTTCTTCATTTTTTACCTCCATTTTACAAATTATATTTAAGGATATTTTATAAATTTACCCTTCAATAATAATATACTCGCCTTTTTAGCGTTTTTGTCTAAAAGGTGAAAAAATTTTTTTCCCTTATTTTTCAAGGGTTTGCAAGTGTCAAAAGGTGAACATTGTTCACCTTTTTAGAAAACAGCAAAAAAACACTATAAATTTATAATTTTTTATCACTTAAAATGAAATTATATTATTTGAACTATTGCAAAATTTGCAACAACTGATATTTGTTTATTAAAAATCTTAAAGAAAAAAAGATTAGGGTATAATCTAATCTTCTTGGTTATCATATGATAATAAGTTTTTAATATCTTCTTCAGTTAATTTACTAAACATATTAGTATCACTTTCAGAATCTAATATTTTATCACTTAAAATACGTTTTTTAGATTGTAAATCAAGGATTTTTTCTTCGATAGTTCCTTTAGTTATAAAACGAATTACTTGAACAACATTTTTTTGACCAATTCTGTGGGCTCTATCAGTAGCTTGATTTTCAACTTGAGGATTCCACCATAAATCTAAGTGAATTACAACAGATGCACTTGTTAAATTAAGTCCCGTTCCTCCGGCTTTTAACATAATAAAGAATACATTGGTTTCGTCACTATTGAATTTATCAACTAATTCCATTCGTTTTTTACTTGATACTGAGCCATCAATTATATAAGAAGTTATTCCTTCTTTATCAAGTTCTGCTTTAGCTAAATTTAAAGCTGTTTTAAAACTTGTAAATACTAAAATCTTATTTTGATTTGCTACACTTTCTTTAACAATATTTAAAAACTCATCAATTTTCCCACTTCCACCTTGATAATCATTAAATAAAATTCTTGGATCAATACAAATTTGTCTTAATTTAGTTAATAATTGTAAAATTAAAAATCTTGCTTTATTAATACCAGAAGTTATCATAATATCATTCATTTCATTATTAACTTTTTCAAGTTCTGCTAAATAAAGTTTCTTTTGTTCACGAGTTAAATCAACATAGATATTATTTTCAAGTTTATCTGGTAAATCTTTGATAACATCTTTTTTACGTCTTCGCATAATAAATGGGGAAACTAATTTATTTAAATTCTTTAATTTTTCATTATCATCATCACTAAATTCTTTAACTTTATATTTTTTATCAAACGTTTGTAAATTAGCTAAAAATCCTGGCATAATGTAATCAAAGATACTCCAAAGTTCAGTTAAAGAGTTTTCAATTGGTGTACCAGTTAAGGCAAGACAAGTTTTCGCTTTAATACTTTTAACGGTTTTTGTAACTTCAGTATTAACATTTTTAATATTTTGCGCTTCATCTATAATCATAGTTTTAAAATTAATATTTTCATAAATTTCTTTATCTTCTCTTAATAAACCATATGTAGTAATAATAACACTTACATTATCTAAATTATTAAGTTCTTCTCGCCTTTTAGATCTTGCACCAACAGAAATTAAATATTTAATATCATTTCCAAATTTTATAAATTCATTTTCCCAGTTATAAGCAAGAGAAGTTGGAGCTACTATTAAAAATTTATAACTAGAGTCTTCTTTTAATAACTCTTTAATATAATAAATCGTTTGAATTGATTTACCAAGCCCCATCTCATCAGCCAAAATTCCTCCAAATCCTGTTTTATCAATATTATAAAGCCATTTAACTCCTTCTACTTGATAATTTCTAAGTAATTTCTTCCCTTCATCATCTAAAGAAATTTCACTATCTTTATACTTATTAAACTTATCAATTAAATCATCAAACAAATTATTAGTTTCAATTATATGATATTTACTATTTTTTAAACTATCCAAATAAATTGCTCGATACTTTGGAATAATACCATTTCCTTTTTTTAAATCACTTTTAGATAAATCCATATCTCCAGTTAATTTTTCTAATTCTTTTAAATCAGGATCCTGTTCTAAATCAATAATATCTCCAGATTTTAAACGATAATATTTCTTTTTATCTTTTAAAGATTCTAAAATATTAACTATTTCACTATCTTTAATATCCCCTAAATCAAAATTGTAACTTAAAATATTATCTTGACCAATTGAGAAAGTACTTTTAACATTACTTTTTTTAATTACTTTAATATTTTTTAATTTTTCAGATGTATAAGTTTCATATTTCTCCGTTAAATCTAGTAAATCTTCATCTAAGAATTTTCCAATGTTATTAATATTTTCCAGAATAATTTTATTATCTTCTATTTGAAAATTAACTTTATATAAATCATCAATTACTAACTCTTCTTTATCTTTTTCTCTTAAAACACTTGTTTTTGTATCAAAATAATTTATTTCATCATCATCATATTTAAGTATTAAATTACAAATAATTAAATCACGATATAAGTCAAAATAAAGTTTGGGTTTCATTTCCTTAGTTATTTTAATATCATCTATTTTAGAATCAATTAAAATATTTTTCTTAACTATTGGTAAGATATTTTCTTTAAAACTTTCTTTTTTACGACTAGTAAATATTAATTCATATACTTCATTAGCAAGGATTTCTGTTAAAAATTCTCTGGTTTTTAAATCTAGGTGATATAAAGTATTTTCAATTTGTACGTATTCTAAATCACTTGTTATATATCTTATTTTATCATTAAAATCTAATTTTAATTTATATTTATCATCAACTAATTCAAGATTTGAATTAAAAGGAAAAGTATTACTAACCTCATGAATTACATAACCATTTATTGAATACTTACGATCTTTAATTAAATTTAAGAATTTCTTTATAACACTACTTTTAAGTAATAATTGATAATCATAATAAGAATTACCTGAATTATAATCATTTAAAATAATTAAGTAATTAATAATTTCTTCATTCTCTTTAGAAAAATAATGTCTATTCGGATCATATATAAAGTTTTTACCAAATTCATATTGCTCTTGATTTTTAATTGCATCTAAAAAGTTTCTTAATTTCTTTCCTTTAGCCGAATATAGTTTATTTGTTCCAACTTTTAAAGTAAGTTCTAAAATATTTAAACGATTAGCATTATAGTTATTTCCTGAAAGTTCAATATCAATTTTAACTTCTTCTTTAACTACTCGTTTATTATTTGATTCATTCTTGTTTAATTTTCTTAATAGTTTTAAAGTAAAATCTTGTTTATAATCATCACTTAATTCAACTTTAAATATTTCTTCAAAATAATAGAAAAATACTGCTGCTAAATGTTTACAACTATTAGTTGCTTGAAACTGTGGACAATTACAACTAAATTCTTTTAATTGGTTTAAATTTTTATCTACCGAAAAAGAACAATCATAAATCCTTGAAGTTCTTTCAGATTCAACTCCACATCGATATCTTGTAAAGTCTCCATCATAAATTGATGTAAGTCTTCCTATATATGGTGAAAAATAATTCATTCCTTTTTCAATATCTTCTTTATATAAATATTTAGAAATCATATCTTTTTTAAAACTATTTGATACTTTTACAGCCATTTAATCACTCCTACTTTTATAATTACGCCTCATAAAAACCTATTGTATCTAATTTATTCCTGTTTGACAAGTACTTAAAGAAAAAAAGAACTATAATAGTTCTCCTTGAATCATACTTTTTAAAATCTTTAATAATATATTAAAGAAATTATCTTTTTTAATATCACTTGAAACCGTTATAAGCACTTCATCTATTTTATTTCCAATGTCATCGCGAACAATTAAAGTACCTATCTCATCTCCTTTTTTAATTGGTAAATTTAATGTTTTTAGTTTAACATCAGATTTATACTCTTTATCTGTATCACTTTGTTTTTTTAAAATAGTTACGTCACTACTTGCAACAATTTCAATTGGATTAGTATTCGCTTTATCAATTTCGATTTTCCCTAATACTTCGCCTTTTTTCTTTATGGTAGTTACTTCATATAAATTAAATCCATAGTCTAATAGTTCGGTGGTTTCTTGGTTTCTAACTTTACCACTTTCTTCTCCTAAAACAATTGCTAAAAGTCGCATGTTATTACGAACGGCGGTAACTGCCATGCAATAACCAGCATTATCAGTCATTCCGGTTTTTAACCCGTCAGCTCCTTGATATGTTTTAATTAATTTATTGGTATTTACAAGCCAATATTCTCGATCAGTTCCTTTTCTTAAATAATCTTCGTATATACTTGTATATTTAAATATATCTTCATGTTTAATTAACTCTTTAGCAATAAGAGCCATATCATAAGCGGTTGAATAATGATCGTCCTCATCTAGTCCCGTTGGATTTACAAAGTTCGTATTTTTAAGACCTAATTCTTTGGCTTTTTCATTCATCATTTTAACAAAGTTTTCTTCCGATCCACCAATTCGCTCAGCCATACAGACGATTCCATCATTAGCACTTGCCATCATGATACCTTTAATTAAATCCAAAACACTCATGGACTCTCCCTCTTCAAGCCAAATTTGGGATCCTCCCATACCACTTGCATTTTTACTTACTTTAACCATTTCATCTAATCTTATTTTCCCATCTTCAAGTGACTCCATGATTAAAATCATTCCCATCATCTTAGTCATTGAAGCAACACTTACTTTTTCATGTATATTTTTCTCATATATAATAGTTCCGGTTGATACTTCCATTAAAAGTCCGCTTTTAGCACCACTTAATAAACTATCATCTGCCTTGACATTATAAAAATTTAAACTAAACACCATAAGTGCTATTAATAACACTTTATAAAAAATCATTTCTACACCTCTATACATTTTATGACTAAAAAAAAGAAGTATGAAACTTCTATTTTAAAAATATTCCAAGATAGATTAAGAAACCAAGGAAAATAATTGAAATAATACTTCCATTTATTCTATCTCTTTTATTAACTTTATATTTAAGACCTAATGCCATACTAATTAAGACTCCACCTATTAATCCTCCAATATGACCAAAGTAATCAATTCCCGGAACTAGAAAACCAATTATTAAGTTAAGGACAATAACTGGAACTATATTATCTTTCCAAGTACTTCCTATATAAACTCTGTAGTAATATCCAAAATAAAGTAAGGCACCCATTAGTCCAAATATAGCCCCACTGGCTCCAACTGATGCATAATCTGATAAAGTAATACTTAACATACTACCACATAAAGCACTAAATAAATAAATTAACAAAAATTTCTTTTTCCCATAAAAAGCTTCTATTTGACGCCCTATTATATATAAAGCATAACAGTTACTTAATAAATGAAATAGTCCTCCATGTAAAAATGTTCCGGTAATTAATCTATAATATTCATGATAATTTCTAATATAAGGGCCATATACAGCAAAACTATTTATTAAATTATTACTCCCACCAAATAATACTCCATATAAATAAATTAAAACCAGTATTCCTATTAGAACATAGGTAACAATAATCTTTTTAGGTTCAAATATATCTTCATTTTTAATTGCTTCTTCCCGATTTTTTTGATTAATATCATTAGTAATTTTTAAGAATAATCCAAACCCTTCTTCATTAAATTCGAAATTACTTTTCAAATCACTAAAATTACTTTTAATAATTTGATTATCTAAAATATCATCTTCCGCATGAACATTTATAAATTTATAAATCTTTTCTGGAGCATTTACTTTATCAATATTAACATTTTCTCCAAGATCTGTAAAAATGCTTAATACTTGCATTTTCAAAGAAAAAGTTTTTTTTCTAATCTTACTAACTAATCTTTTGGTTTTAAATATATCGAATTCCATTTGTTCATTATTGTGAATATAGTTATTTACAATTCTTACTATTTTCATATCTTCTTCTAAATTTTCAAGCCAAATCTCATTTTTTGCACCTTGAACAATTATAGGATTATAATTTTTAACAGTTATAAAGTAATATAATAATTTCATTGTTATTAAATCACGATTATTTATTATTTCCGTATTCATATCCAACTCCTTAATAAGGATTATATAATATTTTTTAAAATAAATAAAGTAGAAAAGAAAAAAAACTAGAAAATCTAGTTTAAAAACTCTCAACATTTAAATTAATGTACTTGCGATCATGTAAACTACTACTTGCTTTTAGTATAGTTCTAACCGCATTAATGTTTTTACCGCCTTTACCAATTACTCTTGGTAAGTCTACTTCACTAACTAAAACTTCTATCGTAACTTTGTTTTCATCATCTGAGGGAAACTCTTTAACAGAAACAGTTTCCGGATCAGAAACTAAAGCTTTGATAAGGCGTTCAGTTAAACTAACATAGTTCATATTAGTTACCTTTCTTTGATTCATGGAATTTTTTCATAACACCAGCATCACTTAATAAGTTTCTAACTGTATCACTTGGTTGTGCTCCATTACTTAACCATTTTAAAGCAATTTCTTCGTTAACTTTAACTGTTTTTGGTTCAGTTAATGGATTATAAGTACCAACAAGTTCAATATATTCTCCATCTCTTTTAGTATGAGAATCAATTGCTACAATACGATAAACTGGTTTTTTCTTACTTCCCATTCTTTTTAGTCTTAATTTAACTGCCATAATAACACTTCCTTTCATTTCTAGTTAATTATATTACAAAAAGATAGTGTTGTCAACCTTTTTTTGTTGACATATCAATTATTCACTTACTATATACTTATTAACATATAGATTTTTTATAATTTCATCATTTTTTTATTATCTTTATTAATATAGTATATATCGATTTATTAATTTAAGAGAATCAGAAATGTTATAATTCACTAGTTAATTTAAAATTATCCCGAATATCCAAAAAAGTTATTACTTTCATATTTCTTTAATGATTTATAAAAAAATAAAACCGAAATTACTAACCAAAAAGTCGCCAACAATATTATTAAACTTATATTTTTTAAAGATAAGTTTTTAATTATTTCAACTGGTACACTACCAATTAATAAAGATGGAACAATAAATACAAATATTGCTTTTAAAACTCCTGTAAATGCTCCTCCATGATATAAAGATGCTGATAAAAACATTCCATATATACCACTTGATATATTTTCACCATCCATCAAATAAAAAGATATACTCATACTTATTAATGAAAACGAGAAAAATATCATAGAAGCAACTAATATTAATATAATAGATACAATTATTTGTAGAAAACTAAGTTTTGATACAAATGCAAAAATTAGAAAACATATTATACCAAATATTAAATCACCAATTGCACTTGTTGATATATCAGAAGTTACAACTTTTAAAAGAGTATTTTTAGGCGTTGATAAGTATTTATCAAAGTTTGCTGTACTAATATATCTTGGTATATTAAATATGCCATAAAAAAATGAACACACAAGACCAAATGAAGTCGTACTAAAACCATATAATCCAAAAATATCATATGGTTCCCAACCATTTATATTACCAATCATAGTACCAAAATTGTACCACAGGAAAATAAAGGAAACATTATTTATACACATACCTATAATTGATGTTATAAATGCACTTTTTAATTCTTTAGCATTTCTTAAATTTTTCTTTATATTTAAAAAAGCTAACTTAATATTTTTCATATCTAACCTCCATTTATCATAGTTTTTTCTCTTGCTTTCTTATATATAAAAATAAGCAAAATTACAAATACTATAATCCAAATTATTTGTAATAAAATTCTTATTATAAATTCACTATTCCAAGAATTATATATTGCACTTGATGCAAAGTTAATTGCTCCAAATGGACTTATAAAAGCAATAAACTTTAAAACTTTAGGAAATAATCCTACTGGCAAATAACTACCACCCAAAACCATAACAAGTTTATCAGTGATCCAATATATCGGTCTGACATCTTGTATAAAAAACGATAATACCCCAATGATAGAATACATAATTAAAGCTAAAATTATTCCTAAAGCTAAAGTTATTATAAATGTTGGTATGAATATCATTAAATTTAACCTTGGAACGCCTACAAATAATACCATAGCTAAACTACCTAATAAACTAATAACAACAAATGAATAAATTCCTTGACCTATTACTTTGTAAAAATTTAAAAAAATATAATTAATAGGTTTATTTAAAAACATTTCAACAGTTCCACTTTTTACATCATTCATTATTAATTTATATATATTTCTAATATTAAATGTCATTATACAAAAATATATAAACATACTCCAAAGTACAGTTTTATAGTCAACTCCATTAATACTTTCGCCACTTATTTTAAAAATATAACTATATAATAGAAAAACTATTAAACATCTTGAAACCATATTAAAAACATCAAGTAAAATATAAGTTTTATTTTGCATTTGATTTTTCATAAATATTTTAATAACTGTAAACGAAAATTTAATCTTTTTCATAAATACCTCTAATTATATCTTCTAAGGATTCATTTGCTATATCAACATCATCTATATCAAATTTATTAGTTAACACTTGTAAGGCTTTTTGGGTTCCAATTATATTTGTATTAACTTTTACTATTATTTGATCTTTTGTTTTTTCTAGGTAATCAATTCCTTTTGGTAATTCAGGAAAATACATAAATTCATTTTCTGGGGTAATAGTAATATTTTTATTTTTTACATATGAACTTATTAAATCTTTAGTTGATGTATCTATTATAATTTTTCCATGATTTATAATTACACATCTTTTA
Organism: Bacilli bacterium; assembly: GCA_017472015.1. GTDB lineage: Bacteria > Bacillota_I > Bacilli_A > RF39 > UBA660 > RUG591. The sequence continues at coordinate 16,880 of JAFURC010000046.1, forward strand.
CAAATACTCTGAATATCCTCTGTGTCATGACTAGTTAAAAAAATTGTTACTTTTTCTTCCTTGTTTATTTTTAAAAATAAATCTCTTAATTTTTTCTTCGAAATAACATCAAGTCCGATAGTTGGTTCATCTAAAAAGATTATTTTTGGTCTATGCATTAATGAAGTTGCAATTTCAGCTCGCATTCTTTGTCCAAGTGATAATTTTCTTACTGGTTGCTTTATAAAATCTTTAAGATCAAACAATTCAGATAATTCTTCTATCCTTTTTTTTATTTCATCTTTTGACATATCATACATGGCTCCAAACATTTCCATACTATCTGTAAGTGGTAAATTTGGCAGTAATTGACTCCTTTGACCAAAAACCGTTCCTATTTTATAGGCTAATTTATCTCTATCTTTTATAGGAGTTAAACCACATATTCTAATATCCCCACTAGTTGGATAAATAATACCTGTTAACATTTTTATAGTAGTTGATTTTCCTGCTCCATTTGGACCAATAAAAGCAACAGTTTCCCCTTCTTTAACTGAAAAAGAAATATTTTTAACTGCTTCTACAATTTTTTCTTCATTATGAAATAAATTATAGAAAAAACTCTTATTTTCACTTTTTACATTATACTTATATTCCTTACACAATTTTTTTACCTCTATTATCATAGTATCACTCCTATCTTAATATATTATATTTAATAAATAGCAATTATAATTTGATACTTTGAAAGGAACTAAAAAAGCACGAAATCACAATTGCAGTGACTCCGTACTAAATGTTCGTGTAAGTTATAAACCCGAGATAGCTCGTAAACTACTTATATCTCCTCACTTGATTAGTATTATACTCTCTTTTTTTATTTTGTCAAATCAAAATTTCTCATTTTTGATAACTAATTAATACTTATAGCATTTTTTATATCTTCATTTAAATTTCAAACCCAATATTCACTTTCTTAAAACATCAAACGACTTATTGTATTCAAGTTTTACTACATAATATACTGCATATAAAATTTCATCTAAGATACATTAAAATTACATCTTTATTTTAGCAAATGTTGATTTTTAATTATTTATGTTATTAATTTCTATAAATTTTTTTTTAAATTTTTCGCTATCTTCACTTAAAGTCGATATATCTTCTAAGAATTTTTTATATTCCAAATCTTTGAAATACATTTTATCAAAGGCATATCCTTCCTCACCAAATTTATCAATTATATGTTGTCTTGATTTTATAATTATTTGGTCTAAGGTATCATTTGGATTATGAAGTACTTGGTATATATAAGTTCTTTTTAAAACATCATTTACTGAAGTGTTTCTATCTGCTGATGAAATTATTTTTCCGTATACACTTCTTGGGTCACCTACGATACTTGCTCGATGGTCATAAACGGCTTCTGCCATAATTTTAATTTGATGTTCAGTAAAAAATTCTTTTAACTTTTTATCTTTAAGTAACATATCTGCCGATATTTTTTCATGATTTTTTGTATCAATATAGTGACCTATATCATGATAAGCAGCAATAGTATATATCATATCATGACTTATTTCACTTATAGTACCAGCAAATTTTAAACTTCTTTCAATTACATATTTAATGTGATCGAGATTGTGTCCTAAATCATTTTTTTCATAACTTGGAAATATATTTTCTTCTATATATTTTTTTAACTTTTGATTTATCATTTACCACAACAATACTTATATTTTTTATTAGATCCACACGGACATTTTTCATTTCTTCCTATTTTAACTTTTTTAATTCTTTCGGAAAATTCATTTATTGAATAACCATTATATATCCAAATACTTATATCGTTTTTATATTTTTTAATAATTGAATACATTTCTTTGAAGTCTTTAGAACTTATTTTTATATCACTACTTTTAAATTGTTCTTTTAAACCCTCTTCAGTTATTATTCCAAATTTAATACCACTTATTATAATAGAAATTATATATTGAGAATTTTTAATATCTATACTATCTAAAAAATCTCCTAATTCTTCCATCATATTATTTTCAGGTAAAGCTACATTATAATCACATACTTTATAATCTAAACCAAATGTATCTTTTAATTGTTTAATTACATCAATTTCTTCTTTACTAAAATCATTTAATACAATATATAAATTATCTTTTATTAGAAACTTTTCTTTTTTTACTATTTTATCTAATTCATCTAAATTAACTTTAATTTCGTGATGCTTAAATAATAGTTCCTGTAGTTTTTCTCTTTCAATAATACCATTTGCTGTTATATATTCATAGACATAGTCATCTATATCATCAACATAATGAATTTCTTTTTCCTCCGGTAAAGTATCATCTAATATTTCTAAAAATTCCGAAGGTATTATTACTTTTATATCATTATTATCTTCATATATAAAAAGGTTTGCATTAGCTATCAAATAAGTCTCTGTGTCAACAGTAAAATTACTTTCATGATAACTTCTTAAAGTTTCTAAGGTTTCATTTGATACTGAAAAATCAACAGTATCTTGAAAATCATCTTTAATTGCTTTAATTAATTCATTGATATCTTCTTCTATATCATAAGTTTCATATATTCTTTCTAATGCTTCCCTACTTAAAGAATTTAATAAACTTTTTAAATCATGTTTTTTAGGTAATTTTTTAATTAAATATAATAAAGATTCATGCATATCAAATTCTTTTAAAGTATTACCATTTAAATCCCAAAAACGAAATTCATTTAAATTTTCTTCGATAAATTCAAATAATTTAGAACTTATTTTACTATCAAAGTCAAATTCAGCATTACAATCATCTAATATATCAAATGAATCATCAGAATATGCAGATACTATTTTAAATAAAACATCCAGTTTATCATAATCTATATCTTTCTTATTTTTAAATATTTTATCTAAATCTTTAAACCATTTTTGAAGTAAATATAAATAATAAACCATTTCTTCTTCATCTAAAATTTTATAAGGAACACTACTATCATTTTTAATATCAATTAAAGAATCCATATTTTCTTTATCAGAAATATCTAAAATTGTATAATATTTATTTTTATAAATATTTCCTTTATTTTCTTTAATAATATTTTCAATTTCTTTAATTGTTAATTTTATTTGATATTTTTCTTTTAATAAATTTATAAAGAAATCTTTTTCAATTACTCCATTCATAATTCCATAAACAAAGAAACATTCTTTAACTTTAGTAATATCTTTATCTTTTTTATATTCTAAAGTATAATTTTTTTTATATATTTCTAATAATTCTTTTGGAACAATATAAATATTTTCTTCATCATTTAAAAATCCAAATAAAAAGCCATTACTAAGTAAAGATGAATTACTTTTATTTGTTGTTTTATTTTTTATACAATCGTTTATAACTTCTTCATCATTTGAATTTATAAAGTTCAAAAATTCCGTAAACATCTCTGGTATTTTTTGATTTAAAAGTTCTATTTTCGTTTTTTTACTTTTAATATTTCCTTTAACAGCTTTATGAATATCTTTATAATAATTAAATATAAAATCTAAAATATCATCTTCTAAACTATTTAAACATTCAAATAATGTATAAACAGGCTCTTTATCATTTACAAATGCTATATTAAATAAATCTTCAAATCCATCTAAACCTAATTTTTCTAATTCTTCCATACTACTATCTCCTTTTATAAAAGTATATCATTATTATTATCAAATTTGATATTTAAGTATTTACGACTTGCTAAATAATCACACATATGAACAAAGTTTTCATACTTAGTCTTTGGAACTGGTAAAACTTCGTTTCCATTATAATCTTTATTCCAAGGTCCCATGTGGGATTCGATTGCTCGTCCAATAAATTTAATTTCCTCATCTGTTAAACTTAATTTATCTTTGTTGTCTCTGATATAATTTTTAATTAAAGTTGGATGATCAAATTGCGTATATCGGTTATGTGTTAAACCACTTTTCAAGCCATCATGAAGAAGAAGAGTCATTAACATTAAGTCTTTTTCATCACTTGTATATTTATCTCCAATACAAGGATTATCTAGTAAATCTTTGGCTATCATAACCGCAGCTTTTACGTGTCTTACCAAACCAGCTTCCCCAAGGGTAAACTCAGGATGATACTTACCTGTAGATGACGCTGGTATAGTAAAGAAATAATCTGGTAACAAACTAATCATTACTTCACAACTTTTTCTTATTCTATCACTCTTTATATATGATAATTCTTTTTTAAAATAATTTATTTTCTCCATCTTAATCTCCTACAAAATTTATTAATATACTATTTTCTATATATATTTTATCATAACTAATATAAATATTATCAAGGTCATTTACAAGTTTTTTTTCTTTTATTAAATCTTTAATATTATATAAACTTAAAATATCAACTTTATATTTATCAAGAAATTCTTGTTTATTAATTCCTGTAATTTTCCTGAATCCAAGAATTAAAGCATATGATAAAATATCTTTTTCATTTAATATTTCTTTTTCTTTTACATAATTTCCTTTTAAATAATCATTAAAAGAACTAGTATTAGTTTTTCTTACATTTTTTATATAACTACTTGCTGACAAACCAAATCCATAATAATGTTCATTATTCCAATAAACTAAATTATGTTTTGATTCATAACCAGTTTTTGAAAAATTACTAACTTCATAATGATTAAAACCATGTTCTTTTAATTTATTTCTAATTAAGTTATACATTAGATAATCTAATTCTTCACTTATATTAGTTTCTTTTTTTATATAAAGTTTAGTATGTTCTTCAATCATTAAAGAATAAGTTGAAATATGCGTGATATCTAAACTTAAAATATTATTAATATCTGTTTCTAAATCTTTTAAACTTTGATTTTTTAAAGCATAGATTAAATCTACATTAATATTAGTTATTCCAACACTTTTAATTAAATTTATTTTTTCTTTTACTAAGTTAAAATCATGACATCTTCCAAGATATTCTAAATTATTTTTTAAAGTTGATTCTACTCCCATACTAAGACGATTGACTTTGTTTTCTTTAAATAACTTTAATTTATCCAGATCAATATTCTCAGGATTTACTTCGATTGTAAATTCACAAGTATCACTTAATTTAAACACCTTTAAAATTTCAAATAATCTTTTAAGTTCATCTAAAGTTAGGGAACTTGGTGTTCCTCCGCCAATATATAAAGTTTGTAAAGTTTCTCCCTTATAAGTGTCAAGTATCTCTCTTTCTAAAGAATTTAAGTAGTCTGATACCATTTTTTCGTTATAGAAAAATTTACAAAAACTACAATATGTGCAAATATTCGCGCAAAAAGGAATATGAATATATACAGAATTAGTCATTTATTTCCTCATTCGATAAAACTGTTAAGAAAGCTTCTTGAGGAATTTCAACATTACCAATTTGTTTCATTCGCTTCTTTCCTTCTTTTTGTTTTTCTAAAAGTTTTTTCTTTCTGGATACATCTCCTCCATAACATTTAGCAAGAACATCTTTTCGCATTGCTTTAATGTCGGCTCTTGCTATTACCTTAGAACCAATTGCTGCTTGAATAGGTACCACAAACATTTGTCTTGGAATAATCGTTTTTAAGTTATTTACAACAACTTTACCTCTGTTGTATGCAAAGTCTTTATGAACAATTGTTGATAAAGCATCAACACTAATACCATTGACTAAAATATCCATTTTAACTAAATTACTTGGTTTATAGCCAATTAATTCATAATCAAATGAAGCATAGCCTTTTGAAATACTTTTTAATTTATCAAAGAAATCATAAACAATTTCAGATAGTGGAAGTTCATAATGAAGAATAGCTCTTTCAGGAGTTAAATATTCAATGGCTTTATAGTTACCTCGTTTATTTTGACACAACTCCATTAAAGGACCAATATATTCACTTGGTGTAAAAATATTTGTTAAAATATATGGCTCACTTATAGTTTTAATCTTGGTTATATTAGGAAGTTTTTGAGGTGAATCTATTTGAATAGTATCACCATCAGTAAGTAATACTTCATATACAACTGATGGACTTGTAGCAATTAAATTTAAGTTAAATTCCCGTTCTAATCTTTCTTCAACAACATCCATGTGCAATAAACCTAAGAATCCACATCGAAAACCAAATCCTAAAGCTTCACTAGTTTCTGGTTCAAATGTTAAACTAGCATCATTTAATTTAAGTTTTTCAAGAGCCTCTCGTAAATCATTATATTTATTAGTTTCCGTTGGATAAAGACCTGTAAATACTACTTGTTGCATTGGTTTATAACCAGGTAAAGCCTCACTACATGGATTTTTACTTAAAGTAATGGTATCCCCTACCCGAACATCACTTATATTTTTAATAGAAGCAACTACATACCCTACTTCTCCTGCTTTTAAACTATCAACTTTTTTAAAATTTGGATCATAGACAAATAATTCAGTTACATCATAAACAGAATTGGTTTGCATAAATTCAATTTTATCATGAAGTTTTAACTCTCCATCAAAAACCCGAGTTAGAGTTAAAATTCCTCTATATGAATCATATAAACTATCAAATATTAAAGATTTTAAAGGCTTATCAACACTTCCTTTAGGACTTGGTACTCTTTCAATTAAAGCATCAACTAATTCTTTTATGCCCTCACCAGTTTTAGCACTAACCGATAAGATTTCATCATATTTAAAACCAAATGTTTCAACAAGTTCCTTTTTTACTTTACTAACATCAGCACTAGGTAAGTCAATTTTATTAATAACCGGAATAATTTCTAAATCATTTTCAAGAGCTAAATACATATTAGCAATTGTTTGAGCTTCTACTCCTTGAGTTGCATCAACAACTAAAATGGCTCCATCACTGGCTGCTAAACTACGACTTACTTCATAAGAAAAATCAACATGTCCTGGAGTATCTATTAAATTTAACATATAATCTTCATTTTTGTATTTATAAGATAAACGAACTGTATTAAGTTTTATGGTAATACCACGTTCACGTTCTATATCCATACTATCTAAAAGTTGTTCTTTCAACTCTCTTTCACTTATTGCATTACAAACTTCAAGTATCCTATCTGCAAGTGTTGATTTACCATGATCAATATGCGCAATAATTGAAAAATTTCTAATATTTTCTTGTTTCATAATTTCACCACACAAAGTATTTTATCACATAATATTTAAAAATTGTTAAAAGAATATAAAAAACATTAAAGATATTACACCGATTGTATCAAATTTATCTTTGACATTTTACTATTTTCATGATATTGTTTGTATGTAAGCAAGGAAATTTGCATATAATAAAAAAAGAAACACTCAATTTGCAAGGTTGAGTGTTGCCAAATAAATGTGCATCACCTAACTCATTGTTTGATTTGTTAGGTGATTCTTTTATTTAATAAAATTATTTATAAAGTAATCCTATTAGCAAAAGGATAATTATAATCAAAAATAATACTAAAAAGTCTCTCTTTGACATACTATCAATCCTCCTCCTTCCATAGAAAAGAGGCAATCACCCAACTAATCAAATGTTTCTAGATTCATAGTATCACTAATGTAACAAGTCAAATAAATTAGTGATTTTTTTTTCATTTTTTAATGTTAATATTTCCGAAATTTATATCCAAAATTTGATAGGTTTATCTTAAAATAAATTATAATCATTCAAAATCTTTCTTATTTGCATTTTGTCTACAAATATGCTATAATAACACCCAAAAAAGTGGGGTTTTTCATATGAATTTAAATGACTTAATATTAGAAATTAGTTTAAAAATTAAAAGAAATTTAGAATATATTAAATTACATAGTGAACTTACAAATTTCTTCTTAATTCTATCTACTAATTTAAAAACTATTAAGGAAGAATTTGCAAATCAAGAAAATAAAAATAATTTTGAAACTAAAAAATATTATACTAAACTAATTAATTTCTATGAAACTGAAGTTTTAACTATTAAAAATTTATTAGAAAATAATAATTTATTTGATAATAGTAATCCTTCTGTAAATCAAGAATTAAATAATAAAATCAAAGAAATTGAAAACTGTATTAAAAGATTTGAAATAGAATATTAAGATAATAATTTACTTAATTATATTAAAAATAAATATCAAAACATTATTAATAATTATCAATATGAATTAAAAGAATATTTAAATTATAGAAAAAATAGTTTATTTAATTCTTTAAAAAGAGATTATCAACCTAATCTAAATTTATATACAGATATTAATTTTATTAAACAAAAATATTTAAATGAATTAACACTTGTTTTAGATGATTTTATTAAATATTTAAATTCTTTAACTGATAATAAAAAATTAATTCAAGAAAAAGAAACTAATATTTTAAATAATTTAACATTAATTAAAGAAAAATTAAATTTTAATTTACTAGATGATTTTCTAAAAAGAAAAGAAGAATATAATAATTCTCTTGATAATATTAATTTAGAAAATTTAAAAATTGGTGAGTATCAAAATAAATATATTAATTATTTAATTTCCCTAGAAAATGAAATTCAAATAACCCTTTTATATCTTAAAAACCAAGAAATAATTAAAGATTTAGAAACAAAAATTCAAAGTAATATTAAAGAAATTAATAACTATCTTAATACTAATTTAGAAGAAGAATTTAGTTTAATTAAAACAAATTATCAAAATATAATTTCAAGTTATACTACTTATGATAAAAATTCCATCTTAGATCAACAAACTTATTTAAATAAATTAAATGAATTTCAAAAAAATTATCAGATTGATAAACAAATAATTGATTATATAAATTATTTAACAAATACTAATCCCTTACTTATAAGATATAAAGTATTAGAAGAAATAGAAACATTTTTAACTAATAATCCAAACAATGAATTAGAAAATATTTTAGATAGAACTTATTATTTATTCTTACTATTAGAATTTGTATTTAATAATCATCAAAAACTTGAAAATTTAACTCATAAAGAAAAATTATTAATTGAAAAATATTTTTTAATAGATATGGAAAATTTTGATAAAAGTAAACAGGAATTTTATCTTGATTATCTAAAAAATGGTTTATCAACTAATATTATTTTAGAATTTGTAAAATTAATAATTAATGAAGAAGAACTATTTCAAAGTGCCCATATTGAATATTTAAAATTAGAAGAAGATTTAAATAAAAAATTTAAAAACATTGATTATAAAATAGTTAGTGATAAAACTTTTCAAGATAATGTAGCTTGTATTCAAACAATTGATACTAAAGAAATATTTAAAGTAAATATAAATGGTAATACAGAAAAAATAGAGATTCCAGAAAATTATAATTATGTTAGATCCATTAATTTTAAAAACAACATCCTGACCTTTGAATGTGTTATTTCAAATGAAGAATTTTATAAAACAATATACATGACTGATTATATAATTATTCCAAGTGACTATCTTAGTCATTTTGAACCTTTAATTTCTAAAGATAAATTTCTAGTATATAAAAAAGATGATAAAACTTTTATAGTTTTAGATGCAAATGACCAAAATTATAAAAAAATAATTCCTCTTTATAAAATAAATCGTTTTTTAAAGTTAAAATTAAAAAAACTAAAGACTATCAATTCTTGTATAGAAAATATCGAATTTATAGATAATCTAGTTATATTTAATATCCGGTATTACATAAATGTTTCACTTAATTCTATAAATGTAAGTTATGATATTAACACTGATAAATTTAAAGTTTTAAAAGAAATTCCAAAAAGTTTCTCTTCTTTAAATAAGAAAGAAAAAGAAGAAAAAGTTGAAAATTATTCTCTACTCTTTGATGGATGTAATTATCAATTTATTAATTTAGAAAAAGAACTTGATTGTCCTTATATGAGTATTATCAATAAGACTCATGAGATTGTTGTAAATAATAATTTAAAAACTAAAAAAATCAATTATAAAAATCATAATTAATCATAAGAAAAAGTAGAAAATTTACTCTAAATCTTCTACTTTTTTTCATTTAATAATTTAAGAATTTCATCTTCATTTAAAATTTTAATATTTAAATTCTTGGCTTTTTCATATTTACTTCCAGGATCCCGTCCTAAAACTAAGTAATCCGTTTTTCTACTAACTGATTCAATTACTTTACCACCATTTGATATTATTTTATCTTTTAGTTCATCTCTTTTCATATTAAGAGTTCCAGTAATTACAAAGTTTTTATCTTTAATATTCGGATTATCTACAACTATTCCTAAGTATTCCATGTTAAGTCCTAATTCTTGAAGTTCATGAATTAAATCAAGATTTTTAGAATCAGAAAAATAATCTTTAACGCTTTTAGCAATTATTTCTCCAACATCTGGAATATCTCGTAAATCTTCATAAGTTGCTTTAATTAAATTATCGATATTTAAAAACTTTCTTACAATAATCGTTGCCGTTTTTAAACCAACATGACGAACACCTAAAGCAAATAAAAGTTTTTCTAAAGAATTTCCTTTACTTTTTTCAATCTCTTCTAATAAATTATTAATACTTTTTTCTCCATAACCTTCAAGTAACATGATTTCGTTTTTAAACCTATCTAATTTATAGAAATCAGGAATAGATTTAACGTATCCAAGATTATACATATCTTCAACGATTCTTTCACCAAATCCTGTGATATTCATAGCATCACGGGATGCAAAATGAATTAAGGATTCAATGTGCTTAGCATCACAATCATTATTTTTGCAATAATAATTACTATCAACTTTTACAAGTTTACTATGACAAATTGGACAAGTATCCGTCATTTTAAATGGTATTTCCGTGCCCGTTCGTCTTTCTTTTTTTACACTTTCAACACGGGGGATTACATCTCCCGCTTTAATAATAACTACATAGTCTCCTATTCGAATATCTTTTTCAAGAACATATTCTTCATTATGAAGAGTTGTTTTTGAAATAGTTGATCCCATAACATCAACTGGTTCAAGAATTGCATTTGGAGTAACTTGACCAGTTCTTCCAACGGTAAAAATTATATCTTTTAATTTAGTTACTACTTCTTCAGGTGGAAACTTATAAGCTGTTGCCCATTTTGGATATTTAACTGTACTTCCAAGTTTCATCTGATTTAAAATATTATCAAGTTTAATAACCACCCCATCTATATCATATTCTAAACTATCCCGAATTTTAGTCTTTTCCGAAATATACTCTAAAATTCCATCTACACCTTTAACTAATTGGTTATTTGGATTAACTCGAAACCCTAGTTTTTTCATAAATTCTAAAGATTCATGATGGGAATTTATTCCATAGTCCATTGGATTTGGTAAATGATAAATAAAAGCATCTAAATTTCTTTTAGCAACAACACTTGAATCAAGTTGACGAATCGATCCACTTGCTAAGTTTCTTGCATTTTTAAATGGTTCTAATCCTTCTTTAATTCTTTCAGAGTTTATTTTTTCTAAATTTTTTTTACTAATATAAATTTCTCCTCGAACTTCAATATCAATTGGTTCTGTCAAAGTTAAAGGAATCGTTTTAATGGTTTTAACATTGTCAGTTATATCTTCTCCAATTATCCCATCTCCGCGAGTAGCTGCATATAAAAGTTTCCCATCTTTATATCTTAAAGAAACACTAAGCCCATCAATTTTAAGTTCACATACATACAATCCATCTATAATATTTTCTTTTAAAATTCGATTATCAAAGTTAATTATATCAGATTCTGTAAATACATTAGAAAGAGATAATAGAGGTATTTCATGTTTAATTTTTTTAAAGCTTTCATTAATTTTTCCCCCAACTCGTTTAGTTGGCGAATTAGGATCTATGTATTCCGGATACAACTTTTCAAGTTTAATTAACTCTTGCATTAATCTATCATATTCTTGATCACTTACACTCGGATTATCAAGTGTATAATATTCATAATTTAATTTATTTAAAATAGAAACTAACTCTTCAATTCTTTCTTTATTTTTATTTTTCATAAATAAGTCCATCTGCTTTCATAACTTCTATAAAATCTTTATCAAATGTCATTGATAAACTATTAGCTGTTGTATTTAAAGAATCAAGATCATATGGTCCATAAATACTTGAATCAACATAATAAATCATATAGTAATTATTATCATTAAGTTTTAAACACACAACATCACTATTATACTTAAATTTTTCTATTTTATAATCTAAATCATTAATAGAAACCAATTTAGAATCTTTATATAATTTAATAGTATCATCTATCTTTTGAATTTGATAACCATCATAAAGTTCATAATAAAAGTTTTCTTGATTGCTACAACCAACTACAAAGAACAAAAGAAAAATAAATAAGAAGAATATTATTTTATTTCCATAAGTCATAAGGATAAACTCCATTTTCAATTAATTTATTTAAATTAGAAACGACAAACTCCTTATCTTCTTTATATGTTACTCCTAACCATTTATCAGTTGATTCTAAAACTGTTACTTTTTTATCATTATTTTTAATTTCATCAAATACAACATCTGGTATTAAATATTCACACTTTGATAAATCATTTTTATTTTCTTCAAAGAACTTTTTAATACCCATATCAAGAGCATCAAACATTTTAGGAGTAAAGCCAAAGAAATTCATAGATACTAAGGCATTTTCATCTACTTCAAATGAATCTCTTCCATCAAGTGGAGTGGCCATTATTTTATCTTCAACTCTCTCAATACTTGATTCAATAATGTTAGTTAAATAATTATCAGTACTTTCACATACACCTCGTTTAACACTTCCATTTTCTGTCATTGTATTAATAACACGGAAAGCGACCATTGCATAATTATCTTGATCACTACTATTGTCAAAGAATTCTTTAATTTTTAAATATGCATCTCTTCCATAGAAGTCATCAGAATTAATCATAACAAAATTTGAGTCGACTTTACTTTTAGCTGCTAATACTGCATGCCCTGTTCCCCAAGGTTTAACACGGTCCTCTGGAACAACAACTCCTTCTGGGACATCTAAAACATCTTGGAAAACATATTCAACTGGTATTTTATTTTCAATACGATTTCCTACAGTACTTCTAAATAATTCATAATTTTCTTCTTTAATTATAAAAACTACTTTAGTAAAACCAGCTTTAATTGCATCATAAATTGAGTAATCAATTATAAACTCCCCATTTGGACCAATTGGTTCTACTTGTTTAAGTCCTCCAAAACGACTACCCATTCCAGCCGCTAATATTACTAATGTTAAATCTTTTTTCATTTTTTTCACACCTTTCTTAAATTCTTATGATTATACATAAGTGTTTTAATACCATATGGTAATTTAAATGCTATTTTTAAAAGTGTTCGTTTAGGATCTTTTTTATTAACTAAAACTTCTACAACTTTCCCTGCTCCAAAGTTTTCATGATAAACAAAATCTCCTACTTTATAGGTAATATCACTTTTTTTATAAATATCACTTAAATCTACCTTAGGTACTTCTTTAATATTATTATAATCTATTTTTTTAGAAATTTCAAAAACTTTCTGAGTTTCTATACAATCTAATAAACTAGAATCAATTTCTGTTATAAATCTACTAACCCGATTTACTTGATCAGTTCCATATAAAACTCTAATTCTTGCATTTGTTAAAAATAACTTTTTCTTAGCTCTAGTAATACCAACATAACAAAGTCTTCTTTCTTCTTCAATTTCTTCTTCAGTTTCTAAACAGTTTATATGCGGGAATAAATTTTCTTCCATTCCAACTAAGAAAACATAATCAAATTCAAGTCCTTTAACTGCATGAATGGTCATTAAACTAACATTTTCTTTTTCTTCTTTAAGTTCAGTATTATCACTTATTAAACTAATATTAAGTAAAAAATCTTCTAAAGAAATAACTCCATTTTCTTCTTGAAATACTTTAGCAACCGATTTAAATTCTTCTAAGTTTTCAAGTCTAACTTCACTTTCTAAAGTTTTTTCATTTAAGTATTCATTCTTAATTCCACTTTTATCTAAAACTAAATCAATAAAATCAACAAGAGGCATAGTATCTTTAACTTTTCTTAAATCTTCGATTAAATTTTTAAAAATTAATTCTTTCCCAGATTCAATCGAATCATATAAACTCGTATTATTATCATTTGCTCTCATTATTAAATTAGTTAAAGTTTTATTACCTATTCCTCTTCTTGGTACATTTATTATTCTTTCTAAACTAACATCATCATTTGGATTATGAATAAGTCTTAAATAAGCCAGTAAATTCTTAATTTCCATACGACTATAGAAATTAACTCCACCTATTATTTTATATGGAATATTACTCTTTAATAGACCATCTTCAAAATTTCTTGACTGGGCATTAGTTCTATAAAGAATAACCATATCACTTAAAGATATACCACTACTCTTTAATTCTTTTATTTTATTAACTACAAAACTAACTTCATCAAGTCCACTACTTGCTCTATAATAACTAACTTTATCACCATCTGATAAATTAGAAAACAAATTCTTTTCTTTTCTATTTTTATTATTTTTAATAACACTATTAGCAGCATTTAATATTGTCTTAGTACTTCTGTAGTTCTCTTCTAAATTAATTACTTTAGCATCTTTATAATCTTTTTCAAAATTTAAAATATTTTTGTAATTTGCTCCCCTGAAACCATAAATTGCTTGATCAACATCTCCAACACAACAAATATTTCGGTATTTACCAGAAAGCATCTTCGTTAATTTATACTGAGCCTCATTTGTATCTTGATACTCATCGATTAAAATATATTTAAATTTTTCTTGATAACTATCTAATATATCTTTTCTTTCCTTAAACAACTTAATTGGTAATACAAGTAAATCATCAAAATCTAAAGAATTATTTTTAATTAAAGTATCTTCATACTTTTCATATACCATTGAAACTATCTTATCAAACTCAATAAAAACTTTTCTTTTATATTCTGAAGGAGTTACTAAATCATTTTTTAACTTACTAATTTGACTACGAATTGCTCTCGGATTAAATTTATTAGGATCAAGATTTTTATCTTTTAAAATTTTCTTGATAATCGTTAAAGAATCATCACTATCAAAGATTACAAAGTTTTTATCATATCCTAAATATTCATAATTTTCTTTAATAATTCGAAGACCAAACGAATGAAATGTTGATATTTGCATACCCTTAGCAAAATAACCAATCAATTTATAAATTCGATCTTTCATTTCACCGGCCGCTTTATTAGTAAATGTAATCGCCAGAATCTCTAAAGGTTCCACACCTTCCCTAATTAAATTAGCAATTCTAGTTGTTAAGACTTTAGTTTTCCCAGATCCTGCACCAGCAAGAACTAATAAAGGTCCATTTATATGTTTAACTGCTTCTATTTGTCTATTGTTTAAATTTTCTAATATGTCCATAATAATACCTCAAAATCATTGTATCAAATAAAAATTCTAAAGTCACGTATTAAAATCAATTTTCTAAAAAAATAATTAACTATTGCTAGTTAACTGTTTTAGTTTATCAACAACTACATTTCTAATACGTTTTAATTATACCCTTCAAGTAGTTTTAAGAAAAAAAACAAAGGAATTAATGTTTCTCTAAAAAACTTTTAATTCTTTTGTTTTCAAATTTTAATTTTATTTTTTTAAGTAAATATTTCTTTGGAAGTTTCTTTAATATATTAGTATTCGTGTTTAATAACTTAGTATAATAATATATTACTTCTAAATCTTTATTGCTTAAAGAGCCAAAGAAATAGTTTATTTTATTATTCTTACCAGGAATGGCTTTTATAATTAAATAAGTTATATTCTTTTCAGTTAATAGTTCTTCTTTGATTATTTGAAAATTATTTTTGTTTAGTATTTTTCTAACGATTGGAAAATCATTGTTAGGACATAAAATAATATTTTTAATATTTTTCAAGTTATTCTTATCACTCAAGATATCACTAATTAACACGCCACCCATTCCAGATATTACAATTGTATCTATATTACTTGGTATATTATTGATACCGTCATTTAAAATAACTTTTATTTTATCTTCTAAACCATGTTTTTTTATATTTTCTCTTGCAATACTTAAAGGTTTTTCATTGATATCTGATGCTAATATCCTAATATTTTTTCTGTTGTTATATAAATATATATCTAAAAGAGCATGGTCACATCCAACATCAATTAAATCCGAGTTATCTGGAACATATGAGGCAACACGCTCTAATCTTTTGCTAAGTTTCATTAGTCTGTTAAGAAATCCTTTAATTTACGAGATCTACTTGGATGACGCAACTTTCTTAAGGCTTTGGCTTCAATTTGACGAATACGTTCTCTTGTTACATTGAATATTTGTCCAACTTCTTCAAGAGTTCTGCATTGCCCGTCATCAAGTCCAAATCGAAGACGTAAAACTTTTTCTTCACGTTCAGTTAAAGTTAGGAGTACTCCTGATAATTCTTCTTTTAACATACCAATTTCTGTATACTCCTCAGGTGACATAGTTCTTTCATCTTTAATGAAGTCTCCAAGATGGGAATCATCTTCTTCGCCAATTGGAGTTTCAAGACTTACCGGATCTTGACTAATTTTATAAACTTCTCGAACTTTATCAAGAGAAATTCCAAGTTTTTTAGCAAGTTCTTCATCTGTTGGTTCACGGTTTAATTCTTGAGTTAATTGTCTTTGAATACGAGCTAGTTTATTAATTGTTTCAACCATGTGAACAGGAATTCTTATAGTTCTTGCTTGATCAGCGATAGCACGAGTTATTGCTTGACGAATCCACCAAGTAGCATAAGTTGAGAATTTATAACCTTTGTCTGGATCAAATTTATCAACGGCTTTCATTAGCCCAATGTTTCCCTCTTGAATTAAATCTAAAAATAACATTCCACGTCCAACATAACGTTTAGCAATACTAACAACTAAACGTAAATTAGATTCAGCAAGCATTGTTTTAGCATGTTCATCACCTTCAGTAGCTAGACGAGCATATTCAAATTCTTCATCACTTGTTAATAGGTTAATACGTCCAATTTCTTTTAAATACATACGAACTGGATCGTTTATTTTTATATCTTTTGAAGCAGTTAAATCTTCAAGTATCTTATCAGGTGATTCTATTTCTAATTCTTCACCACTAGTTGTATCATCATCTTCAGATAATATATCAATTTTATTTTCAAGTAAAATATTATATAAATCATCTAAAGCATCAGCATCTACATCAAGACCTTTTAATTCATTAGCAAGTTGTTCATATGTAACAAATCCTTTTTTCTTACCTAATTCAACTAAGGCTAATTTTCTTTCTTCAAAAGTTTTAACTTCATTAATCATTACTTTCACTCCCTATTCTAAGTTTCATGATTTGATTACTTATTTTAGCTTGTTCATTTGGATCAATTTCATTTTTTATTAAATTCTCTAATCTTTTAATTTCCAGAGCCACATTATAATCCTTAATTACTTTTAAATAATCTAAAATAACTTTTTTATCTTCTGAATATTCAATATCAAGTTTTAATATCTCACTAAACAAATCTTTAAGTTCTTTATTATCCTCTATATAAGTTAAAAAGTCTGCTATATTAATATAACCATATTTTTCATAAAAATACGTTATCTCTCTTATTAATATTCTATAAGAATCAAGTGGTATATGAATATGACTATTAGAAACAATTGTAATTACTTCGCGATTACTTACCATATAATAAACAATAGTTTGTAAAGTTTTTTCATATTTATCAAACTTTTTAACTTTAACTAAAGGCTCTTTAAAATTTGTTTTAGAAACACTTACTTTTTTAGACAACAACTCATTCAACTTTTTTTCCAAAGTATTATACCATACATTAGTTTCCTTAGCAAGATTTTTTAACATTATTTCGCGTTTTATTTCATCATTTTCTAAACTTATTTCATTTAAGACTAAATTAATATAATTAGCTAAATCATTGCTACTGTTGAAATCAATTCCTTTTTTTAATACTTTAATCTTATAATCATTATAATTAATAGCATTACTAATTAAAGAATAAAACTTATCACTACCATATTTTAATATATAATCATCAGGATCTAAGTTATCACTTAAAGGAATTACTTTTACATCTAAATTTGCATCCATTAAAAGTTTCCCATTGTTTATTGTAGCCGATTCTCCGGCTTTATCACCATCTAAACATAAATAGACTTTATTACTTAACTTCTTAATGGATAATATTTGTTCATTAGTTAGTGAAGTTCCCATTAAAGCAATACAATTTTTAACCCCTATTGTGTAAGCCCTAATAACGGCCATAAATCCTTCCATAACAATAACAAATTTATCCTGCCTAACACTTTCTTTAGCCCGATGATAATTAAATAAATTCTCACCCTTTTTAAATATTGGAGTTTCTTTACTATTTAAATATTTATTTATGTTTTCTCCATTAAATATTCTTCCGGAAAAACCATTTACTAAACCATTAAAATTAAATAACGGGAATATTATCCTATTAATATATGTATCATAATCATCAGTAGCAAGTCCTAAATTATTTAAAGTATTAATATCATATCCTTTTTTTACTAATAAGTTAGTTAAAGTATCCCGATTCTTTAAAGAAAGACCTATTTGAAACTCTTTAATCGTGTCCATATCAAGATTTCTTGTTTTTAAATATTCTCTTGCTTTTTCTCCTTCTTTTGATAATAAATTATTTTGATAAAACTTATTTGCTATATCATAGATATCATAATAAACTTTATTTTTATCATCGACTCTTTTAAAATCTTCAAATATACTAACACCTATTTCATTTCCAACTAATCTAACGCTTTCTTTAAAACTAATATTTTCATATTTCATTAAAAAATTAAAAACATTTCCGGCTTCTCCACATACAAAACATTTATAAATTTGTTTTTCTCTTGAGACACTTAAAGACGGGTTGGTATCACTATGAAAAGGACATAGTCCAAAATAATTTTTTCCTTTTTTAACAAGAGGAATATATTTTCCTATTAGATCAACTATATCTGTATTTTCTCGAATTTTTCTAATTAATTCATAATCCATAATATTCCTCCAATTTTTTTAAATTAATATAATATTTCCAAACAAAAGTATTTTAACAAATTTAAAAGATATTTACAATATTAAAAAAAAATAGTATAATGTTTGAGTTAGTTCTTATAACTTAAAGAAAGGAGGATTTTAGTAAATGCAAAAAACGAAGCAAACTCGTTTTGTTATTTTAGGCGGACTTGGAGAAATCGGTAAAAACATGTATGCCCTTGAACATGATGATGAAATTATTATTATTGATGCAGGGATTTCTTTTGCGGAACTTACGATGTTAGGTATTGATTATACTATTCCTGATTATACTTATTTAAAAGAAAATGAAAGTAAGATTAAAGCTTTATTTATAACTCATGGACATGAAGATCATATAGGAGCAATTCCTTTTTTACTTGGAACTATTGATATTAAAAATATCTATGCTCCAAATCAAGCATGTGAACTTATTAAAATGAAATTACTTGATAAAAATATTCGTTTTGATAATTTATTTAGTTACAAATCAGATGATATTATTAAATTTAAATATTTTGAAGTTGATTTCTTTAGAACAACCCACTCTGTTCCAGATTCTCATGGAATAAGAGTTAAAACTCCAAATGGTACAATTGTTACAACTGGGGACTTTAAATTTGATTTTACCCCAATTGGACCAATTTCTGATTTACATAAAATGGCAAGAATTGGGGAAGAAGGAGTTGACTTATTATTAAGTGATTCAACTAATGCTTTAAATGAAGGCATATCAACAAGTGAATCAATGGTTGATGCTACTTTAAATGATATATTTGATACTGAAACTAATAGTAGAATTATCATTGCAACATTTGCATCGAATATATATAGATTAAAACATATAGTTGAAACGTGTTATAAACATAAAAGAAAAATTTGTATCTTTGGTCGCAGTATGGAATCAAATATAGAAATTTCTATTAAAGGAGGATATATCAATCACAAAGAATTATTTATATCTCCTGAAGAAGCCAATACTTTAAAGCCAAAAGAACTTTGTATTTTATCAACTGGTAGTCAAGGAGAACCTCTAGCAGCCCTATCAAGAATTGCTGATCTTGAACATAAACATATTAAATTAAGACCAGATGATGTTGTTGTATTTTCATCTAGTCCAATTCCAGGAAACGCCCTTGGTATTTCAAGAATTATTAATAAATTATATTTACAAGGTGTTAAAGTTTATACAAATACAAATATCTCGAATATCCATACATCAGGTCATGCTAATAAAGAAGAATTAAAACTTATGATAAGACTTTTGATGCCTAAATATATGTTACCTTTTCATGGTGAGTATAGAATGTTAAAAAGTCATGGTGATCTTGCTAACATGTGTGGGGTTAAAAAAGAAAATATTTTCATTTTAGATAATGGTGATTCTCTAATTCTTGATAATCATAAAATAACCATCGGTGAAAAAATAAAAATGGATGAAGTCTACATTGATGGAAATAGTGCTTCAGAAGTTGCAACTCAAGTTTTAAGAGATAGAAAAATCATGGCCAGTGATGGAATACTTGTAATTGTATCTAATATTGATATGAAAAACAAGAAACTTCTAAGCAAGCCATCTATTGTAACAAGAGGATTTATCCAAGTAAATGAAAACGAAGAATTAATTAAAATGTTAGAGATTAAATCAAGTTTATTAATTACAAATAAACTTAAAGAACAAACTAATTTTCAAGATATAAAAAGTTTTTTACAAACAAATATAAGTGCTTATATTATGGAACTAACCGGTAGAAAACCTATTATCTTACCAATTATATTGGATATTAAAAGACCTAGTTCAAATGACTAAGTCTTTTTTGTTATTATTTATTCATATACTGTTTCAGGATGATCAAATTTCTTTCTGGTTTTCATTCTAAAACATCTACTACATGCAACCGTATAAGTTACTTTCCCTTCTCCATCAATTGCAACACTCTCACCTTCTGTTGTAACTTTTCCATTTACAAGTCTTACATTAAACATGGCTTTTTTACCACAATCACAAATCGTTTTAATTTCCGTTAATTCATGAGCAATATCTAAAAGTCTTCTGGCACCCGGAAAACTATTTCCTTTAAAATCTGTTCTTAAACCATAACACATAACTGGAATATCCAAGTCTATTACAATATCCATTAATTGATTAACTTGTCTAGTTGTTAAAAATTGGGCTTCATCGACTAATATTAAGTCGACATGTCCATATTCATTGATTATAGAATCAAAAATGTTTTCATTCTTTTCAATTAAATAATCAACTTTTCTAGTTGCTCCAATCCTTGATACTATTTTATCTGCACCCTTTGTATCAGTTTTCGGTTTCATGATAATTGGACGCATCCCTTTTTCTTCGTAATTATAAGCACATTGTAAAATTCTTGTTGTTTTACCTGAATTCATTGCTCCATAAAAAAAATATAACTTTGCCACATATATCACCATACTAAGCATAGCAAACGTTATATTTTTAAACAATAATTTTTACATAATTTGACTTTTTTTAGGCATCATGAGAAGTGCTACCATCATACTAAATATCCCAAAAAAGAAAACTCCTATTCCAATATACATTTCATATTCTTTGAAGAAATTATTTTCTTGATTTTTATCTTCATTATTTTGATTAGTAACATCTGATTCTATTTCCTCTTTGATAACTTTAAAATTATAAATTAAAACTTCTTCTCCTTCTTTAATTTCTATTTGAACCAAACTATTATTACTTAAAGATTCATTATTTAAAATATTTGAAGTTACCGTTTCTTTATTTAAAGTTATTTTAAAATCTAAAGTATCTAAATTAGTTTCTATTTCATAATCAAATACTTCTGGATTAAAATCAAATTCAACTCCTGTTATTTCTATATCTTTAACTAAATATTCTTTTTCAAGTCTTGTAATATTTAATTTATAAGTTTTTGTTGTACCATCTTCAGCAGTTACTAAAAGATTAACTTCGTTTAAACCAACATTTAAATTAACTACCCGATCATAATCAATTGTTGCTTTTTCATAATTTGTTAAAGCATTTATATTAATTTTATCAACTGAATTATCACAATTTAAATTATATTCAGTTATATTTGGACTAAATTTAAAATTAATTTCATTTATTTTTAAACTTTTTAAAGTATTATCAGGACTTTTATAATTTTCTTTTCTAATAGTTATGACATATGTTTTAATACTTTCATTTTCGGCTTTAACTTTCACTTCAATTTTCGTTATTTCACCACTTAAAGTTATTTTATTACTTCCAACTCTTTCTCCATATCCATTTAAAAATTCGGCTTTTTCATGATTTTTAACAGCGGTTAATTCAACACTTTTTAAACTATTATCAACTAATACTTCATATTCCAAACTATCAGTTAAATTAACTTTTTTAGAAGCAACTGTTAAACTTCTTAAAGAATTATCATTGCTTCTTCCATCTTCCCTTGTTATATTCAAATTATATGTAATTGTTTTTTCATTATCCATACTTGTTAAAGTAAAACTTAATTTATTAAGTCCATAATTAAGTTTAACTTCTCCAGTATTACCTTTTCCTTTATATAAATTTTTGTCATAATCATAGGCTAAATTAAGACTTTCTTTAGTACTTTCATATTTCAAATCATAAGTAGTTTTTAAAGTTTCAAAATCTTTTAAACTAACTCCATCAATTAAAATATTTTTTAAATAAACTTCATCTGCTTTAGTATTTAAAAAAGTTAAGAAAAATAAAAACACAAATAATAATATTTTTTTCATAAATCCCTCTATTCTTAACTAAATAATATCATAAAAATTAAAAAAAATCTACTAAAATAGATCTTTTTCTTCCTTTGGTAATACCATTACTAAACTTTGATTAGATAAATCTAATTCTTTTAAGAATTTATTTAATTTCTTAATATTTAATTCTTTAATTATATCAATTCGATTATCATATACTTTATCATATAATATTAAATCACTATAAATATTATCAACCGTTGCTTCAACATTATCAATCATTCGAATTTCACTAGCAATCCAAACTTTTTTAATACGTTCCAACTCATCTTTTTTTATTTTAATATTTTTTAAATTATCTTTTACTTCATCTATAAACATATCTGCTTTATCACTTTCAGCAGTTATATCTAAAGTTAGAAAATTATCATAATTATTTTTTTCAACATAAAAACCCGTTGTTAAAGCTTCGTTTAGAACTTTTTCTTTAAAATCTGAAGTACTTCCAAATAAACTAGAAATAACTACTCCCATATACATATTAATTTCAATACTAGAGAAGTTCTTAAAATTATTTGTATTTATTTTCATACTATAACGAACTTTAGGTACCTTAACATTCATATATAATTTAGTAAATTCTTCAGATACATCACTAGGTTCTTTATATTTTTTTCTTTTTATCTCATTGTTCTTTTTTATACTATTTAATTTCTCATGATTTTTAATTAGTTTTTCAAGTTCTTCGGGATCAATATTACCACCTATTATTAAAAACATATTACTTGGATTATAAAATGTATTATAGGCATTATACAGATCTTCCTTGGTTATATTTTCAATTGAAGAAATTGTACCAGCTATTTTTTCACGAACTGGTAATTCATAGAATAAGTTCTTTCGCATATTATCATCAAGTGCCCATTCAGGATCATCTTCATACATTAATATTTCTTCTTTAATAATTCCTTTTTCTTTTAAAACATTTTTATCTGTAAAATATGGTGAATAAACAAAATCTAATAAATAATTTATGTTTTTATAAATATCATTGATTCCCCAGATATAATATCTAGTATTGTTAAATGTAGTTGAAGCATTTGTATTTACGCCACTTTTTGAAAAGAACTTAAAGGGATCTATTCCATCTTCTTGTTCAAACATCTTGTGTTCTAAAAAGTGAGCTGTTCCAAATGGAGTTTTTATATTTTGATTATCAATATTAAATTCAATATCATTTGATCCATATTTAGTTCCTAAAACAGCATAATAGTTCTTTTTATCTTTAAAAGGTATTAAATAAACTCTTAAACCATTTTCTAAAGTAAATGAATACATATCTTGATCTAAGTTATTAAAATTAGTTTTTTCCATTATTATCCCCCTTTAGTAAATAAACTGTATCAATTGATACTTTCTTACTAATATTTTTTATATCATCTAAACTAACTTCTAAAACCCTTTTTTTTCTTGTTTCATAATTATCTAAATCTAATAAATTAAGTGCTATATAATTTTCAACTATACTTTCTTCACTATCATATGTTTCTTCTAAAATACTTAAGTATTCAACTTTAACATTTTCCAGTTCTTCTTCTGTTACACTTCCTAAACTAATATTTTTCATAATCTTTTTAATACTAGAAATCACTTTATCAAAATTTTGATAACTAATACCTGATTGAATTATTAGTATATTATCGGCTTTATTAACAGCTGAATTTATGTAATATGCAAGGGATTTCTTCTCTCTTATTTCTTGCATAAATTTAGAATTAAATCCTCCACCTAAAATCATATTATATAAGTTAATTACATATTTTCTTTCAAATTCTGATAACTCCCCTATCTTACAACCTATTGCTAATTTAGATTGATTAAAATTAGAATTTTCAACAATAGTTTTACTTCGTTTATTTATTTTTTTATGAGTTATATAAATATTTTCTTTTTCTTTTTTTAAAGTTTTAAAATCTAATTTTTCTTTAACTAATTTAATTACTTCATCTTCTTTGAAATCTCCAATTACATATATATCTACATCACTTTTAGTTAGAAATTCTTTATAATACTTGTATAAATTTTCTTCAGTTATCATTTCTAAATCTTCTTTATATCCATATCCATGATAACTATAGGAGTCACTTCCCATATTTTCTAACATTTTAATATTAGAGTACATTCTTGGATTTTCTTTAACAGTTTCAATTTCTGTTAAAATATCTTTTTTAATGATTTTAAATAGGTTACTATCAAACTTATTGTTTTTTTGATTAGGATTAAATATTATTTCATGCAATAAATCAATGCTTTCACTTAACATCCCGTCTTCTGTATACTTAGGATTTAAAAGAGACATATTAAATCTTGTAACTAAATAATTACCAATTCTTGTATTGTAACTTGAAATATAAAGAGAATAAAGTTCTTGAATTTTTAAAGCTAATTCTTTTCTTGTTTTGTATTTTTTAGTTGTTAAAACTAAGTAATCTGTTAAAAAATTTCTTTTTGTTATATCTTCTTTTTTTATTTTGTCTTTTAATAAAATTTTAATATTAATTGATCTAAACTTTTTAGTTTGAATCAAATGCAGCTTTCCATATTTTAAATCAACACATTTATAATTCATATCTACCACCCTTACTTATTATGTCATTTTTAAGAAAATATATTTATATTAGCCAGAAATTTAAAAAGTAATTGCTAATCAATTACTTTTATCCTTACAATATCCTTCTCCTGCTTTTTCTCCTTTAACATACTCTTGATCAACAAGAGAACAAGAAGATTTTGTCATAGCATCTTTTAAATACCCACCAAAAGCATTTACAATTCCAATTACAACTACTGAAATAAGTGCAATAATAAGAACATATTCAACAAGTGCTTGACCTTTTGAATTCATAAAATCACCTTTTAACCCTTATATAATAGATAACAAATAACCTATAAATAAATTGTATCTTAGATATTAGAATTAGTCAAGATTTTTGAAGTTATTTCTTGACTTTTATCAAACCTTCTGAAAGTTCTTCTAAAGATTTGCCAATATTTTTTTCAGATTTATATTTTCTAGTTGGTAATTGTAAAAAATTCGTATTATTGATTTGTCTGCTTCTTTTAGCAGCTATATGAACTAGTTCGTATTTTGAAGATACAATATTTAAAAGTTTATCTATTGATGGATAAATCATTCTATCACTCTCCTATATTATAAGAATAATATTAAGAGAAAAAATATGCAAGTTAATTAAAAAAACTTTACAAATTGTTTACAAAAAAATATGTTAAGTTTAATTACTCTTAACATATCCGATATATGGTAAATTACGATATTTTTCATCATAATCAAGACCATATCCAATAACAAACAAATCATCGATTGTAAATCCTACATAGTCAGCATCAAACGAAACAACCCGGCGAGCTTTCTTATCTAGTAAAACACAAGTTTTAACACTTTTTGGATTAAATTCTTTAATATATTCAGTTAAATATTTAAAAGTTCTTCCTGTATCAACTATATCTTCAACTAAAATAATATTTTTCCCTTCAATATTTTCTTTCTTTAAAGGAATTTTTAAATTAATTTTCCCAGTTGAATTCTCTCCTTCATAACTAGATACACGAACAAAATCAATTTTCGCATCTCCATCATATTTTTTCATTAAATCAACTGTAAAGAATATAGCTCCCTTTAAAACTGAACAAAAGATTACTTCTTCATCTTTATAATCTCTTTTAATTTCTAAAGCCATTTCTTTAATTCTTTCTTGTAATTTTTCTTCGCTAAATAATATTTCTAAATTTTCTAACATATAAACACTCCTAAAAAAATATAATCTAATTATAGCATTATTACTTATTAAAGTAAATTATTTTTTCTTTTTTTGACACATTAACCATAATTATAAATTAATTTATAGAAATTATTTATTTTATCTTTTAATTTTATTTAATAAGACACATTGTCTTAAAGAAATACTTCCTAATGAAAAATCTTTTTTAGTTTCTTCAAATAATCTTTCTATTTTAACCTTTCTATTATATAAAAATGGTTTATTTAAAATAATTTTAAAACTTTTATCTTTATATTTTTTACGACTAATATAATATGGATCAAATATATAAACCCATTTCTTTTTAATTTTAGTAATGATGACATAGTGTTCAACACTTTGATAACATCTTATTAAGATAACTCCATTGTTATCTAAACATTTTTCCATTTTTTCAAGTCTAACTTCTTCTTTTTTTAATACTTGATAATATAAATTAAATTTCTTTGGATATTTATTTAGAACAAAAGTTAGTTTTTCAATTGCCTTTCTACTAGTTCCCCCTTTATAAGGATTTTTAAATTCATCACTTAAATCCATCGTATATAAATTAATCATTTTAATAATTTCTGGATTTATTTCTTCAGTTGAAAATAAGTAATTAATAGCATTTAAAAAAGATGTAGTAGCACAATCAAATTCACTACTTTGATATTTTAAAGGTATTTTCATAGATAACCACAATAATATTTTCATTTTATTGTATTCTATTTAATTTCTTATGCTAAAAAAGATAGTCTAAGCTATCTAAAATTACAATATAAATATAAACTATTATTACATATTATTTTATAACCTTATTCTTCTATACAAGCATTTAATAATGTAATTATACTTAAAAAATCATTATCACTTAATTTTTCAACAAATTTCAAGTTTCTAATTTCATAGTCTATACTTCTTATATGTTCACATAAAACTGAACCTTTTATTTTTATAGTATCTTCTAAAGAATAATGTGTTGGAAATTCTTTATCATTAGAGGTAATTGGACATACCATAACCATTTTGGTATTTTGATTAAAAACATTATTACTAACAACAACTGCCGGACTAAATCCAGTTTGTTCATGCCCCTTAATTGGATTAAAGTCTAAAAATACAATATCACCTTGTCTTGGAATATATTCTTCTACCATAATTCCCTACCCCTATCTTCATCCCAAGAAAATTCTTTAGCCAAGTTACTTCCTTTATATTCCTGAAATTTTTCTTTTAAAGATATCTTTTTTTTCTTCGGAATACTGATAATTATCTTATCATTTTCTTGTTCGATATTTAATATATCATTGGTTTTTAAATTTAAAGATTTTAAAATGCTACTAGGTATTCTAATTCCATCTGAGTTTCCCCATTTTTGCAGTCTTGCTTCCATATAATCACCACCATCACCAAAAGTATATACAATGTTTATACTTTCATCAATTGTTTTCGCTTATTATTTTATCCTAAAAATTAAATTATATTTAAAAAGATAGCCTAGGCTATCTAAATTGACAACATGAACCACATTGTTCTTGACTAACAACATTTTGTTCACAACATGAATATTCAGGTCTGTAGGTATGTCTAAATATATGATGATTAACAACTCGTGTACGCATTGGACATACATGTGGTACTTCATGAACAAAGGTTCTATTTACAACACGTTCTTGCATTGGTTCATATAAAGGACTGCTAATATTTCCTGGCATTTGACCCATATAATTCATACCTTGATTAAAATTATTTTGATCCATATCGATGTTGTTAGTCATATTATCAGCATAGAAATTATTGTTTATATCGTTATCTCTATCATAACATCTTTCTTGAAACATAAAATATCCTCCTATCTACTTTATAGTATGAGGTGTATTTATCTTTGCTAAGTATATTTACCTAAAAATAAAATATAATTTATGGGAGGAATTATGAAAATAGTTGTATATGCAATTAGTAAAAATGAAAGTAAGTTTGTTAATCGGTGGTATGAATCTATGAAGGAAGCCGATGAAATAATTGTTTTAGATACTGGTTCAACTGATGATACTAAAGAAAAACTTGAAAAGTTAGGTGTTAAAGTTAGTCAAACAATAATTGAGCCTTTTAGGTTTGATACAGCCAGAAACTTGGCCCTTGACTTAGTTCCTGATGATGCTACTTTATGTATTTCAACCGATTTAGATGAAGTATTTGAAACAGGTTGGCGCGAATTACTTGAAAAAAATTATCATGGAGAAACCAGAATAAGTTATACTTACAATTGGCACATAGATGATAATGGTAATCCAGATATTAGTTTCCATGCTGACAAAATTCACACTAAAAAAGATTATAAATGGACTCATCCAGTTCATGAAGTCTTAACGAATATTAATAATAATGAAACAAGAAAATTAATTCCGGAACTAGTTATTAACCATTATCCGGATAGTAATAAAAGTCGCAGTAATTATTTAAATTTACTTGAGTTATCTGTTTTAGAAGATCCAGAAGATGATCGGAATATGCATTATTTAGGACGTGAATATATGTATTACAATAGATATCAAGAAGCAATTGATACTTTAACTCGCCATTTAAGTTTAAAAAAAGCCACATGGAAAGATGAAAGATGTGCTTCAATGCGTTTTATTGCAAGATGTTATAAAAATTTAAAACGATTTGATGAAAGTATTATGTGGTATGAAAAAGCAATTCAAGAAGCCCCTTACTTAAGAGATCCATATGTAGAACTTGCAATGTTATATTATGAAAAAGAGGATTATGATAAAGTTTATCTTTACTTAAAACAAGCCTTAAAAATAACTAATCATAAAAAAACTTATATAAATGAATTATTTTCTTGGAATGAAACTCCATATGATTTATTAAGTATTGCTTGTTATTATAAAGGATTATTACCTGAAAGCTTATATTATATAGATGAAGCCTTAAAATTGAATTCAAGTAATGAAAGAATAAATAAGAATAAAGAAATAATTGAAAGTATATTAAAAGAGAAATAATTATAACTTTAATTACTTCTCTTTTATTTTAAATTACTTTTTAATTCATATAAAAAATTAATAGCTTCAATTGGAGTTAAATTTAAAATATCTAAGTCTTTAATTCTTTTTAAATTTTCATCTTCTTTAGGTTCAGAGAAATTAAAACTAGTTTGAACTATGGCTTCTTTTTTATTAGTTTTTGATTTAGTTTCATAATTATTTAAAATTTGTTCAGCCTTTTGAATAACTGAATCTGGAAGTTTAGCAAGACTAGC
Organism: Bacilli bacterium; assembly: GCA_017472015.1. Taxonomy (GTDB): domain Bacteria; phylum Bacillota_I; class Bacilli_A; order RF39; family UBA660; genus RUG591. Next base: position 46,787 of record JAFURC010000046.1, read on the forward strand.
AACATTGATACCATAACTTTTAGAAACTGCTCCATCTACTACTTTATGAAGGAATGTAATTGTCCCATTTTCTTCAAGAGCACTGACATGAACATTTTTAACTTTTTTTAGTTTTTTACATAAATCAGTTAATTCATGATAATGGGTTGAAAATAAGGTTTTGGCTCCAATTTCATTATGAATATATTCAAGGATTGCATAAGCAAGACTCATCCCATCATATGTTGCCGTACCTCGACCTAATTCATCAAATAATATTAAACTATTTTCGGTTGCATTTTGAAGAGCATAATTGGCTTCTTTCATTTCAACCATGAAAGTTGACTCACCACTTACTAAATCATCACTAGCCCCAATTCGCGTGAATATCTTATCAAACATTGGAATCGAACAACTTTTACAAGGAACAAATGATCCAATTTGCGCCATAATAACAATTATAGCAAGTTGTCTCATATAAGTTGATTTACCAGCCATATTAGGTCCGGTTATTAATAAACAATTACAATTTTTATCCATAATAATATCATTAGGAACATAATCGATTTTATTAACTGCCTCAACTACTGGATGACGTCCTTCAAGTATTTTTATTTCATGACTTGTATTAAAAGTTGGTCTTACAAACTGATACTTATCGGCAATAGTTGTTAAAGAAACAATAATATCAACATCACTTAAAATATCACTTATTTCTTGAATATCAGCAATATTTTTAATTACTTCTTCCCGAATTTCATTAAAAAGTTCATATTCTAAACCAATAATTTTCTCATCTGCTTGTAAAATAATTTGTTCTATTTCTTTTAAAGTCTCTGTTATATATCTTTCTCCGGTTGATAAAGTTTGTTTTCTAATATACCCAAATTCATCTTTAACAAGTGGAATACTTCCCTTGCTTACTTCAATATAATAACCAAATACTTTATTATAACCAATTTTTAAATTTTTAATTCCTGTTCTTTCACGCTCTTCTTCTTCTTGCCTTAAAATAAAATCTCGACTATTATTTTTAATACTCCTTAAATCATCTAACTCCTTGTTATAATTATCTTTAATTAAATTACCTTCTTTTAAAGTTAGGGGAGCATAAGGATTAATACTTTTATCTAACAACAAAACCAAATCATCTAAAGTTTTTAAAGACTTATCATAATTAATTTTTTCAAGTTCTTCTTTAATATTTGGTAACATTTTTAAAGAATTTAAAAGTTGATACATATCCCTGGCATTTAAATTACCATAACTAATACGTCCAATTAAACGTTCAAGATCATATATATCATTTAAATACTCACTTAAATTTTCTTTTACCAAAAAATTTGTTAATAAACTTTCAATATAGTTATGCCGTCTTTCAATTAAAGATAAATCTCTAAATGGAGATAATAAATTTTGTTTTAATAATCTACTTCCCATAGCTGTTTTTGTTTTATCAAGTAGCCACAACAGAGAATTATTTCTTGTATTATCTCTTATTGTTTCTGTTAATTCTAAATTTTTCTTTGTATGAAAATCAAATAACAAATGCTCACTTTCTTGATTTAAAACTACTTTTTTTAAATATTTTAAACTACTTTTTTTAGTTTCTGTGACATAAGTTAATAAATGTTTAATTGAGGTTAATAAACGAATATCACTTACATCCGAATAGATATGCTTATAATCTTCATATTCATTTACTTTATCAGTTATTGTTACTAATATATTATAAAGAGTTTTTAAGTTGTATAAAATTTCTCGATCAATTGTATCATTGACAATGACTTCTTTGATGTTTTTATTTATAAGTTCTCTGTATAAACTATCGATATCATTTAATATCATGGAAGAGATTTCTCCTGTTGATATATCAGCAATAGTTAAAGCATAGGAATAGGAAAAATCATAAATACTTGCAATATAGTTATTATCATTAGCAAAAGTTAAATTATCCATTAAAGTTCCTTTGGTAATAACTTGAACAACATCACGTTCAACCATTCCTTTACTTTCTTTAGCATCAGTTAATTGTTCACAAATGGCAACTTTATAACCACGTTCCACAAGTTTTGCAACATATCCTTGATACGAATGGGCTGGTACCCCACACATTGGAACCCGTTCTGTTAGTCCGGCATTTCTTCCGGTTAATGTTAAACTTAATTCGCGACTAGCAATTTCTGCATCTTCAAAAAACATTTCATAGAAATCACCTAAACGAAAAAAGATTAAAGTATCTTCATAATCATCTTTTATCGACATATATTTAGCCATCATTGGGGCTAACTTAGTTCGATCTACTTCACTTCTTTTCATAATTCACCACAGATATTATAACAAGTTAAAACAATTTTTTCAAAGATAAGTACTTATTTTGACATATTATTTTTCATTTTCACGAAAAAGTTCTTCATAGATTTCTTGATAATTTGAAACATATTTAATCTTTAATTTATTTTTATATAAATATTCTAATTCCAATACTTCTTCCATATTGGCTTTTGGCATATAGATAAGTTCAATGTTGTTGTCAATTGCAGCAATTATTTTTTCTTTAACTCCACCTATTTTTAAGATATTCCCAGTTAAAGTAATTTCTCCTGACATGGAAATAGTATTAGAAATTACTTGATTTTTCAAGTAAGATAAAATAGATGTAGCAACTGTTATACCAGCACTTGGACCATCTTTTTTAACAGCATTTGAAGGGATATGAATTTGAAATGTTTGACTATTTATAAAATCTATATCTAAATTATATTCTTGATAATTTCCTTTTAAATAACCGAAAGCAACATTAATTGACTCTTCCATCACATCTCCAACTAATCCGGTTATTTTTATATTATTCTCACCTGGATATGATATAACTTCAATTTTTAAAGTATCCCCTCCATACGGAGTATAAGAAAGTCCAGTTACTACTCCTTTTAAATTTTCCGTATTGTTGTTTACTCGGTACTTTGGTATTCCAATTATATTTTCTAAATTTTTATTAGGATCAAGTTTTTTCTTACTTTCTAACTTATTACAAATATATTTTCTGTAAATCTTTCTAATTACTCTTTCAAGTTCACGAACTCCACTTTCTTTGGTATAAAAACGAATGATATTTGTTAAAGTTTTATTGGTTAAAGAAACTTCACCACTTTCAAGTAGATATTCTTTTTCAAGTTGAGGAATCATATAATCTCTTGCAATTTTAATTTTTTCATATTCTGTATAACTTCCAAGTTCAATTATTTCCATCCGATCTCTTAGTTCTTTAGGGATTTGATCAATATAATTAGCCGTTAATATAAACATAACTTTGGATAGATCAAACTCTTCATCAATAAAGTGATCAACAAATCGATTATTTTGACCCTTGTCAAGAACTTCAAGTAAAGCACTAGCTGGATCTCCTTTGATGTCTTTGGTCATTTTATCAACTTCATCAATAATGAAAACTGGATTATTAACTCCAATTTTTTGAATACTTGACATGATTTTTCCAGGAGCTGCTCCTACATAAGTTCTTCTATGTCCAATGATTTCCGCTTCATCATTCACGCCCCCTACAGAAATTTTAACTGATTTTAAATTAAGAGCATCAGCTATACTTAAAGCAATACTCGTTTTTCCAACACCAGGAGGACCTACTAAACAAAGGGTTGGGACATTTTTTTGATTCGTATAATGTTTTACCATTATGTATTCTAAAATTCTTGTTTTAGTTTCCTGTAAACCAAAATGATTATTTTCTAAAATTTCTTTAATTGAGTTTATATCAAAATTTTCTTCACTACTTTTGTTCCATGGTAAATTAAGTAAAATGTCAATATAATTTCTAATAATTCCCACTTCAGGTGAATTACTATTACAACTTTTAAATCGATTAAGTTCAATTTCTAAACGTTTTTTAATTCCTTTTGGAGCCGATAAATTATTAATTTTATTTTCTAAAATCGTTATTTCATCTAACGCATTTTCATGAAGTTCTTCTTTAATAACACTTAATTTTTCTTTTAAATAAAATTCTCGTTGACTATCATCGATTTTTTTATTTACTTTTAAATCAATTTCTTTTTCTATTCCAATTATGGATAATTCGTATTCCAAGTCATCAAGTAACATTTTTAACCTAGTAACTGATGAAACTTCTTTTAAATATTTAAGTTTTCTGTTATGGTTAAGTGGTAATAAACTAACTATTATATCCGTTAATTTATTAATATCACGAATATCTTTTGCGGAATCAAATAAAGTTGTTTCTGTTTCTTTAATATAAGTATCTAAACTTTTATATAAAGTTCTTGACATAGCAATTTCTTCAATTGGATCAATTTCTTCTTTATTTACAAGTGATAAACTTGCTTCATATAAATTATCTTCTTCGATTATTTCATGAATAATTGCTCTTTTAAGTCCCTTTAAATTAATTCGCATATTCCCATTTGGCATATCAATTTTTAATTTAATTTTAGCAATTATTCCAACATTTATCGTTTTTAAATTTTCTAAATTATCATTTGACTTTTGATGAACAATAAAAACACAGTTATCAAAATAACTTTCAGCTAAAGATATAGTTTTTTTAATATTAGTATCCGAGAATTCTAATTTGGTTTCGCAGTATGGGAAGATTTCATGATTTTTAATAAATAGTACTGGTAAATTTGTTTTAATCATGATAATACTCCTCCTCTTTTCAATGTTTTTTATTATAATCGTGAGATACTAAAAAAACAAGATTTTGACAGATATATTGACATAATAAAATTTTCAAGATAAGAAAAATTTCCAAATAATACCAAATTATAATTTTTAACTTACTTAAATATTTACAAAGTTAAAATATTTTACTTTACATTAAAAAAATATTTGTTATAATACAAATATATCAATTAACTTGCCATGTGTTGATCGATTAAATTTAGTCGATAATTTATATTTTTAGGCAAGAAAAATATATCTATTCGGGGGTATGTCTTTAAAAAGATATACTCTTTTTTTACAGGGAGGAAAAAAATGAACTATGGTTATCAAAATGAAGAAGATTTTGTTAATCTATTTAACAACAAATACTTATATGAATTAGATAATAATTCCCAAAAATTTTTAAAAGAATTATTTGAAGATGTAATAAATAATGAAGAAAAGATAAAATCTTGGAAAAATAAGGTCTCGCAAAAGACAGATATTTTTATCAAATATAAAAATCATATTAAAAATATCAGTTTAAAATGCGGACACAGTAATTCTATGCATCACGAACAAATTCAAGATTTTAAAATTTATTTGGAAAAATTAAAAATTCCATATAATACTATTAATAAATATGTTAGTTATCATTATGGTTATATACGAGATAATGAAGGAAATATAGACTTTTCTAAATCATTAAGTTCTGAAGAATATAAAAAACTTTATCAAGAAGAAATTGATGTTTTCAATAAAAGTATAAACAAAAAAGAAATTTAGAACGAAATTCTAAAAATTCTAAGGATAGATATATAGTTACTTTAAGATGGAATTTTATAAAGGAAAGTATTTTAGATTTTAAAAATAATAAAAAGACCGGAGCTTAAGTTGAGACGAGAGAAGTTCGATTCCTCATACTACTCCATAAAAAAACTAGTACTTTATGTACTAGTATATTTTTTTATGGAGCAGATAGCGGGAATCGAACCCGCGTCCTAGCCTTGGCAAGGCCATATTCGAGCCACTAAACCATATCTGCATTTGGAGGGGCCAGTCGGATTTGAACCAACGATCAAGGAGTTGCAGTCCACTGCCTTACCACTTGGCTATGACCCCGGGTACTCAATAAGTATAACAAATTAACTAAAGAAAATCAACAATATTCTCACTTTTTACACTTTTTTACAATTTATTATATGATTAAAACTAAAAATAAATGCCATTTTCTTTATATAAAAGACTATTAAAAATTAATTATTAATCCCTAATAGTCCTTTTATTATTAAATCAACTCTTCAATATTTTTTATTCTTGATAAAATACTATTATATTTACCTCTTATAGAGCCAGTTTCTTTAGAATGCTTTAAAAATGAATTCAAAGTATTTTCTATTTCTTTTAAATATCTTTTTTCATCTATAAAATAATCTAATAAAGGATATAACTCAATACCATAATTATAAAAAATACCCGTTTTAATTTCATCTAGTACAAAATTTAGTATTCGAAAACTTATATTTAAATCATCTATTAAAGAATATCCTAAAATATCTTCAATTACTTCAATACAATCACTAGCAACTTCTCCCGTTGAACCGTTTGAATCATCAATATCTGTTTCTGGTATTGAATCTAAAATGGTTTCTACTATATCAAAAGCTGATTCATAATTTCTATTATCCAATAAATTTCTACTTTCGCGAATAAATCCATACATAAGTCTAGTATATTCACTTGCCTCACGGTAATCTATATAACCATCGCGTCCAGAAGCTAACTGAATAGCTGAATATATTTTTCTATTATATTCTTCCTTAGTAATTTTTGGAAAATAATTAATAAATGTGCCCCGAAAATCATTCATAATATTTTCATTATAAGTAAGTATATCTAGTAAATAATTTTTAATATCATTATTATCAATTTTATCTAATATTTTTTTTAATTCTTTATTTTTCATCCTTACATCCCTTTAGAAATTCCATTAAACCTTGAAAATTATCAATTATAAATTCTTGCATTTCTCTTTTATACAAAACGATATCGTATTCTCCAAAATTTCCAATTCGATGTTCTGTATACATTCCCATACTTTTTCCGGTTTCGGTTGGTAAATTTCGCTTACTTCCATTTATTAAAACTTCTTCTAATAAACCTATACTAATTAACCAATCGCAAACATCAGTTGCTTTTAAATTTTTAACATCATCACTTTTTAAGACATTAATTCTTTGAACAATCTTAGAAATTGATAAATCTTCACCAGTATAAGCAAACTTACCTAATAATTCTAAATCTAAAGTAAAAGGAAGTTTTTTAGTTTTTCTTGATCTTCCATTCTTTAACAAAACATCTGAAAGAACCCCGTTGACATAAAATAAACACCTAGATATTCGAATATTATTGATTAAATCACTATCAGGAACCTTCTCCCCTGTTAAAGGATTTATTCCATTAGCCATTTTCTCTATATAATCTTTAGCATGTTTTAATATTTCTAAATCCATTTTATGCTCCTTTTCTATCTTTTTTCATATCACTTAATATTTTTAAATAATTTGCTTCTTGATATGATGATACTTTATTATTCTTTAATAAATCTTTAATAATAATTAAATCTTTATCATCTATTAAATCTAATTTTTTTAAACGGGAATTACTAATTTCTTTATCAGATATTCCGTTCATATAGTAATCCTCATTATAACCAATAAATTCTAAATCGGGATATCTTTTTTTAAAATTATTAGCAATTAATAGTCCTTCTGGATCAAAATCACCATTAAAATATATTTTGGTATTTTTGATTTTATCCAGCAATTTATACACAACAAAATTCGAATTACCTGATGTAATAATTACTGAATAATCAAGTTCTAAATCAATTACTTTACTAAGGAAAGATGGATTTTCTAAAATTAATAATTTATTATTTTTAGTTTTTATGTTATCCATTTTCCTTAAATTAGCCATATTAATGGTTAAAGGTGTGAAATTTTTTTGAAAACTATCTAACATTTCATTTCCATATAAATTATAAGTTAAAACAATGTTTGATACTTCATCAATTAAAATATTAACTCTTTCAAATATTTCTTTTTTTCTAATTCGTTTATTTTCATATTTAAAATTATACAAATAACTAATAAATTGTAATAAAACATTGCTATTATGAGTATCTAAATCAAAATAATGGGGATCACCTGTTATATTGGAAGAAAAGATTGCTAAAGATTCAAAATTATCATAATTAATTGGTAAATTACTTAAAGATTTTAAAACATTTTCTAATAATTTATCATCATGAAAAATTAAATATTCTATTTTCTTTTTAGATTCTTTATTTTCTAATAAAGTTTCTAATATTTTATAATTATCTTTTAAATAAGTTAGTTTATCTTGTAAATAATTATTTTTTTCAAGAGTTAATTCTTGTTTAGTTTTTATATCAGGATAAAAAAGCAATACTAATTCATCAACTTCAACTCCTTCAAAGATACTATCGTCAAGAGCTGCTTGAATATCTGGTATTTTTATTTTTACACTTGTATTTACTTTAATATTTTTGGATAAGAATAAAGATAATTTTAAAGCTTCATCAAGAGTTTTTGGTTTAATATTAATTGTTCCTTTACAAGTTCCATATTGAATATATTTATTTTTTAACTTTAAAAGAAATTCTTTAAATTCTTCTTTGTTAAAATAGTTTTTTAACTTAGTCTTCATAGTCTCTTGGATCATCTACTTTGCTCCTTTTAATTCCATCCCATTTATATTTTAAAATAGATACTACTTTAGAACCAATTGGATGATGTAGTTCACTGATGGCTAGGTGTTTAACAGTATCATAATCTCCCCATAGTTGTTGACTAGTTAAAACATAATCAAGATCTAATTTACTTAAAATTCTAAATGCATCTTTTATGTTTTCATCATCAACACCAGCAAAGGCTTCATCTAAAGCAATAACATGAGGAGCCGTTTTATAAGCACTATTTAGTTTTGCATAAATACTTGAAAATAAAGGAATATACATAGCAATGGCTTTTTCTCCCCCACTCATTTTATTGAATTCCCGATCGGTTAATTCTTTAGGAGGATTATTTCCTCTTTTAAAATACAATTTAAATTCAAACCACTTGCGATAATCCAAAACATCTTTCATAATTTCTAAATAATTTCTTTCATTTTCTTCTAAAACTTCTTCTTTTCCCTTAATTTTACTTTTAAAATGATTAGTTATTTTAGTTAAATGTTCAGGTTTTAAATTACTAGCATCTTTTTTAAAGATATTAACAATTTCTCTTGTATCAAGTTCATCTTCATTTAAAGCGGTTATTCCATCCCATTTTAAAGAAAAACTAAGTCCACTTGAGGTGTTCATTGATTCCATATAATCTTTAACAACTTTAATCCATTCTTCACTTTGATAAATTTTATTTCTAATAGATGATCCAATATTATTAATTAACAAATCTTCAAATAAACGTCGATTTTCTTCACTTATTAAATTTTCATAACTAGAAATAGAGTTATCAATAGCCTTCGATAAATCAAGTAAATTAACATTTTTTCCTAAATAATTAAATACTAAATCTCGTCTTTTAGCATCACTTATCAATTCTTTTATTTCAACAATTTCTCGATTTAAATAATCTTTATAATCACTATCATCATCATGTAAAGTAATATTTTTAGGAGCATAATTAATTAGTACTTGAGCATGTTTATTTAAAGCATCATTAAATTTTTCATAACTTTCACGCATCGTATTATTAGATTTAATTTCTTTTAAGAAGTTAGTTATTTCATTTTCTTTTAAATCATCACTTAAAACATAATGAAGATTATATTCATCTTTAAATATTTTATAAGTTAATTCTTTATAAATATCTTTTAATTCTAAATTATTCTTTAATTCTAAAATATTATTTTCTAAATATTCAACATTTGTTTTATTTCTCGTGATTAAATCTCTTTTATTTGGTATTTCATCCTTTAAAACTAATAATCTTTCACTTATCTTTTTATATTCAAGTCCAATATCTTTATATTTATCACTATTAATAATATCATCAAGATTTTGTTGTTTATTTTTATAAGTTTCTAAAGAATAATCAATATCTTGAAGTTTTAATTTAATATTATCTAAATCACTATATAAATTACTAATATTTAATTTATAATAATTAACTAATTCAATAGTATTTTTATAAGACGATATAATATTTAAAATTTCTCCTACTAATTCTTTAGATTTATTTAAATTATCAATTACTTCTAAAATATCTTGGTAATCAAGAGATCCTAAATAATCTTGTTTTGATTCTTCTAGTTTAACTTCTAAATCTTTTAATTCATGATTTAAATTTTGAATAATTATAATTTGATCATTTAAACTATTATTTAAATTATCAATATCAAAATTAATTTTATCTAATTCTTTAAATAAATTTAGAATATTCCCTTGATAATTAAATGAATTATATTCAATATCCAAATTTTCAATATCTTTATTAAGATTTATATTTAACTGTTCTAAATTTTTAATTTCTTCTAAATACTTATTTATACTAATTTCAATTTTTTCTTTTTCCTGATTAAGATATTCAAGTCTTGTACTCTCTCCTATATATCTTAATTCATGATTTGAATTAGTATTACCAACAATAAGCGCAAATTCATATTTACCATTATCAAGTATTTTAATATTTGAATCACTTTCAAGGGAGATACTTTCTAATATTTTTTCTACTTTATCTTTATATTTAGTATCAGTTGGTTTTAAATATTTTAATAAATTATTTTTAACTTTGCAACTAGGTTTCAAACATCTTGTTTTAACAAGACTTTCTAAATCATCTTTTAAAGTAATAAATGAAGTTAAAATACCACTTTCAAATAAGAAAGATTCAATTTGTTTTCTTTTCTCTTTATTAGTATCTTCCTTAAATTCAATTAATTCATAAAAGTAAGCATAATCAATATTTTCTTCTTTAAAGTAATTAATTGTATCCATATCATCTAAATGTTTTAAAAGTTTATTATCAATTTCTAATAGTTCTAATTTTAAATTCTTAATTTTTTCTTCATACTCTGAAATTTTAATTTTATTACTTGATATTCTTGATTTTATTTTATCTTTAAAGTTATAAACAACATTCATTAAAAATTCTTTTATTTTAACAAACATATCTCTTTCTAAATTATCAATTATTAAATAAAGGTTATCTAATTCATCTTGTTCAAGTTTTAATACTTTATTTTCTAAAGAAGTTTTAGCAATTACATTTTTTAAATTATCACTTTCTTCGATTAAATGATTAGATATTTCAACATGTTTTTCTTTTAAGTCTTTTAATTTATCTTCATCTTCTGCATATTTATTTTTTAAATTTTCAATTTCTTTTTCTTTTAATAATTTTTGATAACTAAGATCTTTTAAATAAGTTAAAAGACTAATTTGATTCTTTAAAGAACTTATAAAAGTTGGCATTTCTCTAAATTCAAACTTTTCTTCTTGAAGTTTTTCTAAATAATAATTATTATCTTTAAAACAAGAAAGTTGAATATCTTTTAAATAAGTAAGTAGTTCAGAAAAACTTTTCTCAATCTCAAATAAAGTATCTTCCTTATCTTTTAATTCTTTTTGATTTTTAAATAAATCACTTTCTTTTTTATCAAGTTCATAACTTTCTTTAGTTTTATCACTTTCTAATTTTTTTAACATATTAATAACATCATCTAATTCTTTAGTAATACTTTTTAAATCTGTTTGGTCCAAATTAGATTTTTTATGTTCTAAATCTTCTAATTCTAAATTTAAATCTTTTAAATTTAGAGTTTCTCTTCCGATTTCTTCATTTAATTCTTTTAATTTTTCTTCTTTTTCTTTCAATTCTTTTATAATATCAGTTTGTTCTTTTTTATATTTTAAATAATTTTCGCCTTTTTGATATAAAACTGCTTTATTATAGTCTAAAAAAGAATTTTTTAAAGAATTACAAGCCTTTTGTTCAATTTCTAAATCACTTAATTTTTCTTTATATTTATTCATGCCTTCAATTGAATCAGCCATAGTTCGCAAATCTTCTTCACTTAAAGGTTCTAAAACGGTTGATAAGATTTTGGTTAATTGGCTAGGTTTAGTGGAATTAGATAATTTAGGAGATCTAACTTGAATTAATAAGTTAATAAATTCTGAATAAAGATCTATTGTTGGAAACCCAAATAATAATCTATTAACCATAGCTTTATAGTCTTTTGTAGTTTCAACAAACTCTCCACCAGAAGATATTCTTGCTTGAAGTTCTTTTTTAGTTAAAGGAATTCTTAAATTACTTTCTTTAAATAACAAGAAATCTTGTCCGATACGCCTGTTATCAGTTATAGCAAAACCCCAGAATTCACAATTTCGATTTCTAATTGCTCGAAGTCCCATACCAATGGTTAGGTATTTATTTTCTTCTTTATTATAAAACTCCATGTATAAATAACCCGTGTTTTCATTCCCTTGAAAGTCCTCAGGTAGTAAATAATCTTCAATTTTCCTATCACGAGATCCAAAAGGATCAAGTCTTTCCGGAGACTTATTACCATCAAATATTAAAGGAAAAAATGACTGCATAGTAACGGTTTTTCCCGATCCATTAGTTCCTCTTAATAAAAGTTTCCCATCATAAAAATAAAAATCTTCTTCATCATATAACCAAAAATTAACAAATCCTATTCTATTTACTTGATACTTCATAAATCCTCCCCAATACTTAATTGTTCATACATAGAATCTTCTTTTTCTTCTTCTTTTTCATAATTACCACTTATTAAATAAACAATATCGGATACTTGATAATTATCCCCCGTAATTTTCAATAAACCAAAACTTTCCATACAAGAAGTGACTTCTAAAAAGAACTTATCTTCTTTCATTTCCCGAAATTCTTTATTAAAATACTTAGAATTTTCTTGTTGAACTTTCCTAACTAGTTTTTTAAATTCTAATTTATCTAAATCTAATCTATCAAGTTCATTTACTATATAATCACTTACCAATAAAACTATATCATGACTCATTTTTCTAGTATTTGGAAAATTTATTCTATTTGGTTTTTCAACAGTTGTAAGGATTGCCAAATTATTAAAAATTAATAAATCTCCATCTAAAAGTTCTTTTATATCACTAGTAATTCTTCCTCGGTAATTTAGAAAATAATTATAAATTTCTGCGTCAAATAAAGAATAATTAAAAATTGGATAAAATAATAAAGTTCTATAAGTATAATATCTTTTTTTATTTAATAATTCCTCAGTATCTAAAGTATTTAAAAAATCACTTGCCTCTTTATAAGAAAAAATATCTTCTTTAAATTGTCTAACTAAATAATGGGATATTCCTGTATTTTCATACAAGACTTCATTCTCAACTGATTCTTTAAATAATAAATCATTTCCATCTATTTGCTTAATAACTCCTAATTTAACTAAATATTTTAAAACTTTAACTAAACTTTTTCTGGTTGTATAATCTTTAAAATCAATTACTACTTTTTTAACTTCAATAGTTGCTATTAAATTCAAAATAAAAGTTGTTAGATTTGATAAAATAAATTGTTCATCACGTGCTTTATCTTCTAAAAACATAATTATTAAAATAAAGAATATATAATCTTTTTGATCATTAAAATCCGATATACTAAAAGTATTATCAATTATCGATGGTATTTTTTCTAATTTAATTAAAGAAGAATTAACAATCACATCACAACCTAATTTACTAGTTGCAAATTCCCGAATTTTTTTAATCTTTGATTTTATTTTATAATATGCCTCTTTATTATTTTCTTTAGTTATTAAAAAGTTATTTAACAACAGTTCTAATTCCTCTTTAAATTCCATTTTTATCCCCCATAAATGTAATTTTAAAATTCTTCATAGTTAATATACCATCAAGAGATACTAAGTGAATATCATCGTCATCAATACTTTCGACTTTATAAGATACCCCGTATTCATTATTTTTAACTATATCTTTGTTAATACCTTTAGTTATTAAAGATAAGATAAATCTTCTTTCAAATTTTTCGATATTATTTAAATCTCGAATAACAATTTCACCTTTTTTAATATATTCTTTTAATAATTTCTCTTCTCGTTCTTTTTCTTCTAAAATTTTCTTTAATTGTTCTTCTTTTTCAAAATATTTATAATCAACTTGATTCTTAACTGATTTTTCTCTTACTAAACGACTATGACTTTTTAAAGTAATAAAAGTTGAAATAACATCTTTAGGACTGGTATTTATAGAATCAGTTGTCTTTTCAACACTAGAAATATGTTTTACTTTTTCAATTCCAAATGTAGCAGTTGCTAACTTTGCACAATCTTCTAAAGAATCGCTTTGAAAAAATAAATTTAAAATATGTTTATATTCTTCCATTCTATTAATACTAGTATTAGTTTCAATTATGGAAATAACATACTTAGTTATTTTATTAATAATATTATTAACCGCTTTTTTTAATCTTTCAGATTCACTTTCCGTGAAGTTATCACATAAAAACCATTTAACAATACTTTGCCATTTTCCCCTTAATACTTCTTCTAAATATAAAAAATCAAAATCAGGTTCTATTATAGGTTGATTTTTCTTATGTTCCATAACCTTAGCAATCATTTTATCTTCAAAATCACTTGGTAAATTATTTAATATATTTTGAATTTTAATTTCATTTATTTGAAAACCTGTAATAAAATTTTTTAAATACTCAATTACTTTATCTTTATAAATCAAAAAACTTTCACTTTTCATTAATTCTTCACTTTTAGCTTCATGAAACATCTTTAAAAAGTCTTTATAATTATTATTTAACTTCGTAAAAGTTTCATTCAACTCTTCAAAATGGGCACTTATATCTTCTTTGTTTTCTAAATTATTAAACTCACTAAGAAGAACTCTTAATTTATCAAATAACTTAGGTTCTAAAGATGATGTTTCAACTTTTAAAGTCTCAAGATGCATCACCATTCTCTCAATTTCAATTGCATATTCTGTTAATTGATAACGAAATTTTCTATTTTTAAATTCTTCAACCGTTTTAACATTAGTCGTATCTTGGATATTGGTTAAATTCCCCCATTCAACAAGTCTTAATAAATCTTGTTCACAAAGATCAATTGTATAAGAATCAAAATTATCTTTTAAATTACTATAAACATCTTCTTTATATAACCAATATTCAAGTTTTTCATACTGTTTAAAAAAATACCTAATAATCGGACGATAACGCTCTGTGTTTTCAACACTTAAATACTTTACTTCATCTATTCTTTTTGTTAAATCACTATTTACTACCATATACTTCACCAATCAGCAGTATTTTAACAAAAGATTAACAAATTGTCTACTTTTTTAACCAAATTTTGGTAATAAAATTTAAATATATTATTACTTTGCTGATTATGCATTTCCGGTATATTTTTTTTATTAATATGTAGACTATGTGTTAACTTTTCGTTATAATATATAAAGAAAAGGATGTGAAGTCATGATAGAATATAATTGTTATATAGATGAATCTGGTGATGAAGGAATAAGAAAGGGATCAAAATACTTTATATTAACAGCAATCATTTTAAAAAAAGAAGATGATTTAAAAATATCCAATGCAGTTGATAGAATTAAAGAAAATTTAGAAATGGATAAAAAAGCACAATTACACTGGAAATTACTCAAAGGTCTTCCTAACAAAAACATGATTATGAATATAATTAACACTTTAGATATAAAAATAATAAATGTCATCGTGGATACTAAAAGCATCCAGTTTATTCCATCTAATAATATTTATAATTATTTTAGTGGTTATTTATACGAACGAATATGTCGGTATATGTCTGAAGTAAATGGAATTGTAAATATAAATATTAGTTCACGAGGTAATTTATCTAAAGAAAAATTGAATACATATCTAAATAACAACAATCATAAAAAATTTAATATAAATTCAGATGCAATAAAAAATATCAAAATAATTCCAAACGAAAGAAAAAAATTACTCCAATTAGCCGATTGCTGTTGTAGTGCTTTATTTCAAGCGCTAAAATATAACGATAAAACCCATTTTGAATATATCAAAAAAATTAAAAGCAAAATATATGTAGTAAACAACAATATTTTAAGTTATGGTTTAAAAATAGTTCCTAGTAATAGTAATACAAAGGAACTAATTGAATTAATAAATTATTTAAACAATTAAAAAAGTGAGCTTTCCCCTGCCTGAAGGAACCCACAAGGCAAGCTTGCTGGTACATATTAAATGCACCCTTCAGCAATTCAGCGAACTACTCACTCACTGACTAAATATTAGCATAAAAACTAACAATTGTCAAATATATTATATGTAAAACAGTCAAAAATATTCCATACTATATAAATACCATATCAATCTTTATGCAAATAATTAATTTAAAATAGGTATCCTTTATATTTACTTAGAAAACATTAAAATATAATACATTGAAAGGAGATTATTGTATGTTTGGATATGGTTGTGGTTGTGGCGGTGGAGATTGGTTCTTTATCTTAATAGTAATATTTATAATACTCTTCTTATTTTGTGGTAGTGAAAACAATATCTTTAATAATCAATCAAAATGTTGTTAAAATAAGTATTAATTCAAAAAAATATAACCTGCGTTATATTTTTTTACTATAATACTCTTTTTAACTTATTTTTATCTTCTTAGTTGAAATATTTACTTTTTCACAAAGAATTTCTTTATAAGTATCAAAACCATTTTACTACTAGCCATATTATTCACAAAAAGTTAAATATATATATTTATCTAAAACCCTATTATTAAATGCTTCATAAGGAAGTAAATTACCTCTAGCATTTCTCCATGGACTTTTTAAATGAGTAAATTCTTCTAAAGTGTCAGCATCATATTTAGAATAAATATCCATAGTTTTTTTCAAGAACATAAATAACTTTATCACTTAAAAGACTATAATCATTTTCTTCAAGTGAAATAAGACTAATTCCATAATTTTTAAATATTTGATAAACATAAGGATCAACTGGACCATGAGCCCATGCTTCAAAATGATTTAGAAATAAAACATCATTTATTTTTGAATCACTTTTATTATATTCAGCTAAATAAATCCCATAACTAAAATATAACATCTTTTGTAATTTTTTATGTGTCATAGCCTGATGATACAAAAACCAATTAACAATAAGCTTAATATCACTAACAGCAACATTTTTCATACACTACCTCTTAAAAATAAATTATACATTCTGTTGTTGTTCTTCTAAATACTTCTCGTATGATTCCATAAACCTCATATAATCATCTACATCAACATTTCCTATTTTAAATAAAATATTTGCTTTTTTAAAAACATATAATTTATCACATTTTATTATACTATCTTTACTTAAAGAATTTTTTGAATTATGTTTTATTACCTCATTATATTTAAATTTAGATTTCTCTATATGTGATGATACAATTAACCCAAAATATTCAATTGGAATAACTCTTTCATCATCACCTACAACAACAAATAAATGATTAACTCCCTTCTCTTCATTATCATATTCAAATTCATTAACAAAAACAATATCACCAATATCATACTTTCCTTGTCTTTTTTTCATCATTACCTCCCTAGTTGAAATATTTACTTTCTCCTTTATGAATTTCTTCTTTTGCAGGAATATCTTTGAATGCTTCGCTAACTGGTTTTATTAAGTTCTTTTTCTTATCAATATCAATTATTGTTTTTGATTTCTTTTTAATTTCTAAACTTTTAAAATCTAACTTCACTTTCTTCATTTATATCCCTCCATTATTTTATTACTACCAACATGGCTCATTATAATACAATAATTATTTTAAAATATCAATATATTTTTAAATTAAATTTAAACATTTAATTATTCTATTAATTATAACTTTTTTTAAATTATAACATTTAGTATATTCTAAATAACTTAAATAACTATTCATACTAAAATAAAATTTTAATAAATCATCATTTATATTAAAATTATTAATTATTTTAAATATCTTTTTTATATTTCTTTTTCTAGGAATTAATTTATCAGAATAAACTATATAACCACAAAAATCTATTCCATGATTATATTTAAAATATCTTGTTTTTTTATTTAAATTTAATTTTAAATTATTATTTAAAATTTTTCTTATTTCATCTAAAACTAACTTACATTCTTCTTTAGAATCAAGTAAAAAAATAAAATCGTCCATATATCTAATATAATACTTTACCCCTAAATTGTCTTTAATAAACCAATCTAGTTCATTAAGATAAATATTTGCAAAGTATTGACTAGTATAATTTCCGATAGGTAAACCATTATTTATATTATCAAATAAGATTTTTTTAGTTAATTCAAGCAAATATTTATCTTTAATATCTCTTTTTAAAATATTAAATAAAATATTTTTATCTATATTAAAAAAATATTTTTCTATATCACATTTTAAAACATAAAAATCTTTATTACTATTTTCTTTTAAATATAATTGTAATTTATTTACACATTTATGAGTACCTCTTCCTTTTATACAAGCATATGAATCTTTTATAAATCTTTTAACATAAAATGTTTTAATAAACTCTTCTATATACCACTGATGAATTATTCTATCTTTAAAAGGAAGTGACATTATTAATCTTTCTTTTGGTTCATGAATTATAAACTCTTTATATTTACCGGGTTTATAAGTTAAATATCTAAGAGCATTATATATTTTAATTAAATTAGTTTCTAAATTAAGTTCAAAATCTATAACTTCTTTTTTATTTCTTTTATTTTTTCTAGCTCTTAAATAGGCATTATATAATTTATCTATATCTAATTTATCAAAGTAACATCTCTTTAATGTTTTAGACATAATTTAATATATTCTCCTATTATATTATTAATATTATTTAATTTATTACTCCATACATAATAATTTCTTTTATTAATATATTTATTTTTATAAGAAAGTCTTATTAAAAAACATAACATTTTAATATTTACATCTAATAAATTAAGATTATTAATTTTAGATTCATTATTATAACTTTTAAATATTAAAATAATTAATTTCATACCTTCATAAGTATTATTTTTAATATCTAAAACTAAAGATGTTTTTTCATCTTGTGGATATTTTTTTAATATATTATGAGTATAATATATTAAATCATCATATAAATTATATAATTTATATTTATCCATAAAAAAACATAAATACAATAATATATTTATGAGAACTTGTTCCATTTTCAAAAATACTTGGGTACTCACAGAACTTTCTTTTAGTTATTTTTTCCATCAAGGAAGGTGTAAAGCTGTACAGAAAAAATTCGATTTTTAATATTTCATCATGGTCCTATATAGGCATCACTAGAAATAACGTTTATTTGTACTCACGCGAGACCAGCAACGCCGGGCGGCCGCTGTTGTTGTTGTTCGCATCACCATTGTTGTTGTTCGAGTTCGTGATACCCCAATTGTCAGAATTGTTACTATTGCCGCCCCGTTTGAACCACGGATTGCTGGAATTCGGCAAAGTGACTATAAAACAACAGCCAAACGCTAACGCTTTTTACCTATCTTAATTAATATAAAATTATATAGTTATTAATAAACCTCAAATATTATTTAATTAAGACAAAAACATAGTATCATAAATATATATATATTGTAAATCCTTTCTAAAATATTTTTAAGTTTAAAAATAAACTTTATAGAATTAATTAAAGTGATAACTAATTCTATAAAATTTCCAAGTCTTAGTCTCAAACGACTAAGACTTGGTATTAGTTTTATGATGATAATACCATTTACGATATAATAAATTTTTATTGAGTCGACTCCAGTCCCATTGCAGAGGGGGACTGGGTCGATTACAGGTACCAACTTACGATCTTATCTTACTTTCTTGGCTTTATTCACTTAACCAAGGAAACTCACGCGAGACCACCACAGCCGGGCGGCCACTGTCGCGGTTGAACGCAGCACCATTACGGCTGCTCGAGTTCGTGATACCCCAAGAGTCAGAATTATCCGCATCGCCGCCCCGAACGAACCACGGAGTGCTGGAAGTCGGCATATAACGATAAACTTCCCCCCAACCGCCAGTTGAAGAACCAAATGTTGTTGTTGCTTCTCTTGTTGCATCACCTAATTTTCCTCTTGATTGACTATTTATACTATAATCACTTGAACTATAAGAATATTTATCATAGTATTTATCATTTGGAATATTTCCAGTAGTTGATGTTGACCAGGTACCGGCAGATGATGGATAAAAGTTACCAGAACTACCAACCATATTTCCCATCACTCTTTCATAAGCCCCACCATTCATATCATATACACCATATATATTTCCAGTTGTTGAAGCGCCAGCCCCTCGGTAACCTCTTCCTTCGGTTGCTATTGTCATATCGTTGTATAAGAAAGTACTACTTGTACTAGTTGTTCCGGTTCCATTATATGTTCCACTAGAGTAACCTGTTTTATAAATATAATTAGATGATGATGTATAGTAATTATTTTTATAAACTCTTCGATAGTCTCCTGTGTATAAAGGATTAGACCATTTACCATACTGTGAATAAGATAAATAAGTAACTGCTCCCCATTCCATGTTTTTTAACATGTGTGTATCAATATTATTGCTATCATTTTGAATTTCACCCGATAGATAAGAATTACTATCTAAATGAGATGTAGCATTTTCACTTTGAGTGAATCCATGAATATTATTATATGTTTCCATACCTCTTATATTGGCAAATATATTTGAGACAGATATATATCTTAAACTTTGTTCATTTGGTTTTATTAAAATATTTAAACCTGTTTTATTACAATTAGTTGTACTTTGACTTGATAAACATGTTGCATCGTCTGTTGATATTTCAAATTTAGCCATCCAGAAACCGGTTAATTCTTCATCTCCAAAAGTGAAAGCAGGATGGGTGTAAGTACTTTTTCCATTTATAATTGACCCATATGTAGAGTCTGTACAAGTTTCGCTTGATGAAGAATCAGATGCGGTTTGAATATTATCAACACAGGTAACTGTACCAGTTTTATCGATTCCATGTTCAAATTCTATTTCAATTAATTGTTCTTGACTACCTTCGTTATTTCCACTCCATATTGTATATTTATATCTTGGAATCCATACCCACATGGTAGTTATATCTTCCATTTTAACTTCTTGACCTAATTGGCCACCTAAACTACCTACTACACTTCCTTGGTGAATATCAACACTTGTTACGATTCCATTTACATAACTTTTTATTTCATATAATTTAACGCATGATGTTTTAGTATCTGAGTTACAAGTAAAATATCCAATATTACTTGATGTATAAGCTGTTAAAACTGCATCATCTGATAAAGTAAATATACCTGTTGTTTCATCATAAGTATATGAAGTGGATGCTAATTGTTTTTTCTCAGAAGTTACAGTAGTAACATCTGCAGTAGTTGAAGTCCATGGATAAGTTGATGCTTCTGTATGAGTTAACTCACTTGATAAAGTTGATGTTATATTTATATTAGAAATTGTTGCTATATCATTACCACTCGCAGAACTACCATCTTTAACATAAGATGCTGTCAAAGTATAGGTAGTATTTGCATTTAAAGAAAATTCCTTACTTCCTGTTATAGAACCACTCTCCGCACTAACTAATGTTGTGTCTGTTGAACCATTATTAATTTTAATCGTTAGTTTATCCCAGCCAGATTCACTACTAACAGTATAATCGAAAGTTAAAGTTCCTGCACTTGAAGTTGTAAAATTAAATGTTGCTGTTGAAGTTGAACTATTTACCCCCTTATTACCACTAGTATAAGTTGTAATAGTCTTAGTCTCAGTTATTTCTTCATTAGTCTCTATCGTAACTGGAATATCTTCTTTAACTGTTTCAGGGCCTGAAAAACCTTTATATTCATCCATTACATCTTTATTAACTGTTACAGCATTTGCCCACATAAAGTCTTCATAATCAAACCATTTATATGTTTCATTTAAATTCTTTCTATCAGCAACTCTCCATACTCCTTCTGTATCACTTACTTTGTCATAGTAAATTGGAATCATATTATCAGTTAACTCAGGAAAATTTGCTCCACTTTGATCTAAATTTGATATTTGCATTCCTTCAACAAGAACTACTTTAGAAAAACTTAAATTATTTGGATTAACATTATAATCAATCCACATAACAAGTTCATAAGTGAATGTTTCCCCTACTTCAATATTTCCTTCATCTATTAAACCTTCATTATCTAAGTTTTTAATATCTAAAGTTGTTGTTTCATTTGTTAAATCACTAGTTCTTTTAAGTTGATATCTAACATCAGTATTTTTCATAGTACTAATTATACCTTCTTTATCAACTAAACTAACTTTATAACTTGCTATCATTGTTCCAGTATTTTTTACTTGAAAAGTAGTTTTATTATTAGTTAATCCTTCACTATCTAACATTGGATAAGTATTAGGTATTTCAATACTTGTCATATCTGTTAGTAAAATAACCCCAAAATTAGATAAA
The DNA here is from genome assembly GCA_017472015.1 of Bacilli bacterium. Classification (GTDB taxonomy): domain Bacteria; phylum Bacillota_I; class Bacilli_A; order RF39; family UBA660; genus RUG591. The sequence goes on from JAFURC010000046.1 coordinate 69,063, forward strand.
GTTAGCCCCGTATTATTGTTACTAACTTTCTCTGCTTTTAAATAGGAGTAACTGGTTCCTACTACTCCTAATATAACTATTAAAGATATCATTAAAACAAAAACTTTTTTCTTCATTTATTCTCACCTATCATGAAATAATTATACCATAGATAAAAAAAAATACAATAATAAATAAAATTTTTTATTGCATTTTATAATTAATTATTTTCTCATTTGTAAACTATTAGCAAGATAAACATTTTCCATTAAACTTATAACTGTCATTGGACCTACTCCACCAGGAACTGGTGTCATTAAATTTGAGATATCAATACATTCACTATTTATATCTCCATAAAGTTTATTTTCATACCTATTAATTCCAACATCAATTAAAATACTATTTTCTTTAATCATATCACGAGTTATTAAATCTTTTTTACCAACAGCGCTTATTAAAATATCTGCTTCTTTTGTATAATGACTTAAGTCTTTAGTCTTCGAATGACACAAAGTAACAGTTGCATTTTTATTTAACAAAAGATGAAATAAAGGAAGTCCTACTAATTCACTTCGTCCAACTATCACTACATTTTTACCTATAAAGTCAACATTATAATAATCAAATAAAGTCATGATTCCTTTCGGAGTACAAGGTAATAAACTTTCTTCTTTTTTTATTAATTTAATTAAATTATTATTAGTTAACCCATCTACATCTTTTAAAGGATTAATACTATTTAAAATCCTATCTTTATTTAAATTAACAGGAAGTGGTAATTGAACAATTATTCCTGTTATTTTTTTATCTTTATTTAATTTATCTATTTCATTAATCAAATCATCTTCTAAAATATTATCAAAGTGTAAATTTAAAAAATTATACCCTATTTCAAGAGCCATCTTTTCTTTTTGGTGAACATAAACTTTACTTGCTTCATTAGAACCAACACTAATAACTACTAAAGCTAATTTACTTTTTAATTCATTTACCTTTTTAATTAATTCTTCCTTTCTTTCTAAACTTATTTTCTTTCCATCAATTATTTTATTCATATTCTCTTAATTCCTTTCTTAACACTTTATAATTTGGAACAACTTTACTAACTAAAGACCAAAATTCTTTTTGATGATTTGGAAATACTAAATGTGATAACTCATGAACTATTACATAATCTAAATATTTAAGATCTTTCTTTATTAGGTCTAAATTTAAAGTAATTCTTTTTGTTTTAATATTACATACTCCCCATCTAGTTTTCATCTTTCTAATTGTTAAACTAGGATATGGAATTTTAATTGGAAAAATATTATAAATTTTATCTAATTCTTCTTTAAATATTTCTTTAGATCTTTCTATTAACCACTTATCAAGATTATAATTTCTACTAACAAAAACTTTATCACTTCCTAATACCAAATCATCACTATTTAAATAAACTATATCATACTCTTTACCTAAATAATAAAATTTTTTTTCGTATTCTTGTTGTTTTACTTTTTTTTGATACATTTTTTTTATACTATCTAAATTATCTTCAATTGATTTTTCAAGAACTTTATCTTTAGTATAATAATTGGTTGTAATATAAATTTTTAAATCTTCTTTTACTCTTATATAAGTATTTTTATTACTTCTTTTTTTTATTATACAAACTTCTACTTCCTTGTTATCTATTATTATTTTCATATACCACCTAGTTAATTATAACAAAAAAAAGTAGGATTACCTACTTATTTTGCACATTTTTCTTTATATCTATATTGAATTTTATCACTACCAATTACTTTTTGATATCCATTTGGCATTTCATTTTCTAAAATATAATCCGTATAACTTGGTTCGCCTTGAATTATATCTCTTGATTTATAATAAGTTGTTGTAACTGTTGTTGTAATAGTATCTTGATAACTATAATAAGTTGTTGTTTTATATTTTTTAACATCACTACATACTTTCTTTTTATAACTACAAGTATACGATCCTATTCCATTTATTTTACAACTATCAGCTTGATTATCCCAATATGTTAATGTTTTACTTACAGTTTTATCACTACAAACAGTATCATAATAAGATGTTTTAACACTTCTTGTAAAAATTTCTCTTCCTTCTTTCGATTCTGGTTTTTTAGTTGATTCACTACTAATTTCTGTTTTAGTTGAAACTGTTTCTTCTTTTTCAACTGTTTCAACATCTAATGTATCAGTTTCTTTGATTTCAACCGGTGTTAATTCTGACCATTCACCATAAGTAATATTTGGTTTATAACCAATAACTAAAGTTCTAGTTTCTACTTCTAAAGAATCATCTTGAATATATTCATCTGTCCAGTTACCAAATACTCCACATACTTTTGTATCATTATTAGTATTACTATCTTCACTATTATTATTTTCTTGATCTATTACTTCTTCTTCATCATTTGGTACATAAGTTTCTCCATTACAAGTTAAACAATTACCATCTAAATCATAATAGTAAACAACTGAATTTTCCATACTAGAACAAAGTAGATGGATTTTTAACATATAATCATTTTTATTTCTAGTCATACTAATATATGATGTATTGTAACCACATTTAGTTGAGTCATAATCTTTAATTTCAGTAATTAATCCTTTATTAATTAATTCTTGAATGTTAAGAGATACTTCTTCATTAATTTCTTTTGGTTTATTATCGTTTTCAAAATAATAATCCTCAGCAACACTTCTTAAAATTGCTATATTATTATTAAAAACTAATAAACTTTCATTTGGATCTAATTGATTATTATGATCACGATTTTTAATTTTAAATACTATAAAAATTATTAAAGCTATACAAATAATAATAAGTATGATTTTTAAAATTAATCCCCATATACTTTTTTTATTAGGATTATTATATTGTTCTGCTTCTTCTATATATTCATTATAATCAAATTCATTTTCTTCTGTATACATGGTACTTCCCCCTTTAATTGTTTCATATTATACTACATTTTTTTTTAATTGTCAAATGAAAACGCCTATTTTAGGCGTGTTATCTTGAAATATTTGAACTTTCTAATATTTTATCTTGTAAACTAAACATGATTTCTTCATCTTTTTTTTTCATATGATCATATCCTAGTAAATGAAGTAAGCCATGAACTGCTAAAAAACATATTTCCCGAAGCTCTGAATGACCATATTCTTTGGCTTGCTCAAAAACTTTATCAATTGATATATAAATATCTCCTAAAACTCTATCAACAGGATTAAAAGTTTTATCATCTTCAAGAGCAAATGTTATTACATCAGTTTCTCTGTCAATTCCTCTAAAGTTTTTATTTAGTTCATGAATATAATCATTATTAACTACAATGACATTAAATTCACATTTATCTATTTCTAGGATCTCTAATCCTTTTTTTAAAACTTTATCTATAGTTTTAAAATATTCATCTAAATTAATATTTGTTTCATTAAATAAACCTATTTCCATATAAACCTCACATATTAAATCATTATATATAAAAGCATAGTAATTCCTAATATTATTCCAAACACAAGTAAAGTACTAATAGTTCTTCTTGACATTTTATCTGTTATTAAATCCAGCAATCTATAAACAAAGAAACCTACCATACCACCTATTAAATTTAATAAAATATCATCAACATCAAAACATCTTCCAATTAATAACTGCACACATTCAATTGCTAATGATACTATAAAAATAAGTAAAAATGCAAGTCTTTTTTTATCAAGTCTTAAGTAATATGAAGCAAAAAATCCATAAGGCATAAAAAGTAAAATATTTCCAACAACATTTTTATAAAATAAATTCGAACCAACCCTGTACCTTGTTACTTCTTTAAAAGGAATAAAGTTATTACCATAAGAAATAACATCTTGATGAGTTACTACTTGGAAAAACATCAGTAAATAAATTACAAACATTAAAGCTAGTAACTCTTCATATAAAATAAATTTTGTTTTATTTTTAATTAAATAAGTTATTCTTAAAGATACAATTGCAATTACTGTTATTAATACAATTGGCCAAGTATTACTCATAACTAGTACTAAATTATTTGCTAAATTAAACATATTATTCTCCTTCATTTATAATTTCTGTTGCTGTTATATTTTCATACACCTTGAAAAATACATCTATATCTATTGTACTATTATTTACAATAATTTTCAATTTTTTTTGGGATAAAATTTTTGAATCACTTGGTAATGTTTTTAAAATCTTTTCTCTTGCTTCAAGAATTGCTAAATTAACGGCTTCTTCTGTTGTATACAAATCATCTATTAAAACTACTTCTCTTACACTTTCTAAACTAATTTTAACCGGTAAAAACTTATGATATAAAAGTTTAGATTCCACTATTTCTTCTTCTTGATACTTTTTATTATCAAATAAATTAAATTTCTTGTTAAATAAAGTTAAACTAAGTCTTTTTTTCTTATTACCTGTATAAGTTTTTTCATAATAAGCAATGGGATATGATACATGAACATTATACCAAGTTTCCCCATAAATAGTAGCGTCTGCATGAACCAAGTCAACTACACTATCTTTATGAGTAATCGAACCAGTTACAATAACTTCACCTTTTTTAACATAATCATTTAATTTCTTAACAATACTTCCCCTTTTAGCATCTATTTTTAAAATAATCGCATTTTTCTTGGCAACAATATTTCTTGGAGTATTATCATCATCTATTTCATTTATAATTCTTTTTTCAACATTAACAATATATTTACAACCAATTCTAGTTATTTCCATCCATTCTAACTTATTAGAATTATTATTTATAATATTTTTTTTAATTAATTCTTTATCTTTAAAACTTTTAACAAATTTATATAAACTAATTCCATTACTATCTAGTTCTTTTTTTACTAAATTAAATATATCTTGATCCATAGTTTTAATTTCTATTTTAAAAATTATATTACCTAAAAAAAATATATAAACTAAAGAAATAATAAACATAATAAAAAAAAGATAATATTTTTTAAATATATTTTGATATTTAATTAATCCTTTATAACCTACTAATTCAAATTTATAAATACTCTTAAACTTTAATAATTTTTCATAATTATTTAAATCTACATATAATAAATAATAATCTTTATTCTTTTTAATATAAGTAATATAAATATGATATTTTAATAATCTTTTAAAATACTTTTCTTGTATTTTAACTATATAAATATTTTCCATATTCACCTACAATTCAATTGTTTTAATACTACCATTTATTAATACTTCAAAGTCAAGTACTTTAAGTAAAGTCAAATCATATCCTTTTATAATAATTTGTTTTTTATCTTTTAATAAGATTATTTTCTCCGAAGTTAATAAAACAATATCATCATAATTAACTATATTTAATTTATTATCCGAGTAATTCATTTTTAATTTACTTGAATTTAAATATTCTTTTATTCTATTCATCATTATATTTTATTAAATAAGTGTAAAATTAGAACAGAAGGAGTTTTTTTATGTTAAAATTAATTTAGGTGAGTTATATGGAAAAAGATTTTTTAGAATTAATTAGAGCATATAATATAATTAATTTTATAAATAGTGAATATTTTGAAGAATTAATGAATTTTGATAAAATTGATTGTTATTTTGATTGTGATGGAGTTTTATTTGATACCATTAAAGTTAGTTTTAATGAAATGAGTCTTGATTATAAAAATATACCAACTGATCCTAATATTCAGGCTTGGATCTCTGAATATTATAAAAAAGTTGATTGGACAGATTTATTAAACCGTGGTGGAGAAATAAATGAAGCCTGTAAAAAACTTATTTTTTTAAAGAATTTAAATATTTTTAAGAATATGGCTGTTGCTACTCATAGGCATAGTTATTTAAATGAAGGTGTTAGTAAAAAACAAGTATTCAATGAACGAGCTAAAGGAATTACAGTTTTTGATATACCTCATAAAATACCTAAAGAAGTTGCACTAAACTCAATTGGTAATATATTAGTAGATGATTCTAAAAGTAAAATAACTTCTTGGGTGAATTCTGGTGGTATTGGAGTTTTATTTAAGGACTCTGTAAATGAATTAATACTACCAACTTTAGAGACTCCTTATTTTATAACAAGTGAAATTTTAGATGTTATTAAAGTTACTTTCATATTAAAATATTTCGAAAAAATAAGTGATTTAAATAAAGAAAAAAGTTTAACAAAAAACAGATAGAAAAACTTATTTAAAAGAACTATGGAAAAAAAGAAGAATTTAGAAGATGTTGCTATACAAACCACCTATTTATGTAGTAAACAAATAGTAGAAAGTAAGGTATTAAAAAAGCAAGTTTTTTTGAGCTTACTTTTTTATTTTATTAAATTATAAAAATTTAATTTATTATTTGCTTAAATTTTTCTAAAGTTGTTGTATCATATATTACATATCTTGGGACTTTATATTTATTAATTCCTTTTTTAACTTTTTTGTTTCCACCAGTTAAAGCTAATGTGAAACCAGCTTCTTTTAAAGCACTTATGGCATGATCATTATATTCATAAAAAGGATAACAGAAATATGTTGTATTATTTAAACTTTCCCGACTTTTAAGTAGATCTTTAACAATTTTTTCTTTGCTATAACAAAGTAATGGCGATCTTCCATCACGACAATTACTTACATCATGTAAATCCCAAGTATGAGAATGGATTTCTAAGTTTTTGGATTGGTAATCACTTGGTGATGCCAAAGAACCTATTAAAAACAAAGTTCCCATTAAATTATATTTTTCAAGAATTGGAATAGCTCTTCCAACAAACCAACCATCATCAATTGTAATGCTAACTGATTTTTTAGGTAAATTAATTTTTGAATCAATAAACATTTCCAACTCTTTCATGGTAATTGTATAAAAATCATTATCTTTTAAATATTTCATCTGTATATCAAATTGACTTTCATCATGACAAATACTACTCGGTGTACAAAGAGAACTTTCACTTTCATCTATTACAAAATGATAATTTAAAACCGAAAGACTTGAAGCCGTTTTTAAACTTGAATTTAAACTTTCTTTAACAGTTGCTTCACTTTTTAAAACATAAACTAATCTATTATCCAATAAAACATAATATCTATCAGTTTCTTTAATTATAATCGGTAGACTTGTTTCTTCATTTAATACATAATAAGAATCATTTGATATATATAATTTAGTATCTTTATTCGTAATAACACTTAAATTAAATGGCAAATAATTTTTATATCTTTGATCTTCTTTAGTTAAATTATTAATTTTCTTAATTGAATCATATTTTATATATAAATCATAGTTCTTAAGTTTAAAATACTCACTTTCAGGATTCATAAAAATATCAAGTTCTAATTCCACATCTTTACTAACTAAACCAACTATTTCTAAATCTTTGTTATATAAATCTGTATTTTCTTTTGTTAAAACAAATTGATTATAACTATTTTTAATAGTTTCTAAATGATTTTCATACTTTTCTTTTTCTTCTATTAATTGATTTTCGATTTCAAGATTATCTAAATATTTAGAATAAGCAAAATAACCACTTATTAAAAGTATTATTAAAATAATTATTCCGATTATCATTAATATATTTTTAGATTTCTTTTGTTCATGAATTTCTAATTCTTTTTTTAATTTCAAATTAGAATTTTCGAAAATTTTAGTTTCTTTCTTTTTAATTTCTTGAACTTCAGTTTTCAGAGTTGTTTGAACTTTCTTTTTCTTAATTGGATAATATTCTTGACATTTATTATCTTGATTTTTCTTATTATCAGTTATCTTTTTATTTTTCAAAACATTGGTTTGATCAGATAAATTATTGCTAGTTTTTAAATTATATTTACTTTTAGAATTAGCATTTATTTTTGAATTTTTATTTATATTTTTAGAACTATTTTTACTTATATTTGCTTGATTATTTATTCTATTCTTAGTTGATTTCCTTTGATTGGTATATTTTTTGGTATTTTTTAAATTCTTATTTTCAGATTTCTTTTTATTTTCTTGCATATTACTACCTAAAAATTATTTTTATTAAAGTATTTATCTTCAAGTAAGGAATCCTTCCATTTATTTTTCATATAATTTGTTTCATGCTCAAATCTTTCTTGTTTTTCTTTGGTTACTTCATATCCACGGGAACGTGATTCATAGTGAAACATTTCTATATTAGATAGACAGACATTGTAATAACCTTTTTTCAAAACTTGCAAACAAAGATCGACATCATTTAAAGCTACTTTTAAATTTTCATCAAAACCATTAGTTTCTTGGAATTTACTTTTTTTAATTAACATACAAGCAGCAGTTACGGCTGTATAATTATAAGGCATAGCAAGTCGACCAAATAAACCAACATCATTCCTGTCGTATGGAACAAAAATATGTCCAGCTACTCCACCATATCCAAGAACAACTCCAGCATGTTGTACTTTAGAATCTTTATACAAAAGTTTTATTCCAACACATCCTACATGATCTTGGGAAGCATATCCTAACATTTCATCTAACCAATCTTCTTGAATTACTTCAATGTCGTTATTTAAAAATAAAATATATTCTCCAGTTGCAACTTTAACGGCTTCATTATTTAAATAAGAATAATTAAATTCTTTTTCAATTCTTAACACTTTAAAGTTTTGATATTTTTCTTGATAAGTTTTTAATAATTCTTTAGTTTCTTCTTCCCTGCTATTATTGTCAACAAGAATTATTTCAAAATTTTGATAATTAGTTTTTTGGTATAAAGAATCTAAACAAACTTTTGTAATTTTTGCTTTATCTTTTATAGGAATTATAATAGAGACTAAAGGATTATTATGTTCGTATTTAACTAAATAAGTAGAAATATTTGGATTATCTAAAACCTTTGCTTTAATATTTCTTCTTTTAAAAGTATCTTCAAGAGCTTTTTTACCAGCTAAATAGGCATATGATTTATTACCTAAATATCCGGCAGTTGAAGTTTTTGTTTGTCTCCAATGATATAAAATTCTTGGAATATGATGAATATTTTTAGTAATATCTTCAACTCTTAAAAATAAATCATAGTCTTGACTTCCATCAAATTCTGAGCGAAAGCCTCCTAATGAGTCAACGATACTTTTACGAATACAAGTTAAATGACAAATATAATTTACTCCTTTAAAAGTATCCGGGGAATAATCAGGCTTAAAATGGGGTTCCATACGCCGACCATTATAGTCTAATTTATCTTCATCTGAGTATAACATATCAATTTCTCTATCTTTATTTAAAGCCTCAACAAAATAATATAAAGCATCATGATCAATTGTATCATCATTATCAACTAAAGCAATAAATTCTCCTTTAGCAAGTTTGAGTGCATCATTTGATGATTTAGATATCATCCCATTTTCTTTTCGATAAGTAATTTTTATTTTTTTATTTTTTTCATATTCTTTTAATGTCTTTAAAGTTTCTTCACTCGTAGAATTATCATCACAGATACAAATTTCAAAATTTTTATAACTTTGATTAAGTAATGAATTTAAACACTCTTCAAGTAAATCTTTTGGAGCATTATAAACAGGAACAATAAAAGATATTAAGGGATTGTATTTAAATTTTTTATATTTTATCTCTTCCTTATTTTCTTCAATCCATTTTAAATAGGCTTTTTGATTAGTATATAAATTAGCTGCTGAATTCCCTCTTTTTAAAACGATAAAGAATGATTTAATATATTTTTTCATAGCACTTGGAGGAATTAAAAAATGATGTCTATGCCAAGCAAAATAAAGAGATTTTTTAACTAATCTAATAAATTTTTCAATTTTTGATATTATTTTTTTCATAAATCCTCACTTTACTTAAATATTTTTTTATATTTTTTAACAATTATATCCCAAGTAAAATTATTTTGAATTATTTTTTTAGCACTTTTTCCTAATTTTTCTTTTTGACTATCTAAATATTCTTTATTATCTAATAATTCTTTTAAACTATTTTCTTCTTTAAAATATAAGCAACTTGATAAACCGATATCACGATTAAAATTAACATCATATAAAATATTTAAATCAGTTAAACTTAAAGCTTCAAGAAGTGACGGATTAGTTCCTCCAACTGAATGACCATGGATATATAAATAAGCACATTTTCTAATAACTGCTAGTTTTTTGTTATCATACACTCCGTCTATAAATCTTATTCTAAAGTTATTCAAGCAATTAGTTTCTTTTACTAATTTTTCATAATAATTACCATTTGAAATATTGGAAATAATTACTAATTCTTTATTTATATTACTTTTTAAAAACTCCTTAATTACAAATTCATAGTTATTTTCAGGAACACATCTTCCAACCATTAATAAGTAATTGTTATCACTTAAATTATATTCTTTTAAAGTTTCATTTTTAAATTCATCTGTAAATTTTATAGAATTAGCTCCATATGCAATATAAGTTGTTTTATTTTTTAAATTAGGATAAGTAGTATCAACATATTCTTTAATACCTATGGCATCACATATAATTTTATCTGAATTTTTTAACATTGATTTTTCACTAAAAAGAAAGAATTTTTTAACAAAATAATTCCATTTACCTCTTTTATGTTCAAGTCCATCTGGATTAACAAGGGTTATAATATTATATTTTTTTAAAGTATTTTTAGTTATTCCTAAAAAGTTAGCCAATTTTAAACCTAAAATATAAAAATAACTTTTTGGTAAATCATTCTTTTTAACATAATTTAAATAAAAGAAAAAAGATTTTACAGAAAACAAAAACATTGCTGGACTTCCTTTAATACTAACATATATTGGATTAACTATAATATTATCATTTATTTTTATTTCTTTTTCTTCTTTTTTAGTTGTTATTGTTGCTATATGAAAAATAGTCTCTTTATCATTATAATTATCAACTAAATTTGAAACAAAGGTTTCCCAGCCACCGTAATTAAAGTGATATCCACGACTACCTATTATGAAAACATTTTTCATTTTACACCTATCTTCCTGATTATAACAAATCTGATTTTTTGTTCTTATAGTTACTAAAAATATAAATAAACTTTTTATTTTTTATCTTTCATTAGTAAACTTATATAATTTAGCAACTACTTTTTTTATTATAATTCTAATTTTTAAAGGAACCATTCGACAAATTTTATAAGTTATCCCTTTAGCATTATTACCTTCCACTACACGAAATTTCGAATCTAACACTTTATTATATAATTCTTTTTCCTCTTTAGTTAAATTTATTTCACGTTTTTCAATAGCTTTTTTAAAATAATTAATATATTCCCTAACGGTATTATCAATATCAAATTTTTTAGGTTCTAAATCTAAATTATTTTTTATTTCTTGGTATAGTTCAGGCAAATTAATTAATTTCTCTAAAATTTTTACATACTCTTCAGATTTATTAATTTTATCAATTATAAAACCATTTATATTGTTTTTTATATAATCATTTATTCCACCTGAATCACTAACAATAGGGATAGCACCTGATGCCATAGCTTCAAGAGGCATTAAACCAAATCCTTCACTTAAAGAAGTATCAATATAAACATCTGTTTGATGTAAAATTTTAATTACACTCTCACGCGAAGTGTTTCCATAAATATAATTGATCTCATTATTACTGTTATTAAATGGAAAAGTTTGATATTCATTATTATATAAAACATTTATTTTTAAACCTGAAAAAGTATTAGTAATTCTTTTTAAGATATCCAGTGCAATAAAATCTCCTTTTAAAGGATTACCACGCAAACAAATAGTAATATTGTTTATCTTTTTGCTAGAATTTTTAAAATTTAATAAATCGGTATTTATACCATTTAAAACAATTTTTGATTCCACATTAAAATTTTCCTTATAAAGATCTTGCAAATAACTTGAAATAGTTAAAATTTGATCTGGTAATTTATAACTTAATTCTGCAATTCCATAATTAGTACCATTTTCAAACAAAGGTTCATATCCTTGAGCAAAATAAATATGGGGAATTTTTAAATCATCAGCTAAATGTTTTGCGTAGTAAACTGAAGTATATAAAGTTGAAACAATTTTTTTTACATTATACTTTTTTATATTTAAAACTTGAATTGGCTTAAATAACATTATCTCATCATAAGTATCCATTATATTATAAGTAATATTAGAATTCATATTATTAATAGCCATATAATTTACTATATCAACCGGAATGTGAACTCCACCAGCATTTGGTACAATTCCAATTAAATAAATTAAAAATTCAAAAGTTATTTTTTTGTCATCTTCATTGATATTTTTTAAGATATAGTCAATGGGATCATTTTTTTGATATTCTTCCATTAATTTATAATAATCATTTCCCCAACGTTCAAAGAAAATTTTACGATTTTTTTCTAATTTTTCTTTTTTCTCTTTTGAAACCCCAAATGAAACTTCAGATTTATGGAAAACATAAGTATCAATGGCAACTTTGGCTTTAAAACCTTTTTCCATCGCCTTAAATTGATAATCTGTTTCTTCACCATAACCAGTTCCATAAATTTCGTCTAAATAGCCCACTTCATCTAAACATTTTTTAGTTATTAATAAACAATTTCCAACAACTGTACAAGCATCAAAAGATTTTCCTGAAAATTTACGCTCTAACAAAGAATTCATTTGTTGATATGTAAAACCATCAAATAATTCTAAAGTTAAATTAGCAGCATTGCTAGAAATCGGACAAATTAAGCCAATATCTTTATCTCTTTCAATATGATTTATTAATTTTTCAATTGTATTTTTACTAATTATACAATCAGTATTTAAAAGAAGAGCATAATCCGCTTCAACTTTTGCTAATCCGGAATTAACCGTTTTTATAAACCCTAAATTTTCTTTATTATTAATTAATTTAATTTTTTCGTATTTTTTACACAAATTATTTAAACAATTATAAGTCAATTCATCAGATTTATCATTTATTAAATAAACATTATTAATCAAACTATCATCTGTGTTTTTGAATAAAGCATAAATACATAACTTAACCCATGAAGGGGCATTATAAACCGGTATTATTACATCGCATTTTTTCTTTGTCATTATAGTTCCTCCGCAAATCGTTTTTCACATTTTTTAAATATTAAATAGCCACTTACTAAAAAGATAACAGCAACTAGTAATAAAGTTAAGATACCAGATACATCTGGAATTCTTTGATAATAAAGTATTTCTCGGTAATAATTAATAATATGAAGAAGTGGGTTTAAATTAAAAATTGGCGCCAATCTATCAGGTATCATATCAGCTGAATATGCAATTGGACACATATAGAATAAAAGCATAGTTAAAAGATTAATAATATATTCAATATCTCTTACATAAACTGTTATACTTGATGCGATAAATGCAATTCCTAGTTGAAAAATATATTGAATTAAAAGTATAACTGGTAACATGAAAATTGATGAAGCAATTCCAATACCACTTAGTAAAAGGGCAACTAATACAATTATAAAAGTTATCAAAAAGCTAATTAAATTACTAGTTACTACAGAAATTGGTAATATTATTCTTGGAAAATAAACCTTTTTAATAATTCCTCCATTAGCAACAATTGAAGCGGCACTTTGAAGAAGGGTCATATTAAAGAAATTCCAAGGAATTAAAGCAACTATTAAAAACATTGTATAATTTTCAACATCAACTCTTAAAATAAAGGGAAATACTAAAGCATAAATTAATAATTGACATAAAGGGTTTAAAAATGACCATAAAACTCCTAAAAAAGATTTTTTATATTTACCACGAAATTCTTTTTTTACAGAAGTTTTTAAAAATTCTCGATATTTATATAATTCTTTAAACATAATTCACCTACTCTTCACCATTTAATTTTTTAGTATACGCTTCTAGGACTTTTTCGGTTCCTCCATCCATTTGAATCTTTCCATCTAAAAGCCAAATGGCTCTATCACATAACATTTTTACAGCTTCAGCTGAATGAGAAACAAACACCATTGTTTTCCCTTTTTTCTTTAATTCTAACATTTTATCAATACATTTTTCTTGAAATTTTTGATCTCCAACTGCCAATATTTCATCAATTAATAAGATATCAGCATCAACATTTATAGCAACTGAAAATGCAAGTCGCATATACATTCCTGATGAATATGTCCGAATTGGCGTATCAATAAATTCTTCAAGTTCTGAAAATTTAATTATATCATCTAATCTTTCATCAATTTCACTTTTAGATAAACCAAATATTGATGCATTAAAGTAAATGTTTTCACGACCCGAAAAGTCTGGATGAAACCCAGCTCCAAGTTCAAGTAAAGAACTAACTTTTCCGCAAGTTGTAATTTTCCCTTTCGATGGATAAATTATCTTTGTAATTAGTTTTAAAAGGGTTGATTTACCGCTACCATTTATACCTATTAAAGCAACTGTTTCACCTTTATTTATTTTAAAATCAATATTTTTTAAAACCGTTCTAACTTCTTTTTTCCCATTTACAAGTCTAATTATTCTTTCTTTTAAAGTATTAGCTTTGTCAGCATAGATATGAAAATCTTTTGATACATTCATAACTTTAATTGCTACATTATCACTTCTCATTTTCCACTCCTTAATTTATTTTTAAATTTATAAATTATTTCTTTAGATTTTCTAATTGGTTTAGTTATTTTCCAACTAGTTGATCCTAAAACATTATTATATTTATTTTTATATTCTATATATGGTACTAAGAAATCTATTTCTTTTTTTAAGTTATCATTTTCTAAGTTTAATTCCTGAATTTTGGAATATAGATTATTTATTTCCCGAATAAATAGAATAGATCGTCTATTCAATATTTTATCATATTTCAAGAGTTCTTGCTCATTTATTTTATTAGTTTCTATTATTTTTAAAATTTCTTGCATGTTATTTGAAAAATTAAAGTTAGTTCTTGCATATTCTTTTAAATATTTTAAATCTTTTAAAGAATTAATATAGTTCTCTTTTAAATCATTTAATATTTCTTGTGCTGTAAGTTTTTTACCAAATCCTCGTCCTGAAAAATTATAATTGAAGGCTTTTTCAATGTTTTCTTTAGTAATATAACCATATCCTCCAAATAGATCATATACATAACTTGGTTTACCCATAGCAAGTGATGAGTAAATTGTTTTCCCAATGGAAATTATAATATCATATGATGCAAGAATATTCATATCTATTAATTTTTCGACAAATTGAAGACCAAATATATCAACTTCTATTCCTTCTTTTTTTCCTAATCCTTTTAATTCTTGAAGTTCTAAAGGTACATGATTAGATACAATGCAAATTCTTTTAATCTCTGAAGATGGTTTTTCTTGATAATCAAAATATTCCTTGGTGGCATAATTTGGAAAAAGAAAAATATTTTCTTCATCTACACCTTCTTCAATTAATTTATTTTTTACTTCATTAGTGATTGCCCCAATTAAACTTAAAGAATTGTGATAAATTGGAATACTTTCGTAAGGATCAAATGCTGATAAAGAAATATAAAAGATATAATTACTTTTAATTTTTAAAGCAAATAGAATATAATCAAGTAAAGGATAATGATGAGCCCAAATTAAATCATAAGATTTACTTAGTAAATTAATTTCATTTGGAGTTATCACTTTTATATCTTTATTAATTAAATTAATTAAAGGGTTTCCTTTTTTTAATGTAAAAATATCAACTAAATATCCTTTTTCTAAAAAATATTTAGCAATTTCTAAAGTATCTAATTCTGATCCTGAATAATTTACCATATTGAAGTTTGTTAATAATATTTTTTTCATAAATTCCTCATAGTCTACTACTTTAATTATTATTTTCAAATTTAAATTTTTAATTAAAAATTTGTACAACTACTTCTAATTTTTAAAAATACTACAAACTACTTTTAGTAATGGTTTATATTTTCTTATAGACCATGTCAATTATACCATTTTGTTTAGATAATAGTCAATTGATTGCAAGCGTTAAAAATAAATTATTAATTTAAATAGTAAATTGTTATTTACTCTCTAGTCGAACTTACTTTTAGAATTAATGTATTAAAAAATCTACACTGATAAATGCAGATTTATTTTAATTATTTGTCTTGATAGGCGTTTTTATAATTACCAGATTTTATATCTTCAATCCAAGTTTCATTATTTAAATACCAATCAACAGTTTCTTTAATTCCATCAGAGAAATTATAAGTTCTTTCCCAACCAAGTTCTTTTTCTACTTTACTTGAATCAATTGCGTAACGAAGATCGTGTCCTGGTCTATCAGTTACATAAGTTATTAAACTTTCGGGTTTATTCATTTGTTTTAAAATTGTTTTTACAACTTCTAAATTGGTTCTTTCAGAGTGTCCTCCTAAATTGTAAACTTCTCCAACACGTCCATTACGAACTATTAAATCAACTCCTATATTGTGATCAATTACATGAATCCAATCACGAACATTCTCTCCTTTCCCATAAACAGGAATTGGTTCATCATGAAGAGCTTTACTAATTACAACTGGAATTAGTTTTTCAGGAAATTGATATGGTCCGTAGTTGTTAGAACATCTTGAAATGGTAACTGGTAATCCATAAGTTCTATGATATGCAAGAACCAAGAGGTCAGCTCCTGCTTTACTAGATGAATAAGGACTGGATGTATGAATCGGAGTATCTTCTCTAAATAACAAATCGGGTCTATCAAGTGGTAAGTCACCATATACTTCATCAGTTGATACTTGATGATATCTTTTAACATTATATTTTCTTGATGCATCCATTAAAACTTGAGTTCCTAAAATGTTAGTTGTTAAGAATATTCCCGGATTTTTAATTGAATTATCAACGTGACTTTCGGCTGCAAAGTTAATTACAATATCAAAATTTTCTTCCTCGAATAACTTATCAATGAATTCTCGATTAGTTATATCTCCATGAACAAATTTAAAATTTTGCTTTCCTTCTAAATCTTTAATGTTATTGTAGTTTCCGGCATACGTTAATGCATCCAAGCAAACAAAATAATCATCAGGATATTTCTCTACAACATAATGTAAATAGTTACTTCCAATAAATCCTGCTCCTCCAGTTATTAAAAAACGCATTTTAACACTCTCCTTTTTCTTTTAATTCTTGAATATATCTTTTAGTCGCATCTTGCCAAGTTGGTAACATACTAAAACCACTATTAATTAATTTTTCTTTACAAAGTTTTGAATTTCTTGGTCTGTATGCTTGTTTTGTTTTGGTTAATTCTAAATATTCTTCGGTTGTTACATGATTAATTTTAATGTCTTTATTAGTTTCTTTAAATATAAATTCGGCAAATTCAGCCCAACTACAATATCCATCATTATTAACATGATAAATTCCATATTTATCTGTTTTTAGCATTTCTATTAATAAATTAGCTAAATCCACTGTATAAGTTGGACTTCCAATTTGATCCGAAACAACACTTAATTCTTTCTTAGTTTCAGAAAGTTTAATCATTGTTTTAATAAAATTATGTCCATTTATTCCAAATACCCAGGAGATTCTAATTATAAAACTTTTTTCATATTTTAAAACTTCTTTTTCACCTAAATACTTAGTTTCTCCATACACGCTTTTTGGATTTGGAGTATCAGTTTCTTTATATAAGCCATTTTTTTCTCCATCAAAAACATAATCAGTTGAAAAATAAAATAACTTGGCATTTATTTTTTTACATGCTTCTGTAATACTTTTAGTTCCTAAAACATTTACTTTATAAACTAATTCTTCACATTCTTCTGCTTTATCTACTTGTGTATAAGCAGCACAATGAAAAACAATATCTGGCTTTTTTTCTGTAATAAATTTGATAGTTTTTTCACTATCTGTGATATCTAAATCATCTTTATCAATGGCAATTATATCTTCATCACCATTTTTAAGAAGACATTTGGCTATTTCATAACCAAGTTGTCCTTTATAACCTGTAATTAAAAATCTCATCTTATCTCCTAAAAATTAATATCTGTTTCATTTAGTTTTTTTCTATTTAAATCTTTTTCTGATAAAATAGGTGTATCTATTCCATATTCTTTAAATATTAAATCCCAATCAATACCTAGCTCTGGATCATTCCAAAGAATTCCTCCTTCAAGTTCAGGAGCATAATCATTGTCAATTAAATACTGAAAAATTGTGTCATCTTCTAAACTAACAAATCCATGAGCAAATCCACGAGGTACATATAGTTGACGATTATTATAAGGAGTTAATAAAACTTGAAACGATTTTCCGTAAGTTTTAGAGCTTTTTCTAATATCAACAACAACATCTATTGCACTTCCTTTTATTACTTCAACTATTTTGGCTTGGCATTTGGGATTATCTTGATAATGAAGGCCTCTCACAACCCCTTTACCACTTTTACTACGATTAGCTTGGACTACTCCACAAAATCCTAATTCACATAAATTTTTCTCAATATAATAAGGCGAAAAATAACCCCTTTCATCACCAAATTTATCTGGTTCAATTATATAGCAATCTTCTAAATCCGTTTTTATTAAATTCATTTATTCATCACCCTTTTTTCTTCTTGCTGGATCTTTTTCTAATTCTTTTTTAGATAATTTGATTAAATATTCTCCGTAAGAATTTTTCTTTAACTCTTCTCCTACTTCTTTAACAGTTTCTAAATCAATCCACCCATTTAAATAAGCAATCTCTTCAAGACAAGCAATCATTTGGCCGTTTTTTTCAACTGTTTGCACAAAATTAGATGCTTCATTCAAACTATCAAATGTTCCTGTATCAAGCCATGAATAACCTCGACCTAAAACTTGAACGGCTAATTTATCATTTTCTAAGTATATTTTATTGATATCCGTTATTTCTAATTCACCACGGTTAGATGGTTTTAAATTTTTAGCATAGGAAACTACTGAATTATCATAAAAATATAGGCCAGTTACTGCATAATTTGATTTTGGTTCACTTGGTTTTTCTTCAATAGAAATGGCTTTTCCATTTTTATCAAATTCAACAACTCCAAATCTACTAGGATCTGGTACATGATAACCAAAGACACATGCAATTCCTTCACTAGCTGACTTAATTGCCTCTTGTAATTTTGCTTGAAGTCCATTTCCATAGAAAATATTATCTCCTAAAATCATAGCTACCTTATCCGATCCTATAAATTTTTCTCCTATAGTAAATGCTTGCGCTAATCCTTTTGGTTCTTCTTGAACTTCATAACTTAATTTAATTCCAAACCTTGTTCCATCCCCCAATAAGTTTTTAAATTTAGGAGTATCAGTTGGAGTTGAAATAATTAAAATATCTTTTATACCAGCAAGCATCAAAACTGATAATGGATAATATATCATTGGTTTATCATAAATTGGTAGCAATTGTTTACTAATTTCTTTAGTAATTGGATAAAGTCTTGTTCCAGAACCCCCAGCTAATATAATTCCTTTCATAATACATCACCTTTCTTAATTTGATTATAGCATACATTTTTCTAAACTATCAATTAATTTCTAATTTTTGACATTTTTATTAAAAAAAGATTACTAAAATAATCTAACAATCTTAATATCCTGTTCTTAATAATTCAAATGTTGCATCTTGACGACCAAATGATGAAGCATCACCTTCACTAGCATAAAGTAAATCAAAATAAGCATGTTTTCCTTCAGCAAAACCAATCATACCACCTCTATCAAGAACAATTGCTAAAACTGGTTCACTTGATATATTAATTCCTGTTATTTTTATAATACTTCCAAAAGGAATACTCTTATCCCCTGCTACTATTCGAATAGTTCCAAATGTTTTATCATCATAATAAATATTTCCGTTTAAAACATTTCTCCCACTAGCTGTAATACCACTACAACCAACACAATCTGGTCCATATCCTGTCATCTTCCCATGATATGTTGCTAAAACCTCAACAGTATTAATTACCTCTAAATTTGGAGCATACTCTCCTTTAATAACTATTTCTTCTTGAACTGGTTCTTTTTCAGGAATTGGTTTTTCGACAACTTCTTGCTTTGGTTCTTCTACAACCGGTGGAGTAATAGGTTCAACGACTTCTTCTTTAGTTACTTCTTCAGTTTGGGTATTTTCTTCAATTATTTCTTCTTTAATTTCTTCTTTTATTTCTAACTTTTCTTCACTTTCTTCTTCCTCAAATACTTGAACTTCATCTTGAGGTAAATCTTCCTTGGTTAAAGATTCTTCCTGATTTTCTTTTAAAGTTTGATTTGTAGTAATTGAACCAACTAAATTAGAAGATATTAAAACTAAAGTATTAGTTGGATGTATATTAATTTTTAAATATAAACTTCCTCCTAAAATAACTATAACAAATGCTAATACTAAGCCTTTTAAAACATTGTTTAAATAATTTTTCATATTTTCTCCTTGCTAATTAATTATAGCATAAATTACTACTTAAGGCAAATCCAAATAAATGAAAAAAATAAACTAAAAATACTTAGTTTACTCATAAATTCGATTACATCTAACAGTAATTCTTCTTGTACTATCCGGGGTACAAGTATAGAGTGTTAAATCAAAATCATTATCAATCATTTCTAAAACATCATTTGATTCTAATACTTCAACTTCTAAAACTTCATATAAATAATGAATGTTATTAGTATCAGTGATAATTATTATATCACTTTGACTTAATGTATTTAAATATTTAAAATGAGCTTTATATGAGTGACCACAGATTATTAAATCATTAGTTAGAATTGATCCATAATATATACAAGGAGCAAGTTTTAAATCATCATAATTGAATTCATTATTAAGTGGAAGAGTTAAATTAAGTTTAGGAATTGAAATGGTTCCGATATAATCATTTCCGTTTATATTAATTGCTTTTATTTGAGGAGTAGTTTGATTATTTATATTAGTAACTAAATTATTAATTTGATTTTCTTCTAATTCTTTATCTAAGTTTTCTTCAATTAAAGTTAAAATTTCTTTTGAAGCAATACTTGCTTTTTTGTCTTCATATTTATAAAAAATAATTAAGAAAACACTAAAAATAAGTAAACTACTTCCAAGTCCTATAAAAATTTTTCCTAGTTTATTCATATTTTTTCCTTCTTATAAATATTATTCCCGAAAAAACTAATATTAAACCTAAACCAAAAAGGATAATAACTAAAATAATATTTTGACCAGTTTGAGCTAGATAATCAATATTAATTATCATGAAGACATTTGAATATTCTTTATAAACAACTTTAAATCCTTTTGGAACATTAAGTTCAACTGCATGATAATCATCACTTTTTGGAATATCTTTAAATGTATAAGTCCAGTCGTTATGGTTTCCAAGTAAAGCTTTCTGAATCACTTCATCACCTTTCATAAGGGCAATTTCAATCGTATCTGGTATATTAAAATACATATTAAACCACATTTTTTGAACTTTAAAATCCATTAGTTCGTAAATATCAGTTTTAGGTTTAGATAAAACGTTATAGTTCCATTTATCATTTATGTTTTCTGGTAAAGTAATTAAAAATGAATCAAAAGTAGAATATCCTTCAAGTTTATTTTCTTGTACTGCTAAATATAAACCTAAATCTAAACTTAAAAATTCAACTTTACCACTTTTGTTAGTTGTTTTAATTTGATTAATTGACTCATCTTGAACTAAACAATTTTCTATATCTTTGGAGTTTAAATTATTTAAATTAGATAAATTACTTGAACAATTTAAAAATCCTTTTTCATAAGTATAATTTAAATTATTATCTTTAATACCTAAACTGGCTACTTTGTAAAGTTTAACATTAACTCCTTCAAGAGGTTTATTAGTTTCTAATTCATTCAAAGTAATTGTTATGACTCCTTTTTTAGATAGATTAATTTCATTATTATTTGCAAATACTTGAGGTATAAAACTCAAGAACATAAAGATAGTTATTAATAAGTATTTAATTTTTTTCATCATTTACCTCCGGATTATCTTTACTTTTATTTTTTATATTTTTTAGATATTCATCTTTTAAATGGGGATTTTTGATTGGTTTTACTAATATTATAATTAATAATACAAATATTATTGGAATTCCAACAATTGGCATAACTATAAGCGTGTTAATTCGAAAACTTTCGGTTGTTACATAAAGTTTTTTAATATTATCACTTTCCAGTCTTTTTCCTCTTACAAGTAATCTATGAGTATTTATTCCATATGGTGTACAGGTTAATAAAGTTACATAGTCTTCACTTGGATCAATTTTTAGTTCATCAATTTTATTTGGTTCGACAATTGTTATTTTATCTATTTCATAGGTTAAGACTTTATTTAAAATGGTAATTTTAAAGGTATCACCTATTTCTAATTTATCTAAATCGGTAAATAGTTTGGATGATGGAAGACCTCTGTGGGCTGATAAGACACTATGAGTTCCAATTTCTCCAACTGGAAGACTTGATCCTTCAACATGACCGATAGCTTTATTTAAAACATCTTCACTGGTTCCATGATAAATTGGTAGTTCAACTTTAATTTTATTAATAGTTAAATATCCCATCATTCCATTATTATTAATATTTAAAGTATCTTTATAACCATCAATTGTATCATAAGTTTGAAATGGATAAGTTAAATTTTTTAATTTTTCATTGTAAGCGTTTGCATTTTCAAATAAATTAGCATAATCAACATCACTATATTTATTTAGTAATTTTTCATAATCGAAAATAGCCGTTGATTGGACTTTTTGATTATGATAATCACTAATCGATGGATATAATAGGACTAAAAGGCCTATGAAAAAAAATAATATCATTATAAATGTCATCTTATGCTTTTTCATAAGTCTTCCCCCTTACAACATAATTAGTACTAGGGAAGAAAATTCTTCCCTAGATTTTTATTTCAATTTTTTATTTTTATGCAGAATATTTACTCATTCTAAATTTAGTTACTAATAATACTCCAAATCCAAGTACCATCATTGTACCAACTAAAATGAATATCATAGTACCAATTCCTCCAGTTGAAGGTAATTCACTACCAGTTTTGTTGACTACTACAAGTCCATTATTTTTTTGATATACATCATTTTCTAATAATAAATGATCAGTTGCTGTACCACTTACTGTAAAAGATGCTTTTTCAGGTAATTTATTATATCCATCTGGAGCAGTTATTTCTTTTAAGTAATAAGTATCAATGTCTAAACCTAGAATTTTTACTTTTCCTGCTTCGATTATAGCAGATGTAAATCCTTCAGCTGCTATTTCTTCAACGCTTGCAACACGATAAACATTATAACCATTTTCAGAAGTTGATTTTACTAAATTTATTTTTGTAAATTCATTAGTTTGAGTATCTTTAGAATATAGTTCGAATGTAGCTCCTTCTAATAATTTTTGTGATTCATCAGTTTTTACTACTTCAAAATCATAAACATAAGTTATTGTTTCACTTGGTTCTGTTGTATGATCATTATTATCACCATAACTTAAGTGAGTTGTATTTGTATTTTCATCTGTTTCAATTTTAGCTTTTTCATTTACAGTAGCACTGTAAGTAACTATAAGTGTATCACTAGATGTTAAAGTTTCAATATAAGTATTGTTAAATGCTATTTCAAATGTACATTCATCAGTTGTTGTTTCATTTGGAATAACTGTGTAATTAGTAGTTGCTACTAAATTTTCTAACTTTACTTCATTTGTATATACCTTAATAGAATTTAAATCTAATGTAAGACCTTCAGTCATTTTATCATGCAATACATAATTGATTGCACCTTTACCAATTGTGATTGTTGTTTTGAAATTAACAACTTGGCCAATTTGAGCTGTATTTGATGAGTCAAACTCACGAGTTGAATCTTCTTCAACTTCTTTTTTTGTTGTTGGAACTGTATTTTTTTCATTGATTACTGCTTCTTTATCAGTAGTTGTTAAATTACATACTGTACCTACTGAAGAATCTACTAGGTAATAACCTAAATCTAATCCAGCAAATTCAATAACTGGAACTTCTACTCCATCTATTTCTTTTGTGAAAATTGTTGGAGCATTTCCTTTAGTTGTTGCTGTAATTGTATCAGTTTCTGCTATTTTGTTATCTTTTGCATATTTTAATGCTAACTTAGCAAAAGCAGTTACTCTTTCGTCAGTTTCTTCACCTTTCCAGGTAACATAGTCTTGATCGTCTACATCTACATATTCAGATGCTTTATTTCTTAAAAAAGCTTCCCATTTACTATCGATTACTTTATAAGAATATGCACTTCCTTCATAAGACTCTAATTGTAAAATTTTATAAATTGTATAGGTTCTACCTTCTACAACATTATTAATGGTAATTTTACCATTGTCAATTGTATCATCAGCATTATTAGTTACAGCATTTACTAATGTTGATGGTACGATTTGTACTAGTAATAATGCAAGTACAAACATCATTTTTAATATTTTTTTCATTTTGTGTTTCCTTTCCTTTCTGCTTGTATGGATAATATATTTTCTTTTCGTTTAAGAAAGTCAGTTCCAAACATTCTCTTTACGTTTTAAAAATATATATCCTATATAAATAACAGGGATTATTAATAATAATACACCTATTATTATCAAAATTAACATGAGACTACTACCAGTCTCTGGAAGCACATAGCCTCCAATATTTATATATTTAATATGATTAGTGTCTAGTAAAGTTCCTGATACCACATTATTAATAATAATTTCATCACTTACTTCAGGATTTATTTGATATTTAACAACATATCCTTCAGTATCCATTTCTTCTATTTGATAGGTCATACCATATAAAAGACCTTTAATGGTAATTTTTTCATTATGTTTAAGTTCAATAACACTAATACCATCTGTAAATGTTACTTGTTTTTTAATCTCTCCATCTTTAGTTATTAAAATAGCTTCATAAGTACCATTTATAAATTCACTTTGGTAAGTTCCAGTTATTTTAAATTTAAAGATTTTTGAAGTATCAATATTCTTTTGAATTTCTTTAGAAATACTTAAATTAGTAAGTATTTGATTTTTAAATTCAATATTAGAAACAACTTCAGTATTTTTAATTATTTTAGTTATATTAGGACTAAACATTGTTGATGTTTTAGTAATAGTAACTTCAATTATATAAATAGCACTATCATATTTATATAAATCATTAGATTCATTTACTTCGGTTATTTTATAATAAATTTTATCACCGTTATTATAATCAGATTCTAATAAGGTTAGATTAAATTCATTAGAGCCACTAGTTTCAATATCTTGAATTACTAAATCTTGACTAGTATTTGAAACATTTGTTTCACCAGTTTCATTAGTTACTCTAACTAAATTAAATTTATAAGTATGTTTATTACCATCTGGATTATCAATTACTTTTTGAATTGGTATTTGGAAACTAGCACTTTTTTCGGTATTAGTTATCACAATTGTTGCTACTTCATTTGTTTTAGTAATTACCCCTTGGTTATTTTGATAACTAACAATATAATCAGTTTGATTTTCTTCGATTACTTCATAGTGACTTCCAACTAATATATTTGAAATTTCAACTTCTTCATAAGAATTAAAAGTAATTATTCCAACTCCATCACTTTCTAAAACACTTCTTGTTGAGGTTTCTCCGGTTGTTTTATTTTTTACTTTATAAGTGGTTCCAATTGGTAAAAGGATATCATCTATCTTGACACTAAACTTGAAGTTTTTCGTTTTGGAAGTTAATCCTTCCCCATTTATTACTTTTGAAAGTTTTAAAGAACCATATTTATTGGTATCAACTTTATTATTAAAATCAAAATATGTATTACCACTACTGGCATCTTTAATACCAGTTTCAATTCCTGAGAATTTTTCAGTTCCAACGGTGATTTCGTTGTATGATGTAGTTATTGTTCCATCAACAGATACTTGTTTATATTGACTAGCCCAATTTTCATCAAGTAATTCCCGAACATAATATTTACCACTGTTTTCAGAAATGTTACTAAATACCGCTGTTTGACCGGCTTTTAAAGTGAATATTCCGTTATCGCCTACGGTATTAGTTCCAACTTTTATTCCATTTGTATTATAAATTTCATAAACAACATCTTTCCCAATAAAAGGAATTTCCGTTTTAATATCTCCATTTGCACTTAATATTTGAAATTTAAAATCTGGATTTCCCAAGGAAGATCCATCATCAACTGTTAATTCTTTAGTTATAGAAATTGAATTTTTCTTTAAAAGTGGCATATTGAAATTCATTCGCATAACTCCTGATCCGGCTCCTCGTTCCATATAATAAAAGTTGAATGTATGGGTTGAATAGTTTTCAAAAGTTCCTTTAGAATTTAATCCATTTGTTGTTCCTAATATTTCTGAAAATTTAACTGTTTTAGTCGAAGTTAGACTAACGTCACCCGTTGAAACATCAAGATCATAATAATTAACAACACCATTATAAAAATCAATTTCTCCACCCACATGTCTATGAATACCAGATAAATCCAAGAATAATATATCATCTATATAAACCCAGACATCATCATCTCCAGTGAAATAAAACTTCATTTCTTCAGTTCCAGAAACACCAGTTAAACCATCTTTTGGCTGCATGAAATTCATTTTCATATCAAGTCCAAAAAAGAAATTTGTTGGCTCATCATAATCAATAGAATAAACATTTTCTAAATTACTTGTTGGAAAAATTATATCTTCAAGCCCCGTTGCATACTTAAAATAAGCACTAACTGCATCTCCAGCATCCCAACCTGTACCAGCTTCAGCATCCATTAAATTTGCAAATTTAGTTAAAGCAGTCGATAAAGTTCTATATTCCTCACCCAAACCATTATTAGCTTTAGTTAAGGCACTAGATGAAACATTATTGAAATAGGCTTTATTTATTGTGCTTGCCTTTGTTGCTTGTGAAATAATACTATTTAAAGGTAAGAAGTTACCAAATGGATACATCATAAAGTTAGAAGTAATCATTTCTTTATATAAAGTGAATGTATTATCACTTGCATTAAACTCAGCATGATTTTCTCGACTATTAAATGAATAAGCACCTGTTGTTTCATTATGCAAAAATAATCCATTGATATTATCTGTATTTTTCTTTACGGTTGTAGTACTAGAATTACTACTAAATAAATATGCTAAACTAGTCCCATCACTTAATGCTGGATAATCATCAATTAAGTATTTATTCATAACCCCGGAAATTGGTCTATTGATACTGTTATTTGTTTTATGATTAACCATATTAATATCTGTGTCATCAGTTGTATTTAAATCATCAACATGGGTAACCCCAGTAGTAACATTCTTTATTTCTGAAGTGATATTATTTCCAAAATTAAAATTATACTGAGCAAGTTTAGTAAAAGATTTACTTCCTCCATCTTGTTGGAATCCTGGATATTTTTTATTTGTGTTATACATAGAATTTATATTAAGACCATAATCATATAAATTAACTTCAATTAAATCTTTAGTATCAGCACCTTGAATAACATGTAATGCTTCCGTATTATCTTTTTCCATTAATAAAGAAATATTATTTGAATGCGTTTCAAAATTCAAATTACCTATTCCAGATATATCATAAATTTGACTTGTAAAAGTAAAATCAGCAACTGCGAATATACCCGGTGAAACACCTTTAATAACTTCTTTTGAGATATCATCATATACTAATACAACAAATCCATCAACAGGAATAACTATATTACCTTTACTAGAATCATCCAAAATAACATCCGTTACAACATAATCTCCATCTTGATTTGAAACAACAATAGCATGCCAACTAGCAAACTCCATCGTGGTATTTAAAGCCTCTCCTACAGTTTCAGAAGATTTACTATAAGCCATAATTGCATTATTATAATTACCACTTAAATCATAAAAATTAACGGAATACATTTTTAATGTAGCATTTACTGAAATGTCCTCAATTCCTAAAGATGTGTTCAATGACTTTAATTCATCATTTGACTTTAAATTTATTTCATTATTAATTGGTTCTTGATAACACTTATCATCATGTATATGTTCTTCTTTAGTACAAGTTTTAACAAGTTCATAACAACTATCATCATTTCTATTTTCTTCTGTGTCTTCACATATAAAGTTATCTGTATAACAATTTTCATTATGAACATGTTCTTCTTTGTTACATACTAAAGTTTTAGTAGTTGTTATTGCTGGCATTATTAAAGCATAAACAGTACAAAATACAACAATAGCTGCTAAACAAGTTAAAATACGACGATATTTTACCTTATTTTCGTGGTTTAATAAATATTTTTTAATTTTGGTTATTAGGTTATTATTCATAATTAAATTCCTTTCTAAGTTGTTTATTTATTAATTTTTCCAAATCTTTTAAATGGCCAAACTCGAAAAATTATTTTTCCGACAATATCCTCTTGACTAATGCAACCAATTTCTGAGTTTCTGGAATCAATTGAAGTTTCTCTTTTATCTCCAAGAACAAACCACTCACCATCTGGTACTTGATAAGGATAAGTAATATTGGTGTCTCCTAACATTTTATCTTTTACATAATCTTCTTCTAAAAGAATTCCGTTAACATAAACATCACCATCAATTGTAATATTTACAAAACTCCCAGCACCGGCAATAATTCTTTTAACTAATATCTTATTTCCATGATAAAATGCAATAATGTCACCTTGTTTTAAATTTCTAGTTTTAACCGAGAAAACTATTTCTCCTTCATGAAATGTTGGAGTCATCGAAGAACCACTTATTTGTAAAACTGGCATTACAAGAGTTGCTACTAAAGCCGCAATTGAGGCTACAATGATAAGAGCATAAATAGTACTTGATAAAACTTTAAAATATCTGCTTCGATACTCTTCTCTTTTTAATTCCATCTCAAGTTCTGAAACTGTAAAAGACTTAGAATCAAACTTTTTTAAACCAGTATTTTTCTTCTTTTTCATGCAGCAATTTTCCTTCTTCTTGTCTTTTTTATTTTACTAATCATTTTATCATCGACTTTTAATTCACTTTTTTTACTTTCTTTTCCTTTTTTAGAACTAGACTCTAAAACTAAAATATCTTTATTTTCTATAATACTATTTAAATATTGATCAGCAACTTCTTGAGCTTTTTCAAATATACCACTTAATTTCATACTAGCTTCTGCAATTGAACCCGCTTCTTTAATTTTAAGTTTTTTATCATTAAGTTCTTTCTTAGTGTTTTCTAAATCACTTTCTAATTCTTCAATTAATTTCGCTTGAGAAACTAAGATTTCCAGTAACTCTTTCCGATTTAATTTTCTTAATTGTTTATCACTCACAAAACCACCTCAATTTTTAAATAGTAAATCCCTATATTATATTCTTCTTTTAATTATCTATGCTTCAACCTTTTATGGCTTACTATTATAACGGCACATTTTCCAAAAATCAAAATTTTTATGACAAATTTTGTCTAATTTTTTAAATTTATTTTCCAGTACTTTAAAAAGATATTTTTTAAATAAAAAAAGAATAAAGTTTAAACTCTATTCTAATTTACTAAATTAGTAATTACTTCAATTTCTTTTAAAGCAATTATTAAATATTTCTTATTATATTTTAAATAATCCTTATGAGTACTACATGTTTGAAGAATTAAAATATTACTATCTTCATGAAGATCTACATCTAAATCATATATCGATTTATTTTTTAAATTATTTATATGTTCTAAATAATTTGTACTTGTAAAATCAACTTTCATATATGAAAAATCTTTTGTTTCTATAAATACTGAAAATATTTCATATTTTTTAATACTTTTAACTGTTTTAATTTCTATATATTTATGATTATCTAAATAAGACTTATCATAATAATTTTCTAATATGTCAAAAGGCATATTATAAGTACTTGAATTATGACCAAACATAAGTAGTTTTTTACTAGTATCAATATTAACTCGGTAATCAAGAAAAATTGATCCCATAATACTATATTCTTTATTAGGTAAGTGATTTAAGTAATAATCATTATCAACGCCTTGTACAACTGGTACTTTATAATCAGTATTTAGTATCTCAAGTGTTGCCACTACATCATCATTTTGATATTCTTTTTTTAAACTTGTTATTTCTTCTTTATAGATTTCTTTATTATTTTGAGATTCTATTTCTGTTTCAACTTCTAATTCTTCTTTAATAGTTTCATTTAAAAGAAAATTATTATTAAATACATTTAATTCTTGATATTTATTATATTCAATTATAAATAATAAAGTTATAAAAGATAAAATACATAAAATATATTCATATCTTTTCATTAAAATCCCCCTTTTTAAAGAAAAAGGATCAAACGATCCTTTTTTCTATTTTGTATTAATTAATTTAAAGTATTTTCTAAGGATATAAATAACACTAATTAATAATAGATAATTAAGATAATTATTGTTTCCTTCAACACCTGTTTGAGGTGGTAATTCTTCCCCTTCACCTTGAGGTGCTTCGTATACATAAGTATATTCTTGAACTTCTTCTGTAAAGTTATTAGTAATATATTTACCACTTAATAACTCTCCATTTGCATTATCTATAATATTACCGTTATAAAGACCTACAAAAGTATATTCAGGAACTACACGATAAACAGTTGTGAATTCTTTACCAATTTTTCCAGTTAAAATATCACTTTCAAGTTCAACACCCATGAAATCTTTTGTAATGTTACCAAACTCATCACGACCATATTTAGCAAATGGAATATAATTATCTCCTACTTTTATAACATAATTAACTATTACTTTACTTTCATCTAATGTGTAATATAAACGAATTACTAAATCATCATGAGCTGGTACTAAAGATTCTTTATTTTCTGTCATAGTTTCATCATATGTATAATTTTCATATTCATTTACTTCAAATGTTGCAACACTACCAAATAAAACGTTTTCATAAACTGTTGTATCTTCATCTACTATTTCAAATAAACCTTCAAGATTTTCTTTATAATGTTCTACTTTATAACTGTAAGTATTTCTTGTATAGTATACATAAGCAATATTATTTTCTGTATCAATTACAATTGCTTCTTTATCTTTACTATCATATGTGAATCCTGGTATTACTTTTTCAAGTACTTGAACGGATGTACCATATTTTTGACTACCTGAATCAGTATCTAATATATTGCTCTCATTATCTTTTTCAACATGTTTAATTACATAGTCATATAAACCACTTTCATAATAAACTTTAATGACACTACCTGTTTCAACTACTTCTGGTAAAACTTCAGGATTAGTACCAACAAATTCATAACCTGTGTATTTATCAGTTGTATTAATTTTATCTTTTTCTAAAGTTAAAGTATCATCTTCTAAAATATGAACATTTTCTTCCTTATATACTTCTGTATCGCTTTCAACTAAAACTCCATCTTTATAATATTCAACTGTATATTCTAAGTCTTTAGTTTGCGTTTCATCAAATGCATAGTAAACTTTGATTACTCCGTTATTTTCAATTGTATCAGGAATTATTTCTGGATCAGTATTTATAAACTTATATCCAGGATATTTATCAACTGTATTAATATTTTCTTTTTTTACAGTTAAAATATCATCTTCTAAAACTTGAACTTGTTCAGTTACAATTTCTTCTTCAACAAATTCATATTCACCATTGCTATTTTCTTTATAATATTCAACAGTATATTTTAATTCTTTTGTTTGTTCTAAATCAGCAACATAATAAACACGAATTACATTATCAGATTCCTTATTAGAAATAGTTATTTCCGTACTTGGTTCGGTTTTTGAATAAACATAACCATCTTTTAAATTATCATCGATATCTTGATTAGTAACGCTAGCTTTTTCTCCTTTTGGAAGAACTTCTTCATATATATCAGTTTTTTCTGGATCAAGTTCTCCATTATAATAGTACTCAACTTTGTAACCATATTTTTGTTGAACCCAGTAAACCTCTGCAGAAGTATCAACAGTTTCTAAAGTTTCATTAGAACCATTATAAGTATTTACAACTTTTACATTAGTTGTATCATTAGTTTCATACCATCCAGTTTCGCTATCAACATCAATTTGAATATCAAATTTAAATGTATAAGTTGTGCCTTCTTTAATCTCCCCGATATTATAAGATACAACTCCTGTTTCTTTATTGAATATTACTCCTGTTGTATTAGTATTTGAATCAACAAATGTAAAGTTAGCACCAAGTTTATCAATTACAATTGCATTATTAGCTGCTGGTTGTGGTGTTAAAATTTCATTTTGCATAATTTCTGTTAATACTGAACTAATATTATTGCTTGTTGTATTATAAACAGTATTATTTGATGATAATGCTAATAAATTATTTATCGCATCAGAATTAGTTAAATTATATGCAAATGTATAAATTTTCGCATTGATGCCATATGATTTATACGCATCTTCTGTACTTTTAATTCTTTTAGCCATTTCAATACCATTATGTCCAGTACAAAAATCACTATATTCACTGATTGCTTCACAATTATAACTATTTGGTTTTCCATCACTTATAAAGATTACATTTAAAATATCATCTGGATTAGTTTCTCTAAACTCTTTTAAGAATTTATATGCTGGATATAAACCACCATTATAATTAGTACCTTTACCAGTTGTTCCTAAATCACTTTCAGTTAAAGCCGTATCTTTAAATACTGGATTAATTAAAGTTCCCGCATCAAAGGTTACTAAAGCAATTTTATTAGTAGGATATCCTTCTTTTCCATTATTAGCTGTTAATCCTTCACTAAAAGAAATTGCTGCTTCTTTTGCTTTTTTCCAAGGTGTTCCTTCCATACTACTTGAGGCATCAAGTACAAAAACTGTATAAACAGGTAACTTAACTTGGGTTTGATTATCTTTACCTGTCACAATAAACTCAACAGTATATAAACCTGTATCATTTTTCTTAGTAACATTTTTTACTACTTTAATGTCACCTTCATTAATTATTTCTCCATTTTGATTTAAATTCCCTTCAACTATACTACTTGTATTTCCAATTGTATTAGTTGTTGGGTCATAAACATCACCTTTTTTAGCTACATCTGTAAACTCATCACTAAGTGCTAATACTCTAACTGGAGATATTAAAGTATTAAGCAAAGTAGCAATTACTAAGATTAAACTAGTAAACTTCTTGAAAATTTCTTTCATAAAAACCTCCTATAAAATTTCAACTACCTACTACATATCATCCTTCTAAAGTTAAAATCTGTAATATTTGATTGAATGTCTCACTATTATATAGATTTTTTTTAAAATGTCAAGAAAAATGTGATTTTGGTATTATTTTCTAAGAATTTTCAAAATTTTAACTTTCATTTTTAATATTTCCTAATTTTTCCAAATTAATCATTAAAATTACATATTTTATTCGACAAAATATATAAAAAAAAGAATTTAACTTGTAAACTCTTTAAAAAAACAATTAATAACCTTCTTTTACATACATTTCATAAAGTTCTTTAAATCTTTGAAAATGAACTATTTCTCTTTGTCTTAGCCAAAGAAGTGGTGCTATTACATCAGGATCATTTGTTAAATCAATCAAATTTTCATAAACAGCTCTTGCTTTTTGTTCAGCCGCCATATCTTCTGATAGGTCAGCCTTAGGATCTCCTGTTGTTGCAAAGTAAGCGACCGTAAAAGGAACTCCATTAGCATCTGTTGGATATAAAGCCCTCTTATGTTCAGCATAATGCGAATCAAGTCCAGCTTCTTTGATTTCTTCAACGGTTGCATCTTTCATAAGTTGATAAATCATTGTTGAAATCATTTCAACATGAGCAAGTTCTTCTGTTCCAATATCAGTTAACAATGCTTTTCCTCTGTTATCTGGCATCGTATATCGTTGATTTAAATAACGAAATGCTGCTGCTAGTTCCCCGTTTGATCCACCATATTGAGTTACTAAAAGTTTTGCCATCCTTAAATCTTTTTTCTTGATATTTACAGGAAACTGTAATCTTTTTTCATACTTCCACATACTAAATCTCCCATGGCCATTTTTCACTTTCCCATTTAAAAGGGGTATTAGCATCAACTTCACCTGATACTGTTATAGGACCATATCTCCTTTCATAATTTTGAATTAATTCCGAAGCCATTTTACGATATTTATTAAATAAACCTAAAGCCTCTTTATCATTTGGATAATTATCTAAATATAAATTCATCTCATGCGCAGCAAACGAAATTTGGCCAACATTTAACATCATTTCATCTTGTTCACTAGAAACTCTAACTTTACTAGGTTTATAATTTTTATAACCTTGATATAAATTTTTAAATAAATTACCCTTTATATAACCTTCATATGGTGTAAACAATGATAAACCACTATCACCATGTGCTAAATAATAATTTAAATTATTCCCATTTGATAAATTTTCTTGATTCATCATATTAAGATTATCTAAATCATTTAAAGAATTCATTTTATTACCTTTAAAATTAGTAAAATAATCTATTTCATCAAACATATTATAATTCATTTTTTCCTCCAATCATTATAGTTTATTAAATTAAAAAAAATAGTTATATGACAAATAACTATTATTTTAAAATTTTTATATCCTTAACTTCATCTATTTTAATAATCTTATTATCCATAGTAATTATATGATTATTAATAACTCCAGCAATTTGCGTTGATTCTTCATGATCAGAAAATACTAAACTAACTTTAGTATTAAAAATATAACTCTTTTGGTTAATTAATTCTTTTAATTTATCCCGAACACTAAGACTTTTAAATTCAAGATCTTCTTGGCTTTCTTCTTTAATATTGTTTTCTTTATCAATTATATTTAAATCATCTTTTAAACTATCAAAGACACTTTTATTATTATTAATTTTCTTAATAGATTCATTTTGATAAATCTTTGGTAACTTTTTCAAAATATCACTCCCACTAAATAATATGTAATTAAGAATAATTTATTAAATTTTTCTCATAATAGTAATATGAAAACTGATAAAACTAATTTAAATATTATAATTTCTATAATTTTATTCATGATTATTAGTATATTTTCAATTTATACAACAAGATTATTTTTAAAAGAAGCATTTAATAATTTATATTTAAAACAATTAATATTTTATATAATAGGAAGTTTTATTATTATTTTTACTACTTTTAAAGGATTTAATTTATTAAAAAAATATCATTTAATTATTTATATAGGAATTAATATTTTACTTTTATCCCTTTTATTATTTGGAATTAGTATAAATGGAAGCAAATGTTGGTTATTTATAGGTCCATTTAGTTTTCAACCAAGTGAACTTATGAAAATTAGTTTAATTATTACTTTGTCTGTTATTATTTCTAAATTTAAACATAAGAAAAATAAAAGTTTAAAAGATGAATTTATATTAATATTAAAACTTTTGATATTAACACTTATTCCTAGTATTTTAACTTTTTTAGAACCAGATACTGGTGTTGTTATTATTTACTTTTTAATATTTATAACAATGTTTATGTTTTTAAATTTAAATAAAAAATGGTATTTAATTAGTTTTTTTATTATTTTATTTTTTACATCTAGTTTTATATTTTTATATTTCTTTGAAAGAGATTTATTTTTAAATATAGTTGGAGATAGTATATTCTATAGACTTGATAGAATCTTAAATTGGGCTAACACTAGTGGTTATCAACTTGAAAATAGTTTAATAGCAATTGGTGCAAGTGGACTTACTGGATTTGGTTTTAACAAGAGTCCTGTATATTTTCCTGAACCTCAAACAGATTTTATCTTTGCAACTTTTACAAGTAATTTTGGTCTTTTAGGTGCAAGTTTCTTGATTTTTATAATTTTAATATTTGATACAACTATTTTAAGACTAGTAACTAAAAAAGTTAAATTATGTGATAAATATATTATTTTAGGTATTTTTATTATGCTTTTTTACGGGCAAGTTCAAAATATTAGTATGACGATTGGTTTATTACCAATTACCGGGATTCCACTTCCTTTTATTAGTTATGGTGGTACTAGTTTACTCTCTTATTTATTTGTTGTGGGAATGATTTTAAATATCAATAAAGAAAGATTTAAGTATAGGAATTAATTAATATTGATTGAATAAAATTATTTAGGTGATAAATTGGAAAAAGTAATTATTAATCCAAGTCTTGGAGGAAGTGAATCCGGAAATATCAGAGGAAGTTTAATTGAAAAGAATTATAATTTAGAAATTGCCAGGAAAATTAGAGATTATTTAACTAATAATGGTATAGAAACTTATTTGGTAAGGGATAGTGATATAACTTTAACCAACCAACAAAGGCTTAATATAATTGAAGATTTAATTGATCCAGGTGATCATGTTATTTTATTAACTACGATGCTATCAAGTGGGGATGATTCTGGATCAGAGATTATTTACGCTTTAAGAGATACTGATAAGTTATCAAGAATTATAAGTGATAATATTAAAGATACAGGTATTAATGTCTTGAAGTATTATCAGTTAAGAGATCAAACGGATACTTCTCTTGACTTTTATGAAATTATAAGAGAACCTGAAAATACCGAAAGTTTAATTGTTAGTTTTGGTTATGTTGATAATAGTTTTGATAATAGTTTTTTAATAAATAATCAAGGTTTACTTGCTGATGCTGTTGGGGAATCTTTAGTTGATTATATAAAAGGAGAAAATATTTATATTGTAAAAAGTGGAGATACTCTTTATTCAATTGCAGCAAGATTTAATACAACTGTAGCAAGGCTTAAAGAAGTTAATAACTTAGGTAGTAATTCTTTAACAATTGGTCAAGAATTAATTATTCCTGAAAGTGAAGAAGATGATGATAGTAATATAGAACCCCCTACTTCAGGAGAATATATAAGATATACAGTTAAACCTGGTGATAGTTTATACAAAATTGCTAAAAACTACAATACAACTGTAAATGCTTTAATTGAAGTTAATAATTTAACTAGTAATACTTTATCAATTGGTCAAGTTTTAAATATTCCAACTAATGGAGATACAAATGGTAATTACATAAACTATACAGTTAAATCTGGTGATAGTTTATACAAAATTGCTAATTCTTATAATACAACTGTAAATGAAATAGTCTCTTTAAATAATTTATCTAGTACACTTCTTTCAATTGGTCAGGTTTTAAGAATACCTACTACTAACAATAATACAACTAATAATTATATTAATTACAGGGTTAAATCAGGTGATAGTTTATACAAAATTGCTAATTCCTATAATACAACTGTAAATGAAATTAAATCATTAAATAACTTAACTAGTAATAACCTATCAATTGGTCAAGTTCTAAAAATACCTATAAATTAAAAAATAGAGAAATTTCTATACTAGATATTAGTAATTTTTAATCAATATTTAAAATGCTTCAAAATATTAAAAACTATTAATTTTCGAATTTGCCTTAAATTTTCTCTTAAATTTTGATTTTGAAGCCTTGTTTTTCTGTTTAATAGAGTAAAATAACTTAATTTTACTTGAATTTTTTTACAAACTTTAAAATTAGCAATTTGCATACCTTTTAAGGATATGATAAGGTGTCCTTGAAAGGAGGTTTTTGTATGATGAAAGAGTTTCTTACAAGAGAAGAACTAGTAGAACTTGATAAAACATTTAAAATGGTTCCCATGACCAATTATGAGAAGAAAAAATTATGAGAAGTTAGAATAATTATTCCTTATTTATCAAGGATTTAATGAGATTTTACTTCTCATAATTTTATTATTTTTTTCTTTCAAGAAATCTAAGAGTGTATCTTTTTCGGTTTCTTTGTAT
>JAFURC010000047.1 GCA_017472015.1 Bacilli bacterium
ATATATATTAGGACATAAATAAATTATAAATACATAAATCTATGCAAAAACCAGCGCTGTTGTAAAAAATGAACAAATTATAAAACATAGTAAATCTTTAAATGTTAAAAGTAAATACAAAGAAACCGAAAAAGATACACTCTAAGATTTCTAGAAAGAAAAAAATAATAAAATTATGAGAAGTAAAATCTCATTAAATCCTTGATAAATAAGGAATAATTATTCTAACTTCTCATAATTTTTTCTTCTCATAATACGCGATTGGCACAATTGAATTTGGATCTGTTTCAAGTTCGGTTCTTGTTTTCATAATATATTTTTACCTCCATATGAAAGATAATTAAATTAATAATTCACCTCCATTCTCTTAATTATCTTTCTAATAATAATATACTCGTATTTTTAAGTGTTTTGTCTAAAAAGTGAAAAAAATTTTTTTCCTTATTTTTCAATGGTTTAGAAAGGTCAAAAGGTGAAATTTGTTCACCTTTTGATAAATTAATAATATTTTTAACTATTAATTATGTTTTGTCATAAGGATTAAAAAAAATAATAAAAAGTCAAAATATTTTTCTTTAGAATTTAGAAATTTTAGTGTATAATTATATCAAGAGGTGAAGTTATTTATGAAAACAAGTAATTTAATATGGGGAATAGTTTTAGTTATCCTTGGATTTATATTTGGTTTAAATGCTTTAGAAATAACTAATATTAATTTATTTTTTAAAGGTTGGTGGACTTTATTTATAATAGTTCCATGTTTAATAGGTTTATATAATGGTAAGGATATAACAGGAAATGCAATCGGAGTTATAATTGGTCTTTTTTTACTTTTAATTTGTCAAGGAATAGTTGATTTAACAATTTTATTTAAATTATTTATACCAATTGTTTTAGTAGTAATTGGATTAACTTTAATATTCAAAGATAAATTAAATGATAAATTAAGAAAAGAAATAAAAAGTATTAATAATAAAAAAATAATAGAATATTATGCAACATTCTCAGGAAGTGATTTGGATTTTTCAAATAAAGACTTTTATGGATGTGAATTAAATGCTGTTTTTGGGGGAATTAAATGTGATTTAAGAAAAAGTAAAATTAAAGATAAATCGAAAATAACTGCTAATGCGATCTTTGGAGGCATTGATATTTATGTGCCAGAAGATGTAGTAGTAAAAGTAGTTTCTACATCGATCTTTGGAGGAGTAAGCAAGAAAAATAAGGAAGATAATAAAGGTGATAAAGTATTATATATTGAGTGTCTTTCTTTATTTGGAGGAGTTGATATTAAATGATAACTTACCAAAGATTAATTAAAAAGTTTGGAATTTTCTTAGCCATTTTTTTAATTATTAATATTATAGTAATACTTTTATATGCTTTTTCAAATTTTTTAAATTTAAATAATCATGATGATTTAGGTGTTAATAAACCTTTGATAGTTAATAAGGATATTAATAATTTAGAAATTGATTTAAAGTATTCTAAATTAATTATTAAAGAGAGTAGTACTTTTAAAATTGAAACTAATAATGAAAATATTAAAAGTCATGAAAATAATCATAAATTAACTTTAAAAGATGAAAAAAATTATTTTTTTACTAATAAAGATTCTGAGTTAATAATTTATTTACCAAGTGATTTAATTTTAAGTGAAGTTAAAATAGAAACAGGTGCTGGTAGTATTCAAGTAGATTTTTTAAAAGCCAATAATTTAGAATTTGATTTAGGGGCTGGTAAGGGAGTAATTGATAATTTAATAGTTTTAAATAGTTGTGATATGGAAACAGGAGCCGGTTCTTTAGAAATAAAAAATGGCAATATAAATGATTTAGATATCCAACATGGAGTTGGAAAATTTAGTTTAACAAGTAATATTAAAAATTTGAAATTAGATTCAGGAATTGGAGAAGTTAATTTAAATATTTTAAATAAAAAAGATAATTATACAATTAATATAGATAAAGGAATTGGTTCATTTATAATAGATGGAGAAAAAATAAGTGATAATAAAATTGGTACAGGAAATTATAACTTAGATATAAATGGAGGAATAGGAAGTATTAATTTAAATTTTAAAAATTAAGAAAAAATTGGGTAAAAAATTAGGAATTAAATAATTTAATTCTTTTTTTGAGAAATTCATGGTATACTATTTATGAAAGTTGGTGGATTATGAAAGAAAAAATAAAAAAAGAAATCCAAGAATTATTAAGTGATAAGAAAGCAAGAGAAGCAATTGATATAATTAAATATTTGAACTATTCGAAAGAGTTGGATAGTTTAATTATGGAAACTATTCAAGAGATGGTACTTGAATATGATTTATATATGACTAAACATGGGCGTTACATGAATTTTAAAGATTCAGAATTATCGAAGAATTTATATAAAGGAGAATTTCAAAGTAGTAAAGGAGAATATGGTTTTGTAATAGTACCAGAACTAGAAGAAGATATCTTTATTCCAAGAGATTTTAAAAATCAAGCGATGGATGGAGATTTAGTTTTAGTTAGTATTACTAAAGGAGAAGTCAATAATCGAAAATGTGAAGGAAAAATTCTAAAAATATTAAAAAGAAATCCCAAAACTAAAGTAGGAGAAGTAGTAATTGAAAATGGGCGTTACTATGCTATTTTAAAAGGTAATAGAGTAAATGAAAAAGTAGTTTTAAAAGGTGATGTATCTAAATTAGTTGATGGAGATTTAGTAACAATTAATATTTTAAATGATTCAAGAGGTACTCTTACGCATGCAATCTTAGATAAAAGAATTGGTCATAAAAATGATCCGGGAATAGATATTGTAGCAGTTTTAGTTGAACATGATTTTGAGGTTGAATTTC
Source organism: Bacilli bacterium (assembly GCA_017472015.1). GTDB lineage: Bacteria > Bacillota_I > Bacilli_A > RF39 > UBA660 > RUG591. The sequence goes on from JAFURC010000047.1 coordinate 2,849, forward strand.
CAAGTGATGTAGTTGAAGAGTTGAAAACAATTCCAAATGAAGTAAGTAGTCAAGATTTAGAAGGAAGAGTTGATTTAACTCATGAAGAAATATTTACAATTGACGGCGATGATACTAAAGATATTGATGATGCAATAAGTGTTAAAAAGTTAGAAGATGGATATGAACTTGGAGTTCATATAGCAGATGTAAGTTACTATGTAAAAGAAGATTCCCCACTTGATAAGGAGGCTAGAAAAAGAGCAACAAGTGTTTACTTAGCAGATAGAGTAGTTCCAATGTTACCTCATCAATTATCTAATGGAATCTGTTCATTAAATCCAAATGTCATTCGGTTAACTATTTCTTGTGTTATGAAAATCGATGAAAAAGGTAATTTAATCGATTATCAAGTATTTGAGTCCTACATTAAATCAAGAAAACAAATGACTTATAAAAATGTTAATAAAATATTAGAAGAAAATATTATTCCAGATGGATATGAAGAATTTGTTCCAATTTTAAAACTAATGCATGAACTTGCAAGAATTATTAGAAAAAATAAAGTTAATAAAGGTTATATTGATTTTGATGTTGATGAGGCTAAGATAATAGTTGATGAAAGTGCCAAAGTAATTGATGTTCAAAAAAGATATCGTGGAGTAGGAGAGAAATTAATTGAAGACTTTATGATCATGGCTAATGAAAGTGTTGCAAGTTATATATATAATATGGGTTTACCAGGAATTTACAGGGTTCATGGAGAAGTAAATGTTGAAAGACTTCGTAAATTTATTAGTATGTTATCTATTTTGGGAATTAAAATAAATGAAAATTTAAATAATGTAACTCCGAAAACTATTCAAAGAATAATAAAAGAAATTAAAGATTTAGATGCTTTCCAAGTTTTATCAACGCAAATGTTAAGTTGCATGGATAAGGCTAAGTATCAAACAAATAATATTGGTCACTTTGCCTTGGCACTAAGAAACTATACTCATTTTACATCCCCAATTAGAAGATATCCAGATACAACAACTCATAGATTACTAAGAGAATATTTCTTTAAAAAAGATGGAATTACAGAAGAAAAAATTAATCATTTTGAAAATATCTTAGATGAAATTTGTTTAACTTCAAGTGAACGTGAAAGAGCCAGTATGGAATGTGAAAGAGAAGTTGAAGATATGAAAATGGCTGAATATATGGAAAATCATATAGGAGATGTATATGATGGGATGGTATCAGGAATTACTTCATTTGGTATGTTTATAATTCTTGATAATTTAATTGAAGGATTAATAAGACTTGATAATTTAGATGATAATTATATCTATGATCCAAATACGGAAAGTTTAATAGGAGCAACTAAAAGAAAAGTTTATACAATTGGTTCTAAAGTAAGAATTAAAGTATTAGATGCTAGTAAAGATACTAGAAGAATTGACTTTATTTTAGAAAAGGAAGAAAAATGAAAAGAAAGAAAATAAAATTAAAAAGAAATATCAAAAACTTCTTAATCTTAACAATTTTTATTATTTTAGCAACTTATACAGGTTGGTATTTACAAAGAAATGATAGTTTAAAAAATAAACAAGTTAACATAGAATATAAAACAGTTAATACTAAAAAAGAAACAAGTGCTAGTATGGTCATGGTAGGGGATGCCTTAATTCATGGCACTATTTATACAAGAGCCAACAGAAATGCTAATTATAATGGTTATGATTTTAAACCAATGCTATCTCACATAAAAGAAATAACAACTAATTATGATCTAGCATACTATAATCAAGAAACAATTTTAGGTGGGACTGAATTAGGTCTTTCAACTTATCCCTTGTTTAATTCTCCTTATGAAGTAGGAGATGCTTTTCTTGATGCTGGTTTTAATTTAGTAAGTCTTGCCACTAATCATACAATCGATAAAGGTGAAAAAGGAGTTTTGAACTCAAGAAAATATTGGAATCAAAAAGAAAATGTATTTGCAGCCGGATCTTACTCATCATTTGAAGAAAGAGATAAAGTCATCATAAATGAAGTAAATGATATAACCTATGGATTTTTATCTTATACAACTTATACAAATGGTTTAATTGTTCCAACGGGAAAAGAATATTTAGTAAATGTTTACAATAAAGATCAAGTAAAAGAAGATATTGAAAAATACAAAGATAAAGTTGATTTATTAATCGTTTCAATGCACTGGGGAACAGAGTATATGACATATCCAACAGAAAAACAAAAAGAAATGGCTAAATACTTAGCAGATCTTGGAGTTGATTTAATAATTGGAACTCATCCTCATGTAATCGAACCAATTGAATATATAGATGATACTTTAGTAATCTATTCCCTTGGAAACTTCATTTCAAGTCAAGTAGGAGTTGAAAGATTAACTGGTCTTATGTTATCTTTAAATATTAAAAAAGAAGAATATCATGGTAAGACTACTATTTCTTTTGATAACATAGAAGGTACTTTAATTTATACTGATAGAAACAATGGTTATATAGTTTATCCATATCATAAATTAAATAATAATATTTTAAATAATTACAAGTCATACTATGAAAAATATTCAAAAATTGTAACAGCTTACAGTGATAAAGTAACTGTAACCCCACTTGAAATAAATTAAAAAAAGAAAAAGGGTAAATTTGAAAATTCCAAATTTACTCTTTAATAAACTTATTTTATATCTTTAAGAATTTTTTTACTTCTTCTTTAAATGTTCATACTTATGGGTATATTATATTTTTGTTTTTCTTGAATACCTTTTTCAAGTCCAGATTGTTCTCCAAGTAAATAAGCAGTTTGTTTTAAAACATTTTCTTCTATAATCTCATCCATGATATCCTCCACATATTTCTTGTTACTAGATAAATCTATAAGTTTATTAGAATAATTTTTAAGTAATTTTTCTTTTTTTATTACTTCATTTAAATCATCTTTGTTATCAATAGTTAATAACTTATAAAACTTATCTAATAACCTTTAATATTAAATTTATTCTTTATTATTAATAATTTCTTCTACTTCAGAAATAGTTAAATTAGTACAATTAGCAATCATTTGGGTAGATAAATTATTCTTATGCATATTAAGAACTACTTCATTTTGTTTTTCTTTAATACCTTTTTCAATACCTGATTGTTCTCCAAGTAAATAAGCAGTTTGTTTAGCAACGTTTTCTTCTATAATCTCATCCATGATATCCTCCACATATTTTTCGTTACTAGATAAATCTATAAGTTTATTAGAATAATTTTTAAGTATTTTTTCTTTTTTAATTACTTTATCTAAATCATCTTTATTATCAATAGTTAATAACTTATAAAACTTATCTAATTGATTAACCTTATCATAGCAAACATTTTTATAGTAATCAAGATTTACATTGATAATTTTTAATAAATAACCACTGGATTCAATATCTGAATAAGGTATTTCATAAATCTTTTTAGGTTCAATTTTATCTCCTTTTATACCAGGATACCAATTTAAATTTACGAGTAATACTCTTATTACTTTTTTATAATAATCATCATCTAAATTCTTATCATCTTGAATTTTATAATTATTAAGTAATATATTAGCAGCATATAAAATATTTCTTGTATATATACCTGAGAAATTGTGATTTAATTCAATTACAATTTTTTCGTTTTTATATTCAACAATTAAGTCAACATATTTACTTCTTTCTTTTTTATTAACTCTTGTTAATCTTATATTATGTACTTTAACCCTTCCTTTAATATCATTGTATTCACAATCTAAAATCTTAGATACTACCCATTCTAAAGTTGTTATATCATGCTCATTAAAAAGGTCATGAAATAAGATATCACTTCTTACTTGTAATAATTTTCCTTCTTTATTTTCTTTATCTTTATTTTCGTTTCTATTCATATTCCTCCTTTTGTTTTTATACTAATTTGTTCATGAACAAAGAGAATATAACAAAAATATTAAGAAATTACAAAAATGGAATTTGCCTAGGGAAATTTGAATTTTTATAAGAAATTTAAAGTTAAAAATATTTTTTTCTTTATAATAATTTTTTAGTTTTATAATTAAATTCTTTTAAATTAGAAAATTGTATTTGACACAATTTGACATAATAATTTTTAACTTTGTTATATTAATCTAAAAAATAATTATTAAAATTTTAAAATTATTGACCAATATATTTAAATATGATATAAGAAAGTTAATTAATACTTAATAAATATTTAAGTGAGGTCTATATGGAAATAATTAATAGAGAAGCAAGATATAATTATTTTATAATTGAAGAAATAGAATGTGGAATTGTTTTAACAGGAACAGAGATTAAAGCAATTAGAAACTCTAAAATGAATTTAAAAGATAGTTATGCTGTTATTAGAAAAAATGAAGTATTTTTATTAAATACTCATATATCAGAATATAAAGAAGGTAATATTTTTAATCATGATCCAAGAAGAACAAGAAAATTATTACTTCATAAAAGTGAAATCTTAAAACTTAATAATAAAGTAAATCAAGAAGGTTTAACTTTAATACCTTTAAAATTATATTTTAAAAAGAATAAAGTAAAAGTATTATTAGGTCTTTGTAAAGGTAAAAAGAATTTTGATAAACGAGAAACTATTAAAGAAAGAGATTTAAAAAAAGAAGCAAGTAAACTTGAAAAATATAATTACAAATAGGTCTTGAAAAAAGACCTATTTTTTGATATTATTTTATTATAAAGGTAAGGTAATAATATGGAATATGAATTAAAAAAGAAAAAAAATATTTTAATAGTAGGAATACTATCTTTATTAATAATACTAATGGGTTCAACATATGCATTTTTCTCATATACTAAAGGAAGTGAAGCATATGTTTTATCAAGTAGTAAAATAAGTGCGACATTCACTAGTGGAACTAATAGTATTACATTTAGTAATGCTTATCCTATAAGTGATCAGTTTGCTATTCAAAACTTAGATAAATTAACTTATATAGACTTTACAGTAGCAAGTGAAGTAGTAGATGAAACTCAAGCAGTTGAATATGAAATCTATTTAACTGAAAGTGATACTAATACTTTATCAAGTGATTATTTAAAAGTTTATTTAACAGATGAAAATAATAAAAAAATAGTTTCACCTACTATTTATTCATCTTTAAATACATCTACATATGATAGCAATGGTAGAGTAGTTTACAAAGATAATAATCCAGGAGAACATTCTAAAAACTACAGACTTTATGTATGGCTTGATCAAGAATATTCTCAAAATGATGTAAGTCAAACATTTACATTTAAAGTAAATCTATATGCTTATAATGCAGAAAATCAAAGACTAAGTTATTTTTTAACAAATGCAATTGAAAGTCATACAACAGATACTTGTAATCCAATTGTTGAAGAAGATGAAATAATTTATTTTTCTGGAACTAATGATTGTGTAAACTTTAACTATGTTTGGTATTCAGGTAAACTATGGAGAATAACAGCCATATATCCAGATGGAACTATGAAGATGATAACAGATGGAATGATTACTTCAATAGCATATGGTTCTAAGTTTTATACAGATGAAAATACTACTTCATATATGTATCAATGGTTAAATCAAGAATTTTTACCTACTTTATATAATTATGAAAATATAATAGTAGAAGATGCTGTTTGGAATGCATCTCCTGGAAACGAAACAATAAG
>JAFURC010000048.1 GCA_017472015.1 Bacilli bacterium
ATACAAAGAAACCGAAAAAGATACACTCTTAGATTTCTTGAAAGAAAAAAATAATAAAATTATGAGAAGTAAAATCTCATTAAATCCTTGATAAATAAGGAATAATTATTCTAACTTCTCATAATTTTTTCTTCTCATAATACGCGTTATCAGAATCTTCTAATAAGACCAGTGACAATATGTTTAAAGCAATGTTTACTTATGACTTAGATATTTTAAAAGAATTTTTAATACTTGAAACAGGACTTAATTTAAATCCACGTAATACTAGTATAAGAATATTGAATAATGAACTTCCTAAAAATAAAATTAAAGAGTATAAAAAAACAATTGATATTTATGTAAATTTAAACGATCGAATAAATATTAATTGTGAATTAAATAATTCTAGTTTTAATGACTACTTATCAGTTAGAAATGAATTATATACTAGTAAATTATTTACTTTAATGTTTGAAAGTGGTGATAATAAAGAAAAATTTTTATCAAAGAAATTAATTCAATTAAATTTAAATACTGAAAATATAACTCTTAATTATGGTGATGATATTATTTTACCTTATGGTGTTAAAACTGGTAAAATATATCCTCAAAATAAGGAAACTATCTTAAAATATCTTGCTTATTATAAAAATTTATACTATAATCTAGGTGAAAAGTTAGATAAAGCTGAACTTTGGTTAGTTGTTATTTTAAGTAAAAATTTATGTGAACTTTATGATTTACTTGAAAGTTTATTAACTAAGGAAAAGCGAGATAAATTTATAAGGAAAGTGATAGAAATGAGTAAAGATGAATTTATTTTAAGCGAATGGGAAAAAGAAAAGATGGATTATCTTAAAGAAATGGCTCGGATTAAAGATGCTGAAGATCGAGGACTAGCTAGTGGTATTGAACAAGGTATTGAACAAAAAAATCGGGAAGTTATACTTAATATGTTTAAAGATAAGTTTACATATGATCAAATTAGTAAATATACCAATTTAACTATTTCAGAAGTTGAAACTATAATTAATGAAATTACTAACACTTCGAATTAATAAAAATTAAGCGAATGAATATCATAAAGATTTATTCGCTTTTTTAGTAATCGTTAAAATTAAATGTATGTTTACATTTTTATTAAAATTTATTAGAAAAAAACTATCGAAATTTATTTAAATTTCGATAATTTTTTTATTTTTTTTCTTTAATTTTTAAATTTATAAATTCAATAAATTCATCTAATTTCATAGTTGTTGTCTCTTTTTCCGAATACAAACGATAACTGATTTCTTTATTATCACGTTCTTTATCACCCAAAATAAGAGTCATAGGTATTTTTCTTGTTTGAGCCTCACGCATTTTATAACCAAGCTTTTCGTTTCTTGAATCAAGATTAACACGAATACCATTCTCTTCAAGTATTTCTTTAACACGAGTTGCATATTCAAGATGATATTCATTATTAACCGGAATTATATTGATGCTAATTGGTGCAAGCCATAAAGGGAATGCTCCTTTGGTTTCTTCGATAATAAAAGCTGTAAAACGATCAAATGTTCCGAATATTGCTCTATGAAGTACAACTGGAGTTTGTTTTTCACCATTTGAATCAATATACGAAAGTTCAAATTTTCTTGGAAGTAAAAAGTCTAATTGACAAGTTGATAAAGTAATTTCTGGTCCTACGGCTGGTTTTACTTCAACATCAAGTTTTGGTCCATAAAAAGCAGCTTCACCAATTGCTTCATGATACTCGCAACCAAATTCATTTAAAACTTCACGAAGTTTATCTTCAGCCATATTCCACATATCGTCATCATCAAAATATTTTTCTTTGTCCATTGGATCACGAAGTGATAATCTAAATTTGTATTTTTTAATTCCAAAATCTTTGTAAACATCAAGAATTAAAGAAACAACTTTCTTAAATTCTTCGCCAATTTGTTCAGGAGTTACAAATAAATGGGCATCATTTTGACACATGCAACGAACTCTTTCAAGTCCTTTAACGGCTCCACTTGCTTCATAACGAAAATCTGTTGCAAATTCCCCGATTCTAATTGGTAAGTCACGATAAGAATGGATTTCATTTCCATATATTAACATATGGTGTGGGCAATTCATTGGACGAAGAACAAATTCTTCTTCATCAACTTTCATTGATGGGAACATATTTTCTTTATAGTGATCCCAGTGTCCTGAAGTTTTATACAAATCAACTGTTCCAACACATGGAGTATAAACGTGATGATAACCAAGTTTTTGTTCTTTTTCATAAATATAATTTTCTAGTTGTTTTCTAATAATTGCTCCATTTGGAAGCCACAAAGGCATTCCTTTTCCAACTAAATCATGGCTCATGAAAATATCAAGGGCAGCGCCAATTTTCCTGTGATCACGTTCTTTTGCTTCTTCAAGTTCTTTTAAGTATTCATTTAAATCTTCTTGATTATAGAAAGCAACACCATAAATACGTTGTAACATTTTATTTTTTGAGTCACCCTTATAATATGCACCACTTACCTTTAATAATTTAAAATACTTAATTTCTTTAACTGATTCAACATGTGGACCACGACAAAGATCTGTAAAATCTCCTTGTGTATAGCAAGTTATAACAGTATCTTCTTCCATTTCATTTATTAAATCAATTTTGTAAGGATCATTTTTAAATTTTTCTAAAGCCTCTTCTCTTGTTAATTCACTTCTTACTATTCTTTTTCCATCCTTAACAATTTTTTTCATTTCCTTTTCAATAGAAACTAAATCTTCTTCATTTAATTTTTTTGAACCTAAATCAATATCATAGTAAAAACCATCAGTTATAACTGGGCCTACCCAAAATAATGCATCCGGATATAGATGTTTTACAGCTTGCGCAAGTAAATGAGCTCCACTATGATTTAATACACTTAATTCTTCATTTTCTTTAATGTTTATCATACAATCCTCCAATTTAAAATATGTTCATAAAAAAAGAATGATACCAAGGAGTCGTAAGACGGTACCATCCTAAATTTTACTTTATTTTTTTAACGGACAAGTCCGGGAATCTCTTTCGAGTCCAATTCATAGGTAGTTGTTTATTAAATATTTATTAGTTTGCACCAACCACTAACTCTCTTCAAAACACTTTAATAAACCATGTCCTAATCAACATATTTATGGCTTAATTATAACACTTTTTAATTAAATGTCAATTAGAATTTGTTTGTTCGGTTATATTTTTTATTGCCTGAGCACATTGCTCTACTTCGCTTGCCCCAAGTAAATTAACAATAAATATCAAAATAGTTGGTACAAAATAGATTAATACAGCAGCTACAGCCCGTTTACCGAATTTTTTGAATGCTCCTTGAATTCCTTCTTTATCATCAACAAAAACAACTTTAGCAAAATCAAATGAAGTTAGAACAATTAATAAAATTGGGACAGCTATATAAATTATTTTAAAGACATTATCATTTAGAAATTCTAAAAAATCATCACCTAATAAATTTCTACAAGTCGCTTCAACATCATCCTTAGAATCAATTACTACTTGAAGAAGATATTCAACATACATATATGTATCTTCAGCATTAACCCCCTCTTTTGAGTTTGCAAATTCATATGTATTACCATTTTTAAGAATATATTTAGGTAATTTATCCTTATCTCCATTTACAAATATATTTTCATAATTTGCAATATTACTTATGGTTATATCCTGTCCGGAACTTTTAATTGTAAATGTTCTACCAGCAGCATCAGCTCTATTTAAAACTGATATTTCAATTCTTTCATTTGAGCTCAAATATTTAACATAGGCATATATTTTATCTTCTCCCTTACTTCCTTCTGTCATTTCCTCAACATTAAGATCGTAAGTTTTTGATTTAAGAGTTGTAGAAGGACAAGCATCTTTAAATTTATTTTTAATGTTACCACCAGTTAAGCAATTAGAATAATTGGGAGCAGTTGAACTATCTGGTGAACCATTAAAACGACCATCTGATGTTTTCTCCCCATCTACATTAAATATCCAAACTTCATCTGAGAATGTTATAATTGGAACATCATAATAAAATCTACCGGTTGTTTGACTTGCATTTTCACCATTTAGTGGTTTATCACTAGTTATATTAACCTTAGAATCAAACATAGTATTATTATAATAATTTGTTATTTTTGCAGGACAAGCATAACTACCTGAGGAATTTCCAGCAAACATACTATCTTCATAATTTCCACCAAAAACCTGAACTTCAATATCAGTATTCCAAGCAATCCCATTGTCAACAATAAATAAATTATTAGTTGGATAAGTAAAATAACTTGATCCACTATAAGTAAATTTTATAAGTAAATCTTCTTTATAAATGTCCATAACTATTTTTTCTTTGGTACTTGGTTCTGTGTAATTACAACGAACATATGAACCCATATCTTGATTTAAATCATCTCCATAAGCCGCTAATACATTCATGTTAAAACAAAACATTAAAATTAAACTTAATACAATAAACTTTAAATTTTTCATATAAACTCCTTTAATTAAATTAATTATAACACATTTTTTTAATTATTATTCAAAATCTTTTAAAACTTCATTTAATTCATCTAAACCACTATCTTGTTTTTCAATTTTTTTATCAAACCACAAAGGTAAATTATCAAAGTTTTCTTCTTTTTTACTTTGAACTTTATAATCATTTTTAAATACTGTTTTCTTAAACTTTTTATGTTCTTTTTTACAAACTTCCATCGCATCAACAACAGTTTCTACTTTTAAACGTTTCCACTGACCAACAATAGTTTCTATATAATCTTTATTTAATTTTTTATTATTTATTTTTAAAACATAATCGATTAAAACATTAACAACTCCTGGATTTAATTTTTGTTCAAGCATTAAAGATTCAATTAATTTTTTATCACGATTAGTAGGTTCTGTATTACCATAACTTTTTCTTAAAAAATCATATGGACTTGTATTTTCAAACATATAAATCATTTTAGCAAGCTTTGAATCACTTCCAAGTGGTGTTTTTAAGTATTCGGGTTGCTTGTTATAAATTAAAGTTGGAAGACGACCATTATTTTCAAATTGATAGTAATTTCTACAACTTTTTCGAAGTTCCGTTTTATCAACTAAACCTCTTTCATTCAAGGAACTTCTAACTAATCCTTGCATATTCATATTATCTATTTTATATATATAAGATAAATTAATTATTAATTCTTTAACTTCATCTGAAAAACATTTATCACTTACTAATCTTTTCGGAATACTACTTATTAATAAATCAATATCAAAGTTAGATTTAATCGAAAGACTCTTGCAATTATCATTTACAATATCCGTGTTATCAAATAATAAATTGGTATTAATACTTGATGTGTACACTTCTTCAAATGAACAACTTATATCTTCATAATCTTTTAAAGTTATCCTAGGTACTTTATAAAAGTTTTGAAGTTTTTCATATTCAACTGCTCCAACATTATTATATAATACTATATTTAAAATTGGATGATTAAAGAATTCATACGCAGAAATTGGGGAATACAAGACATAAACATAATTATTTATTTCTCCTTCTTTAAAATAAGTTTTCAATAGTCCTATCCCTTCAAGTTTTTTTCTAGCATCTAAAATACTTTCAAGTTTTAATTGCATATTTGTCATTAAATGATGATGCGTATGAACTTCACTTTCTACTACTTTATTATTTAAATCATTAAAGAAAGTTAAATACAAAGATACGGCTGTAAAACCTATAATGGGTTGATATAAATTAGTTAAAATTTTAATTTTTTCAGAAGTAATTATTCCTTTGTTGTAAATAATATAAATATCTGCTGGTTCTAAATTTAAATAATGCACATAATCACCTCCAAAAATATAAAGTATTATACCACAAAAAGAAAAAAATAAGTTAATAATTAACTTATAAATAATTTAAAAGTAAATAAAGCAAGCATTAAAATAGCAAAAAACCAAGTTGATGTTAAAAATAATGTTAAATAACTAGTAAATCCCATAGAAAGTGATAATCTTGGAGTTTTAGAATTTAAATTATATTTTTGATCATAAGTTACTTCTTCGACTTCAAATTTAAATTCATTTTTTATATTAGTTAAGTTATTTCTAATTAATTCCATTTCATCTTTTGTAAATTTTCTAAAAGATAATTTTCTTTGTTTAGTAAATTCAATTTCATAAACTTGATTATTAAAACTCTCTTTTTCAACAAATAAATTACCTTGAACTTTCTTTAAAAAGTGACTTATGTTAGAAAAGAATAATTTTTTATCAATTTTTACAAAACTTCTGTTATAGGCATCAAATGAATAACAAAATTCTACTTTTACAATATCTTCTATATTATCTACTTCAATAATTAAACTTCCATTTTTTTCTTTGATTAGGTATAGATCTAAAATACTTAATAAATAACTAATATTCATATGACCTCCTATTTTTATATAAATACTATATCATATTTTTTTATTCTAGTAAATATTAAATTTCTTCTTCCCCGGTATTTTCTAATTTTACTAAAACTTCTCTTGGTTTAGATCCATTTTGTGGTCCAATTATTCCTCTTTCTTCTAGTAAATCAATGATTCTTGCAGCTCTATTATAACCTAGTTTAAATCGTCTTTGAAGAAGTGAGGCACTGGCTTTACCACTAGTAATTACAAATTCAACTATTTCATCATATAAAGGATCATCATATTCTTCTTTAACATCGGTTTGAGCGGTTATTTTTCCGGTATCTTCACTTGAATTTAAATTTAAAAGTTTTTCATCATAGATAGCTTTTTGTTGACTAATTGTATAATCAACAATTTTTTTAACTTCTTCTTCAGTTATCCAAGCACCTTGAATTCTAGTTGGAGTTGATTCTCCCATTGGTAAGAATAACATATCCCCTCGACCAAGTAATTTTTCGGCTCCTGTCATATCAAGGATAGTTCGGGAATCGATTCCACTAGAAACAGCAAATGATATACGTGATGGGATATTAGCTTTAATAACTCCGGTGATAACATCAGTTGAAGGTCTTTGGGTGGCAATGATCAAGTGAATTCCGGCAGCTCTTGCCATTTGGGTAATACGCATTATTGAGTCTTCCACTTCTTTTGAAGCAACTAACATCAAATCTGCAAGTTCATCAACAATAACGACAATATATGGCATTTTTTTAAGTTTTTCCGAATCACTTAAATTCTTATTTTTCTTTTCAATCATTTCATTATAAGAACCAATATTTTTAACACCCTTTTCTTCAAAGATATCATATCTATCTTCCATTTCTTTAACAATTTTTGATAAGGCAACACTAGCTTTTTTTGGATCAGTTACAACTGGGGCTAATAAATGCGGTACTCCATTAAATACGGATAATTCAACTTTCTTTGGATCAACTAATAACAACTTAACTTCATCTGGTTTAGCATTCATTAAAATACTTGCCAGGATACAGTTAATACAAACTGATTTACCAGATCCAGTTGCTCCGGCTACTAAAAGATGCGGAGTTTTATTGATTTCACAATATTTTGGTTTACTTAAAATATCTTTTCCAAGAGCCACTAATAATTTATTGTTTGATTTTTCAGCCACTAATTTTTCCATGATTTCTCTTACAAATACGGTTGTTGGAGTTTCATTTGATATTTCAATTCCAACGGTACTTTTCCCTGGAATTGGGGCTTGAATCCGAACATCTTTTTTGGCTAAAGCTAAACTTATTTCTTTATTAATACCTGTTAATTTACTTAGTTTAGTACCGGCTTTTAGTTCTAGTTCATACTGAGTAATAGCAGGACCAACTGTAACCTCAACAACATGACCAGTTATTCCAAATTCTCTTAAGACTTCTTCTAATTTTTTAATATTATTTTCAATTCCTACTTGATTGTTGTTTTTAACTTTCTTTGGATGATCAAGTAAAGATAATGGTGGTAATTTATAATTTTCATTCGGTTTAACCACTTCTCTTTCAACAACTTCAACAGAAGTATCCACGTTATTATTATCAACAATTTTAGCCGTTTTTAATTCATTTATATTAGAAATTACAATTTTGTTGTCTTCTTCTTCTGCTTCATGATCATTTATTTTAACATCGTGAACTATTTCTTTTTCATTATTTTCTTTTTTATGTGGTATCATTTTCTTACTTTGATTTACAAATCCTTTTAAAATATCGGCTATACTAATACCTGTTACAATAATAATTCCAAATGATATTAAGACAATATAAATTATTTTAACTCCATTTTGATCAAATAAACTAGTGAATAAAGAAGCAAAGAAACCTCCAAATATACCTCCTCCAATATGTTCAAAAGTTAAATTACGACTTGCTCCATTTACAATATCAAAGACATGCATGACATTATTAAATGTTATTTTCATGGTATCCAAAAATCCTGTAAATTCTTCAATATAAGGCATATGAAGAAGTGTTAATAATCCAATTATTAAAATATAAAAACCAACTATTTTAGTATTAAAAAAATCAGGATATTCTTTTTTTACTATTATATAAAAACCAACAATAATTAAAGCAATTAAAAAGACAAAATACAAGCATCCAAATAAAAATGCTGAAAATGCACAGATTAATTCCCCACAAGGACCATATCCACAAATACCAAGAATTCCAAGTAAAATATATAAAATTCCATATAATTCTACTTGATATTCAAATTTCTTTTTCGTTTCTTTTTTCTTTTTTTTCTTCGCCATAAGACTCCTACTTTCTAAAATAATTATACCATTAATAAAAAAAATGACAAGATTATCTTCTCATTTTTTTCGTTTTTGAACTTGTTATATAAGAATCTATTTCATTTTTAGAAACCCTTACTTTTCCATCTCCATCAAAAAACATATCTTTATCCCATTCATCTGATACATTTTTCCATTCAAGAGTAATTGGATCTAAACTTTCTACATAAACATTATAAACTCTTCTAACATAAGTTCCATCGGTTCTTTTATAATATTTAATTGATTCTTTCATCAAATTAACAGCATCTTCTTTTTTTATTTCTATAAAATTTACTCTTTTATTAATAAACATATTTTGATACCATTCTGGGTTTTCAATCCATCCATCAATTCTTGGTTCGTATCTTTCTAATACTCCGTCGATTAATCTAACAATAATTATCCCTTCACATAGATAATATTTTAAAGCTACTAAATTATCCATATCCAAATTACCTCCTTTTGATATCTCTATCATACATATAATCAAGCATCCCCTCAGGTGTATCAATGAAAGTTTGCAAGAAACTCCGTAATCTATCTGCCCTAATTCTTAACCATTCAGGAGCATCCTCGTCACGTGATACTTGATATAAACTTCTAGTTGAGCCGATTTTAAATGGTGTTTCATCTTCTTTAGTCGTATCTCCATAACTTACCCCTTCTTTAATACGATATCCAAGAGGTGTATGAAACTGAAGTTCAAATATCTCTTTATGATCTTTAGTTGAAATTCTTACATTAACTCCTTTATAAGCAAGTTCTCCCCATTTATTTTTAAAATCAATTACTTCATATCCCATATCTTCTAACATATGTAAACATTCATCTAGTTTTTTGGTATACATATCATCAGAAATTATAAATGTATATCTAACTGTATCACAAATATTATCAGCAGCTCTTTTGTATGATCCTTTATATCTTTCACTTTTACTATCAGCAATTATTTTTTCAATAATACTAGTAATTGGTTTTTTCCTATGTTCTAATGACACTAGTTTACCTATACCATCTAATTCTAAATCTTTCAAGTCTTTAGTAATACCAGGTTCCATCTCTTCGGCTTTTTTACTTAAAAGTTTAGCATACATTAAAACTAACAATTTATCATGATCACTTAGTAAATCATAAGATGAAATCTGTTCTTTATTTTGTTTACTTCTTAAATACTCTTCAACATCTCTTTTTATACTTAAGCATTCTTCAATAGTCATACTATCAATTGACATCACGTCACCCCTCTCTTGACAATTACTAATCATATGATATATTAATTTTATAAAAATGTAAAGAGGATTTATGAAAGTAATAGTTGATAACCAAGAAATTGAATTAAAATTTGCTAATAGTTTTTTTAAAAGATTAAAAGGATTTATGTTTTTAAAAGAAATAAATTATTGTCTTTGTTTTAAAACTAATAATATTCATACATTTTTCATGAAAGAAAATATTGATATAGTTATGACTAATAAAAATAATCAAGTTTTATATATTTTTAAAAATACTAAAAAAAATAAAATAATCATCAAAAAGAATGTTTATTATACTTATGAATTTCCAAGTAATTTTATTAATAATTTAAATATAGGTGATAAACTTAAAGTTATAAATAAAAAAAAGTAAAGACTTATACTTTACTTATCCAAAACATCACTATGACTACCTGTATTAACTAATAATAGGATAATTTCATTTTCCAAATACTTATATATAAGTATCCAATCCGGCTCGATATGACAATCTCTACAATCTTTAAATCTTTTGTCATTATATAAAGCATGATCTTTGTATCTTGAATCTAATTGCTGTTTTTTAGAAAGCATATCGACTACATTTAATAACTTATCAATATTCTTTCCTTGTTTAGTTACCTTTTTAAGAGATTTTTTAAATTCTTTTGAGTATTTTACTTTATAATTAATCATCCGATAGTAATGCCTCTTTTAATTCTTCAATGTTGTCATAACTTTTATATTCTTCAGGATGTTTTTCCATATAAATAAGTTCTTTTGCTGTTTCCTCTAATTCATCTTTGGTAAAATAATGATATAAATCATATTCCTCTTTTGGAATTGCTACTTCAAATGGTATTTTACCTCGCATTATTAATTGTTTTATAGTCATATTTATTAATCCACTCATACTAACACCTAATTTTTGAAGTATCTCGGAAGCTCGTTCTTTATCTTCTTTATCAATTTGAACACTTATAAGAGTTGTTATATTAGCCATAAAATCATCTCCTCTTTTCTATATAAGAATAACATATTTTATATACAAAATCAAGTATTTTTATATATTTTTTATATAAAACACTTTCTGATATAATTTCAATATAAGTATATGTATTATTAATTAATATATGTATTATTACATTGTTTTTAAAAAAAATAGTTACTTATATCATTAATTTTTAAAGATTAAAATATATTTATTTTACATATGAATTTCCAAGTAATTTTATTAATAATTTAAATGTTGGGGATATACTAGAAATAGAAGAATAAAATTAATTTATATCTTAAAAACTATTTTAAATTATTATAATAAATTACTAAAAAAACTATTACAAAACTAAATTAATAATTTTGTAGTAGTTTTTATTTAACGATATATTCACGGAAGCAAACAGCTTTTTTCTTTTTTAAAGACGCTTTCACATTAATAATTCTTTGGTTTTTACTACCTCTAAATTTAGCACTATAACTTTTTAAATCATTTTCAAATTTTCCATCAACAAGTGCATCGACATATTTTAAAAATTCTACGCAATCTGGTTTTTCAAGTAATTCTTCAAACAAGAATCCTGTATAGCACCAAATGTTAAGACCAAGTTCTTTACATCTTTTAGCAATTTCCATACATGGAATTGGTTGCATCATCGGATCTCCTCCAGAGAAGGTTATCCCATCTTGTAGTTCGGAATTTTCTATTTCTTTAATAACATCAGATACCCAAACTACTTTACCGCCTTTAAAAGAATGCGTTTCTGGGTTGTGACAAAATTTGCAGTGATGTGGACAGCCCTGGGTCCAAATAACAGTTCTTATCCCTGGGCCATCAACAACACTATCCTTTTGGATATCACAAGCAAGTCGAATTTCCATTAGTTAAATGTATGTTTTACACGGTCATGTTCTTCAGCTTTTTTACCATTGTTGAATCTATCAACAGTACCAACTAAATAACCAGTAATTCTTCTAATCCTTTCAAATTTAACACCATCTGCTTCACTTCTTCCACATCCAGGACACACATCACCTATAACACCCGTAAAACCACATACAGGATCTCTATCAACTGGATGATTTATTGCTCCATACCCAATTCCCGCTTCTTTCATCATACGAACAACTTTTATGAAAGCATCCACGTTTTCTGTTAGATCTCCATCAAGTTCAATGTATGAAATATGTCCACCATTTGTAAGTGCATGATATGGAGCTTCAAGTTTAATTTTATTAGCAATTGATGTGTTATAGTAAACTGGTACATGGAATGAGTTAGTATAATATTCTCTATCAGTTACCCCCGGAATAATTCCATAAATTGATTTATCAATAGCCGTAAAACGACCAGATAAACCTTCAGCAGGAGTTGCTATTAATGAGAAATTAAGTTTATATTCTTGAGCATACTCATCACATCTATTTCTCATGAATTTAATAATTTCAAGACCTAATTCTTGACTAGATTTAGATTCACCATGATGCTTACCAGTTAAAGCTTTTAAGCATTCTGCAAGACCTATAAATCCTTCAGTTAAAGTACCATGTTTTAATACTTTTCTTAAACCATCTTTATTTTTAAGTCCCTTAGAATCAATCCAAATACCTTGACCAAGTAAGAATGGGAAATTATAAACATGACGTTTACATTGAATTTCAAAACGATCAAGTAGTTGATCACGAACCATATCCATAGTGTCAGCAAGCTCTTTATAGAACCCTTCCATATCGGCTTTTTTTCTTGTACCATCAACTATTCCATATTTAATACCTAAACGAACTAAGTTAATTGATGTAAATGATAAATTGCCACGACCTGTAACAATTTCGCGATCAGGATCAGCCGCATTTGCTATTACACGTGTTCTACATCCCATATAAGCAATTTCAGTATTGATATTTCCTTCTTTATAATATTGTTTATTAAATGGTGAATCAATAAATGAGAAATTTGGGAATAATCTCTTAGCACTTACTTTACATGCTAATTTAAATAAGTCATAGTTAGGATCACCTTCATTATAGTTAACTCCTTCTTTTACCTTAAAAATCGAAATTGGGAAAATTGGAGTCTCACTATTTCCAAGACCAGCCTCAGTTGCAAGTAAATAATTCTTAATTACCATTCTTCCTTCAAAACTTGTATCAGTTCCAAAGTTAATTGAAGAAAAAGGAACTTGCGCACCAGCTCTTGAATGCATTGTATTTAAATTATGAATAAATGATTCCATTGCTTGATAAGTTTGTTTTTCAACATCAATAATGGCTTTTTTGTGAGCTTTTCTAAATAATAACTCAACATCTCCACTTTCTTTAAAGAATTTTTCGAATCTATTCATTGAGAAATTAACTTCTTTAATTTTACTAATTTCTTTTTCAATTCCATTTAAATTTAAGAATTTATCAAATCCCATTAGTTCTAAATAATCAAATAAATGTGATTTAAAACTCTTTTTAAAACTCTTAACAACTCCTGGAGCCATATAATAATCAAATGCTGGAATACTTTGACCACCATGTTGATCATTTTGATTAGATTGAATAACAATCGCTGCAAGGGCTGCATAACTCATAATACTATTTGGAGTTCTAAGGTAACCATGTCCAGTTGAAAAACCTTTTTCAAATAAATTAGCAAGATCAATTTGACAACAAGTAGTTGTACCCATTGGTAAAAAGTCCATATCATGAATATGTATCATACCAGAATCATGTAAATCTGAATGAACCGGTTTAATAAAATATGATTTTGAAAATTCTTTAGAAATAGTACTACCATATTGAAGCATAGTTCCCATTGCTGTATCTCCGTTTACATTCGCGTTATCTCTTTTTGAATCTTCTTCACTTGCATCTTTTAAACTCAAAGCTTCAATTGCTTTAATTAATTTATGTTGACGATTAATAAACATACTACGACTCTTAGCACGATTCTCTCGATAACTTGAATAACTTTCAAGAACATCAACATAACCAAGTTCCCTTAAATTATGTTCAATCAAATCTTGAATATCTTCTATTTTAATAGTTTTACTATCCGCGTAATCTTTATTAATATCTTCAATTACTTTTTTATAAACTAAACTACTATCATCTGGAGTATACTTATCTCCTAGACTATCAAACCCTTTCTTAATAGCAAGACCTATCTTATCTTCATTAAATGAAGCCCTCTTACCATCTCTTTTAATAACTTTTAAAGTATTACTTTTACATACATCTGTAATCATAATTTCCTCCCTACCTACATTATATATTTAGTAATTAACTATTTCAATGTTGCTTACACAAAAAGACATATTTTATCTTCTTAAGTACTTTAATTATATGTTTAACTAAATAAAAAAAATGTTGCAATTGCAACACTTATTAAAAATCATTCTCAAACCCTTATAACTAAAAGAAATAAAATTTTTAAATTAAATTTTAATATCAAATCAAAAAATAAATTACAAATATAATATCTAATTTATAATATTTTTCTGCAGTATTTTCTATTTTCTGCAGTTTTTAATTCTTTTTTCTGCAGTATTTATCACTTTACTGCAGTTTTTATCACTTTTTTCTGCAGTATTTATCACTTTTTTCTGCAATATTTAGCACTTTACTGCAGTTATTTCTTGATCCATTTAGGTTTACGAGCAGAACCAACATTCTGAATTAAATTCTTTTTTCGCAAATATGTCAAACTAGAACGAATACTATTATTCATATTTTTCCGACCACTTAAAATAGGATACATATATTCATTAATTTGTTTTCTTGATACACCATCATCAAATTTATCAATATAATTTAAAATAATCTCTTTTAAATCAATTTTCTTTATTAAATTCTTTTTAGAATTTAAAGGAACTATAACTTTAAAATGTTAATGTCAATATAAAAATGTAGGTTTTTGATTAATTAATTATGTAGGAAAACCTACATTTTTAATTAATCTTTTTTATCAGTTTCAATCAATACATCTTTCATACGATATGACCTACCATTGATATTAATAACGTGAGAGTGATGAATTAATCTATCTAATATAGCATTAGCTATAGTATTATCTCCAAATAATTCACCCCACTTAGAAAATGGTTTATTTGTGGTTATTATCGTTGAATTTTTTTCGTATCTTCTATTTATTAATTGAAATAATAAATTAGCACCTTCAACATCTATAGGTAAATAACCAACTTCATCTATTATTAATAATTTATATTTACTTAATGTTCTTAGTTTATCATTTAACCTATTTTGAGAATACGCTTTCTTTAAAGATTCAATTAAGTCGTTACAATTCATGAAATAAGTACTTTTATACGTCTTAGCATTTTCTATACCTATAGCTGTTGCTAGATGTGTTTTTCCAACACCGGGACTACCAACAAATAATATATTTTCTTTATTTTCAATAAATCTCAAATTTTTAAAATCTAAAATTTCTTGTTTATTAATTGATGGTTGAAATGAAAAATCAAAATCTTCAAAAGTTTTAATATAAGGAAAACCTGCAAATTGTATTGAATGTAATTTTCTTTTTTCTTCTAAATTTAATATTTCATATTCTGTTAATTCATATAAACAATCAACTAAATCTTTTTTATGATCATTTACTAAATCTATGTATTTATCAATATTATTTTTGATTTTTAATAATTTTAATGTTTCTAAATTATTAATTAATTTGTTATAATTACTCATTATTTAACTCCTTTATTTATTTAATATCTCAAATTGTTTTAAATTATTTTCTACAATTTGTTCTATTTTATTTTGTTCATCGTCTTTGAGCCAATAACTCATTCCTTCAATATAATGTTCTGATTTATAATTAATTTTTTTATCTGATAATTCATGACAACAGATTAAATCTTCGTTATAATAAATATACAGTTTATTATTAAACTCTTTCATTTTTATAGTTTTATTAATATACTGTGGTGAAACAGAATATTGATTTCCTTTGTATGTTATTAGAAAGGTATTTGGCACTTTAAATGATTTTATATCATTTTCATAACTATCTAATAATTCTTTATTTGGCAAAGGATTAAGATATTCTTTTTCTTTACTATACAGAAAAATAGGAGTACAACCTGTGGTTTCATTAATTTCCTGATTTATCTTTCTATTGATGTTTTCTATTATATTAATTAAATCTTCTTCTGTTTCAAATTCATTATTATATGGTATTAACCAACTCATAAAACGATTTTGTGATTCTACTTTGCCTTTAGTCATTGGTTTTCTTACTTGGCATTTTTTACATTCTATTCCTATATCTTTACAAAAAGTTTTAAACTCTGGAACAAATTTTTTTGTTGTGGTGTTTACTATAGAACTCATATTATCTGTTAATATTTCTTTTGGAAGACCTTGTATGTGCTTAAATGTTTTTATTAAACATCGTTCTACATCTTCTCTAGTTTTAGTTTTACTATATTCAAAATGATGAAATCTACTAGTAGATAAAATGGCTGAAAATATATTAAATTCAAATATTTCACCATATTTATTTGTCATAATTAATGATTCCTTCCAGTCAAATTGTAATTGCTTACCATATTCTGTTTCATATCTTGGATGTGGAATATCTTTAACTTTTTTATCTATTAATTTATATTTTCTTATATAATAACCGAAATTACTATAACTACCTATATCATTATATTTTTCTTTCATATACTGATAAGTAGCTTGTATGTTTGAACCTGGTAAATTAAGTTTTTCTTTAATCTCTTCTTCGTATTTCATTAAATGTGAATATCTTTCTCTCATTTTCGCCTTTCCTTCATATCCTTCGTTATATTTCTTTATTGTTCTATAATCACAATTATATTTCCTTGCTAATTCAGCATAATTTGGTTTTATTCCTAGTTCTCTTAACATAACTAGTTCCTTTCTTACTTCTTTCAAATGATCAACTCCTTACAATAAGAAGTTACCATGTTTTTTTGTATATTAAAAGTGCTTATATAATTATGTTGGAAAACCTACATTTTTAATTAATCATTTTCCTACATTTTTATATTAGCACTAACATCCCTTCTATTATGAGATGATATTAGTATATCAAAAAAAGTCACAAGTATATCTAAAGTTATGACTTTTTAACTTTAAAATATTTATGACTTTCTATTTTACAATTTATACTTGATTCACTTTTTATTTCCTTTCTGCGAAAATATTTATATATTTACTTAATTTTATGATAATATATTATTGTACCTTTTAAATATTTTATTTTGATTTTCGCACTTTCATTATACTATATTTTGGTACATCAAAAAACGGCGATTCTATATCGTCGTTTTTACTTTCTCAAGTCCCCACTAAAATTAGAAGTTTTGTTTGCCAAACTCCCCAGTGAATTTAGAAGTTTTTTCAATATTACTCCCCAGTAAAATTAGATAACTTCTTTTTTTTACTCCCCACTCAATTTAGAAGAACCTTTTATTTGGTGCCATCATATCCTAAAACACCCCCAAATTCATCCATTTCTGGACGTAATTTAGGGGTGTTTTTTTCTTACTGCATAAGCATTTATTCAAAACTGTCCGTAGTTAAAACTATTCCGGAGATTTTATTACTATCTACTAGATTAGTATCACCGTTTCTTACTCTTGTACTTCTTCCGTTTCTGTTGTTTCAACTAATTTTATTTCATACGGGTCACTTTTAATACCACTTCCTGATTCTATCAGGATTTCAGATTTTAGATTAATG
>JAFURC010000049.1 GCA_017472015.1 Bacilli bacterium
GAACACGTAAATTGTCAACTAAAATTTTTCAGAATTTTATCAGAACGTTATAGAAATCGTAAAGAAACGTTTTTTCTAAGAGCTCTTTTCATATGTTCAGTATATAATTTTTGCCTTTAAGTTAGTTTCGCAAGATGTCTAATATGTAAAAAGAAAAAAATAGATAAAATGAAATTAAAAAATCTATTTTTTTTTAATGTTTTATGATACAATTATTTTAGAATAAAGGGTGATAATAATGAATAGAAAAACAGTTTTATTTTTAATAAATGGATTTGGAGTTGAAAAAAAAGAATCTTATTCAATTTATGATTCAACTTTAATGCCAACTTTTGAAGAATTAAGTAAAAAATATTTATTTGAAACAAATGCTATTGAATCTAAAGTAACAACTCTTTTTGATGCTTATAGAAATGCTAGTTTAGATGTATCCGAACTTTATAATTATAGTATCTTAGATAAAGATATTGAAAATAAAACTTATTTTAATAATCCAACTTTAATAAAATTAAAACAAGATTTCGAGTTAAAAAAAGGTAATTTACATATCTTTTGTTTAGTAGATACAAGTTTAAAAATAGTTAATCATTTAAAAGAGACTTTAAAAAATTTAAATCCTAATAAAGATAAAAAAGTATACTTGCATTTAGTAATTTCTAGTAACAATATTCATGAATATAAAAGTTTAGTAGATGTTTTTAGCCATATTAACATGGAACTAGCTGAATATGCACCAATTGGATTTATTTTAGGATTATCATCGATTGATAATACAGCTAAACAAGTCGATATTAATTTCTTCTTTAGAATGTTTATTAGTAAAGTAGGAGAGAAATGGCAATCATTCACTCAAAAATTTGATGTTTTATATGCAACTAAGGCTATGCCTCGAAATACTAAACCTTTTATAGTAAATTCGAGTTTTTCTTTAACTAAAGATGATACTTTCTTATTCTATAACTATGATAATTTAAATTTAGAAAATTTTATCCAAACTTTAAGAAATATTTCTTTTGGTACAGAGCAAAATAATTTTTCTTACTATTCTTTATTTAAAATAACTAGTAAAATAGATATTCCATATATGTACGAAATAACTACTTCAAGTAATTCATTAGTTAGTAATTTAGAGCATATTAATGCAACTAGTTTAATTTTATGTAAAAAAGAAGAAATTCCTGTAATTAATTATTTTTGTAATGGTTTAAAAAATCAAGCAAGTGAAACTTTAAAATTTGTTGACTTTACAAATTATCAAAATAATCCCAATCAAATAGTTAGTATAATTAATCAATTTGATAATGATTTAATAATTATTAATTATGAACTTGAAGAAGCCAAAAATACAAAAGAATTAAAAGAAAAGTTAAAAACAATTGATCAAGTTTTAAAAGCTGTATATGATAATATGAATGGTAGTAAATATACTTTAATAGTTACATCTTTATATGGAATGAGTAAAGTAATGTTAAATGAAAAAGAAAACATATGCCAAGTAATATTTTCAGGTAATGTTCCCTTTATGTATATAGATGATTTTATAACCAAAAAAGATTATTTAGTAGCCCCTGGTAATATAAATGATATATTTAAAACAGTTTATAAAACAATCAAAAAAGATAGTAAATATAATTCAATTGTTGATAAGAAAAATCTTTTATATAAAATATTTGTTAAATAGAGGCAATTATGTATAAAAGTGTAGTTGATAATTTTAAAAAAGTTATTTATAGTATTTTGCCAATTATTAGTTTAGTATTAATTCTTAGTTTAATTTTTAAAATAGAAGTTAATACAGTTATTAGATTTTTATCAAGTAGTATAATGGTTGTCTTTGGTCTTGTATTATTTACAACAGGATCAGAGATTTCTTTAAATATAATTGGAGAACAGACTAGTAAAATTTTAATTAAAAAGAAAAAATTATGGTTAATCTTACTTACATGTTTATTTTTAGGAACATTTATAACTATTTTAGAACCTGAATTTTTAACTATAAGTCAAGAAGCAAGAGGAATTCCTTTAGGAGTATTATTATTTAGTGTTTCTCTTGGAATTGGAATTTGCCTAATGTTAGCAATTTATCGTATTTTAAAAAGAATAGATTTTAAATATCTTCTAATATCTGGATATTTATTAATATTTTTACTTTTAATGTTTTCCAAATTTAATGTTATTCCATTTGCTTTTGATATGTCAAGTGTTACAGCTGGAACCATTTCCGCCCCATTTCTTTTAGCATTTGGAGGTAGTTTTGCAAACAATAGTAAAAGTAAAAAAGATAAAAAAAATGAATTTGGTATTTTATCTATCTGTGGAATAGGACCAATTTTAATGATTTTACTTCTTGGGTTTATCTTTAAACCAGATATTATATATGACTCAGATCCTATTTTAAAAAGATTAGATTTCTTAAGTAGTTTATGGATGAATTTTTATCAAGTTTTAATGTCCTTATCACCACTTGTATTATTATATTTTTTATTTTTAAAATTTGATAATAATAAAAAAACTAAAAACAAAAAAGAATTAAAAAAAATTATAACTGGTTTAACAATGATTTTAGTAGGAATTACTTTATTTTTAACTGGAGGAGATGTAGGTTACTTTAAAATTGGTTATATGTTAGGGACTAATTTTCATAATATTAATCACTTATTAATTATAATAATAGGTGGAGTATTTGGATATTTTATAACTAAAATAGAACCATCTTTAAAAGTTTTAATTAACTATGTAAATGATGTTACAAATGGAAGTATAAAAGATAAATTCTTAGAAAAATTTCTCTGTATTGGGGTTAGTTTATCCGTTATTTTATCCCTTTTAAGAGTTTTAAATGGAATTGATGTTATGTACTTTTTAATACCAACTTATTTCCTAGCAATTTTTTTAGCTTTCTTAACTCCAACTAATTTTTTAGCAATTGCTTTTGATGCCAGTGGAGTAGTAGCCGGTAGTATGACTTCAAGTTTTTTACTTCCAATGTTAATTGGAGTTGCTTCAGTTATTCAAATTAATTATTTAAAAGAAGCCTTTGGAGTATTATCTTTAATAAGTATAATTCCAGTTATAATACTTGAAATAGTTGGTTTAATTTATCAAATAGAAGTTAATAGTTATGATACCAAGAATATTGATGATGCGATTATAGATTATAGGTGATGTATGGTAAAGTTACTAATTATTATTTTTAATGATGAAAAAAAAATTAAAACAATATTCAAAAAATATAAATTAAATTATAATTGTATGACTTATGGAAATGGTACAGCTTCAAAGAGTTTACTTAATTATTTTGGATTAAATGAGATAAAAAAAAGTATTTATTTTTCTTTAATACCAAGTAATATAGAAAAAAAAATAGTTTTAGATATTAAAAATAAATTAAAAATTAAGGAAATTGGTTCAGGAATTGCTTTTACAATAAGTCTAACTAGTTCAAATAAATTTATCAAAGATAGTTTATTAAAAGGAGAAATAGAAATGAATGAAGAAAATAACTCTTATGAATTAATTGTTACAATTGTTAAAGAAGGTTATTCTGATCAAGTCATGCAAGCGGCTAAAAAAGTTGGTTGCACGGGAGGAACTGTTCTTGAAGGTAGAAGTTTAGGAAGTACTAGAACAGTTTTCATGGATTTAGCAATTGATCCTGAAAAAGATATAGTTTTAAATATAGTTTCTACTGATATAAAAAGAAAAGTTATGGAAAATATCAACAAAGAATGTGGAGTTAAAACCGATGCCAGAGGTTTAATAATAGCTCTTCCTATTGATAATGTTATAGGTCTTCAAGAATAACTAGGAATAAATGTCAAGAAAAATGTCAAACTTTGGAAAATGCTTTTTAACCAATTGACTATAAAGTTATTTAATAGTATAGTTATTATAGAGTCCATTGATAAGTTAATGTTACTTAAAAATTTATTATTTAACTCACTATATATTATAAAATACTAAATTAGTAAGTAATTTAAATTTAAAAAAGTTAATTGTAATTAGTTTTACTAATAACTTCAAGAAACAGATTTAGTCTGTTTTTTAATTTACAATTTTACAAGTTCAAAGTCTTAAATTTACTTGAATTATAAGTAATATTTTTGTATAATCTAGTTATTGGATAAAAAGGAGTATTTTTATGAAAAAGGTAAGAGAAGAAAAAGTTAAAAAAAGAAAAAGAATAAAAGTAATAAAAGCTCCAAGAGTACAAACTATTTTTTGTATAATTAGTTTGGTGTTTGTACTAGTTTGTTGTGGTTTTTATGGTTATCGTCTTGTAAAATATTATAAAATATATAATCCTAAATCTGAAAGTGGGGAAACTTTAACTAATTTATCATCTCATATTTTATCAACTTCTAGTATAGTTTTTGAAGGTGATGGACTTTATAGTAGTAATGGTAATTATGTTTATAAGGGGATTGATGTTAATAACTATATTTTAATAAATGATATGATGTTTAGAATTATTCGTATAAATATGGATAAATCAATTGATATAGTACTCGATGAATATATTAATAAATTAGGTTATTCTGATAGTGTTGTGTCTTATAATGAATCTAGTATTAAAAAATATTTAGAAGAAAAATTCTTACCAAGTATTGATTCTGATGTTTTAATGGAAACTAGTATTTGTCTTGATCCAATTAGTGAGTTAAGTGAAGTTAATTGTGAAAATATGGGTACTACTTCAATTAGTTTATTAGGAATAACTGATTTCTTAAATAGTATGAACGATTCTAAAACTTATTTAACTGCATCTGGAGAATACTTGTGGTTATATAATCATGCTAAAGATAATGTATGGCATACAAATGGAAATGGTATTGCTAATAGTAATTCTTCTAATTTATATGGAATTAAACCGGTTTTAACTTTAAAAAACTCTAATGTTTATATAAGTGGTGATGGAAGTTATAATAATCCGTATCAAATTAAAGAAAGTGATAAAAATATTAATGTTGGAACCTATTTAGATATAAATGATGATATTTATATTGTTTATGAAGTTGGAGAAGATTATTTTAAAATAGAAAGTAATGAAGTTTTAAGTGATAAGTTGATATTTGATAAAAAGACTAATGATTATACAGAATCTTCTTTAAAAGAATACTTAGAAGGTGATTATATTGAAAGTTTAAGTTATAAAGATATCTTAAAAGAAGTTGATTTTTCATCATATAATTCTTTGATTGGGTTATTAAGTTTAAATGATTTAAAATTTAATAGTTCTTTAAGAGATTATTTCTTAAGTGATCAAAAAGATAATGATGTTTATTTATATAATTCATCTATTTTAGGGAGTAGTGTATCGGCTAAAAGAAATGTGAGAGTCGGTTTAGGAATTAAAAAAGACTTAAATATAATTAGTGGAAATGGTAGTAAATTAGCACCATTTATAGTGGAGGTTAAGTAGTATGCGAAAAACAACAATTTTCTTTATAGTAATTGATATCTTAGCAATTTCGTGTTTTATTCTTTTCTATGGACCGTGGGATTTTAAAAATATTATTGTTAATACGGCTATGGTTACTAAGAGTCATCAATATATTGCTTATACTTTCTATAGTGAAGAAATGGTTAATAAAATTTTATCTTTAAATACCTTTGTACCAGTTGATGAAGAAATTGAGTTAGATGATATTGTCATTGATACAAGTGAAAAAGATACTTATGACAATGAATATGATGAGGAGATTTTAACAAGAGATGAGGGAAATGATGATTATAAATATTTACAAGTTAAAGTTGGAAAATATAAAGCTCATTTAGTTGCTATTTATAATCCTGAAAATGTAACAATGATGACGAGTCGTTCTTTTAATACCGGATCAGGTCAAGAAACTATTCCTAAGATGTGTAAACGTTATGGAGGACTTGTTTGTATTAATGGTGGTGGATTTAAAGATCCTGATGGTTGGGGAAGTGATATTCCAGTTGGTTATGTTATTAAAGATGGAGAAGTTATCTGGGCTGAAGATAATACAAGACAAAATATAATTGGAATTACTTATGATCATAAACTACTACTTGTTAATGCAACCGGTGAAGAAGCCATTGATATGGGAATGCGTGATGGACTTCAATTTGGACCTTTCTTAATTGTTAATGGCGAAAGTATACAATACCAATCAAGTGTTGGTGGATACGATAGAGCAGCACGCGTTGCTATAGCCCAAAGAAAAGATGGAGTAATCTTATTTCTTGCAACTGAAGGAACCCATGGAAGTGGACCAACTATGAAAGAAGTAATCGATACTCTTGAATTGTATGGCGCCTATAATGCTGCTAACCTTGATGGAGGAACATCTTCCCAAATGGTTATAAATGGTAAAATGGTGAATAACCCTAAAAATGTCTTCGGTCAAAGTGTTGCTGGTGGAAGACGGGTAGTAACTGGATTTGCCTTAATACCAACTAAAGAATAAAATTAAACATACTAGTATAAAAATTAGTATGTTTTTTAATTTAATTTACTTATTATATTATTATAAGATTCATTTAACTCTTTATTTTTAAAATAAATTAAACTATCTTTTATTTTATAATTATTCTTATTTTCAGTTAAAAAATTAATGGCTTCTTCATAAGCTGAAAAAATATTATTATAAGTATTTAAAGTTTTTTCTAAACTTTCTTTGCTCTTCTTAAAATTTTCGTTAAAAGAAATTTTCTTATAAAAATTTAAATAATAATCACCAATATCTTTATCCAAATAACTAAGTCTTTTATTCTCATCAAGTAAATTTATTAATTTAGCAATCGATGTATTTAAACTCTCCTTTGTCTTTGTTAAAAACTTTTTACTCTCTTGAAAATCTATATCATTTAAAATATTTTCAGGTGTTAAAATAGTTGTAATTCTTTTATCATTTAATAAATCCTTTATAATTAAACTTTCTTGAAAAATATCTAATAAATAACTTTTATAGGCTTTTTCAACAATTAAATAATCATTTTTACTAATATAAGTTGTTAATTTTTCTTGAATTTTTTCTTGATTTTGTAAATTTTTATTATTTATTAAAGTCGTTAACTCATTTAATTCATTTTGTAAATTACTTTCAATTTTTAAATCATTAAATAACTTAAAACTAAATGTTAAAATACTTAAAATAATAATAAAACTAATAATAACAATTTTCTTTCTCATGACATCATCATACTTTCATTTAAATTATAATCTCAATAAGGGTTAGTTGGCAACCTAAATTTGACATATTTTTAAAAATATGATATAATTTCCGAGAAATTAAGGGGGATATTATGAATAGAAGAATTTTAGAACCATTTTTTAATCGTATGAAAAATGAGAGATTCAAAGAAAGTGTTTGTGAAATAGAATATTTTAAAAATTTACCAAATAATTTAATAAGACTTTTATTAGGTTTAGATAAGGAATCATTTAATAGATATATTATTTTTATTGCTAAATTAAATAATAAAAATTTAATAGTTGGTTCATCTGATATTTTAATAAGTATAAGTCAAATGTTAGTTATAAAAATGAAAAGTCCAAATACTGAATTTCTAATTAATTTATTAGTTTCAACGAATATTTTACATAATAAAAATATTGTTGCATTTTCATCAATGTTACTTCAAATGGAAGATTTAAATAAAATAAATGCGTTGAAAACTATTTTTTCAAGATTAAAATATCTTGATGTTGCTAATATTATTAATTATTTAGGAATAATTAATAGATGTAAAAATCAAATGCAATTAAATTTATTAGTAAAATTATTATCAAATAATGAATTAAGAAATCACAAACATTTTAATTATTTAATAGAAATGTTTTTAAGATATCCAAATAACATTAATTTAGTAGTTATTGAAAAATGTTTACATAATAACAATTTATTAGAAAATAGAAATTGTTTATTTATATTAAAAAAATATTTATTAAATGCAACTGACGAAAAAGAAGTTAAGTTTATATCTGAAATAATAACAAATCCAGAAATGTTAAATTCACGTTATTTAATAAATGTTTTAGATATTGTTTCAAGTAAAGAGAATAAAAATTATTATTTAGTAATTCAAAAACTAGTTAATGAAAAAAAATTTTTAACTGATTCGGTATTTGAATGTTTATTAAATTCAATTTTTAAGGTAAAAAATAAGTTACAATTGCAAGCAATTTTATCACTTTTAAATTATCCAGAACTTCTTCGTGATGAATTGCAAACAGCATTTATGGTTGAAAAATATCTTTTAATTACTAAAAAGTATCAATTTATAGCTTTAGATAGATTATTAGAAAAAACTAGTTGTTTAGAAAATTTTGATTTATACAAGACAAATAATATTAGAATAATCCAATCTATTTTTGAAACTGAAGAAGATTATAAAGCTTATTGTTTAGCTAATTCAAGTCAAGATATTATTGATTATAAATATGCAGGTACTATAATAAAAACAATATCAAATACAACAAATCCACTTATTTGTCGTTATATTACACTATTGTTAGCTATTGAAAATCTAAAAGAATCTGATAATTTCTTAAAAATATTTGATAGTCTATTAAAATGCTCAGATGAAAGTCAAATGGCAGCAATAGTAACTTTATCAAAACAAGAAAAAGTAATTAAATTTGATAATTATTTGAAAATATTTGAAACAATAAATAATTGTCAAAAATCTCAAATAATAGCAATTATAAAAATAATTGATTCTTTCGAAAATTTAAATCAAATAGTTTTATTTAAATATTTATTTAATATTTTATCATAAAATAATATTAATAAAATAGAAGTTTTAACAGAAATAATTGTTAATCATCAACTACTAGGAGAAGCAAAGACTTTTGATTATATAGCACTTGTTAAAAATAAAGAAAATGATGAATATAAAAAAGTTTTAGAAGATTTAAAGAAAGAATTTCAAACTCTAAATATCGATACTCAAATTAATACTAAAAAAAGAATTTTTAAATTAGGAAGAAAATAATCTTCCTTTTTAATTACAAAAATTAATAAATAAAAAGATGTGAAAATTAAATTTTATTTTGCTTAGGCATATAATATGTTATAATCTAACTATGGGTGATGAAATGAAAGTTATTATAAGTGCAGGAGGCACAGGTGGACATATCTATCCTGCTTTAAGTATTTTAAAAAAGATAAAAGAAAAAGATAAAAATAGTGAATTTTTATATATAGGAACAACAGATAGAATGGAAGCTGATATTATTCCAAAAGAGGGAATTCCTTACGTTGGAATTGAAATGTCAGGACTATCAAAAAATATAAAAAAAAGTTTTAAAAGTATTAAATTACTTTTAAAATCTATTAAAAAAATCAAAAAAGAAATCAAAAAATTTAATCCTGATATTGTAATTGGAGTAGGTGGATATATTACTTTTCCAGTTATTTATTCAGCTAAGAAGTTAGGATATAAAACATTTGTTCATGAGCAAAATTCAATTCCTGGAAAATCTAATAAATTACTAATTCCTTATACTGATAAAATTGCTGTTAGCCTACCAGGAAGTTTAAAATATTTTCCAAAAGAAAAAACTATTTATACAGGAAATCCAAGAAGTAGTGAAGTTATTTTAGCTAAACCGGCAAATAAACAAGAATTAGGTTTATCAACTAATTCTAAATTAGTTTTAATAGTTATGGGTTCTCTTGGTTCAATGACTATCAACAAAGAACTAAAAGAAATTGTATCGAAATTCCAAGATAAGCCTTATGAAGTATTATTAGTTACTGGGAAAAATTATTATGATGGTTTTAAAAATATAAATATTAAAAATGTGAAAATTGTTCCTTTTTTAAATAATATGTTGAATGTTTTAAAAATATGTGATTTAATAATTACTCGTGCAGGTGCATCAACTATCTCAGAAATAACAGCAATTGGTTTACCAAGTATATTAGTACCAAGTCCATATGTTGCTAATAATCATCAATATTATAATGCAATGGAACTTGTTAATAATAAAGCTAGTCTTATATTAGAAGAAAAAGACTTTAATGCCAATAATTTAATTCAAAAAATTGACCTTATTTTAAATGATAAGAAATTATATGATAGTATGCATATTAATTCTTTAAAATTAGGTAAAAAAGATAGTTGTGATGAAATTTATCAAATAATCAAAGAATTGGTAGGTAATGATTATGGAAAAAATAATAAATGAAATAATGACTAAAAAAATCGGAGATATTATAGTTGATGCTAAGTTATCTAAATATACAACTTATAAAGTTGGAGGAACTTGTAAACTTTTAGTATATCCGAAAAACGTAGAAAAATTGGTTGAATTAATGGAAATCATTGAAAGAGAAAATATTAAGCATTTTATTTTAGGAAATGGTAGTAATGTTTTATTTAGTGATTCAGTTTATGATGGAATAATTATTAAACTAGATAATTTCAAAGATTTAGAGTTTATAGGTGATAAAATTATTGTTGGAGCAGGTTATAATCTTATTAAATTATCTTTAGAAGCAGCTAAAAAAGGTTTAGGGGGACTTGAATTTGCATCAGGTATTCCAGGAACTGTAGGAGGTGCCGTTTTCATGAATGCCGGTGCTTATGAATCGGATATGAAAAGTATTGTCGAAAGTGTAAAAGTTTTAACTAATGATTTAAAAGTAATTACTTTAACTAATAAAGAAATGAAATTTAGATATCGTAAAAGTATTTTACAAGATAACCGTGGTTTCATTTGTTTAGAAGTAGTTTTAAAACTAAAACCATCTAATAGAGAATTGCTTGAAGAAATTATAAAGGATAGAAAGTTAAAAAGAAAAAGAACCCAACCACTTGAATATCCATCAGCAGGATCAGTATTTAGAAATCCTGAAGGAATGTTTGCTGGAAAATTAATAGAAGACTTGAATTTAAAAGGATTCCAAATAGGTGGGGCTAAAATAAGTGAAAAACATGCTAATTTTATTATCAATGTTGGTGATGCTAAAGCCAGTGATATTAAAGAAATAATCGATATAGTTAAGAAAAAAGTTAAAAAAGAATATAACATTAATTTAAGAGTTGAACAAAGATTAGTAAATTGGGATGATTGAAATGAAAAAAAAGAATAAAAAGAGAAAAATTTTAAAAGCAATTGTCATTATTTTAATTATAGGTATTATCACTTTTTTAATACTTAATCAACAAATTAAAAATATCTATGTAATTAATAATAGTATTTTATCCGATCAAGAAATAATTGAATTAGCAGGACTTGATGATTATCCAAAATTATTTTCTAAGTCATCTAGAATTATTCAAAATAAAATCAAAATAAGTCCATATGTTGAAAAAGTAAAAGTAAGAAAAAATCTTTTAGGAAAAATAGAAATAGAAGTATTAGAATACGATTTAATCTTAAAAGATGCAACAGATAATAAAATTTATTTATCAAATTTAGAAAAAATTCTTCTCGATGACAAAATAATAGGTATACCAACTTTAATTAATTATACACCAGAAGACATTTTAAAAGAATTTTTAGATAAATTAAAAACAATTGATAAAGATATTTTAAGTAAAATATCAGAAATTGAATACACCCCAAATGAGTATGATCAAGATTTATTTATGTTTTATATGAATGATTCTAATTATGTTTATATAACTACAACAAGGCTTTTAAATATTAATAAATATGATGAAGTATTAGTCAATTTAGAAGGAAAGAAAGGTATTTTGTATTTAGATAGTGGTAATCATTTTGAGATATTAGAATAATATCTTTTTCTTTTACTTTGTGATATAATCTTATTATCAAGGAAGTGATATGATGTACGATATAAGTTTAGATAATTTTCAAGGACCAATGGATTTACTTCTTCATTTAATTAAGAAAAAAAAGATGAACATCATGGATATTAAACTTGAAATTATTATTGATGAATATTTAGATTATATAAAAAAACAAGAACAATTAAATTTAAATATTGCAAGTTCCTATTTAGTCATGGCTAGTGAATTAATCGAAATAAAATCACGAATGTTACTTCCATCTAGTCAAGAAGATGAAGAAGAAGACTTAAAAGAAAATTTAATTATTCGTTTAATTGAATATGAAAAATATAAAGAAATGATTCCAACATTTAAAGATTTAGAACTTGAAAGAAATAATTATAAAACTAAAAGTCCAACGAGTATTTTAGAATATAAAACAGTAGAAAAAATTGAAAGTGATTTAACAATCGATGATTTAGTAAATGTTTATAAAAAATTCTTAGAACGACTTGAAGATGAAAAGCCTATTAATACAAAGGTTACTAAAAGAGAACTATCAGTAGATTCCCAAATTAAAAGAATAAGAGATATATTTAAAATAAATAAAAAGATTAATTTTCTTGATTTATTCGAGAAAAAAAGTAAAGATTATATAATTGTAACATTTTTAGCAATACTTGAAATGTCTAGTAAAAAAGAAATAAAAATTGTTCAAGAAAATAATTTTGCTGAAATTACTTGTGAGGTAGTAGAATGAATTTAAAAGGTGTTTTAGAAGGTATATTATTTGTTGTAGGTGATGAAGGAATAACTGTTTCTTCTTTACTTGAGATTTTAAATGTTGATAAAGAAACTTTGAAAAATTTTATAATTGAACTTAAAAATGATTATGAAAAATCTGATCGTGGTATTCGTCTTAGTATTTTAGGAGATGCATTTAAGTTAACAACTAAGAAAGAACATAAAGATTATTATGAAAAACTTTTAGAAAATGATGAAAATAATACTTTATCTAATTCAGCAATTGAAACTCTTGCTATAATTGCTTACAATGAACCAATTACAAGAATTGAAGTCGATGAAATAAGGGGAATTCAAAGTGGTCCAATGATAAGAAAATTAGTTGCCAAAGGATTTATTAAGGAAGTTGGGAAAAGTGATGCTCCTGGAAGACCAATTTTATATAAAACTACCAGTGAATTCTTAGATTACTTTAATATGTCATCTTTAAAAGAATTACCTAAAATTGATGCAGTCAAGGAAATAATAGATGACATTGATCTATATGATTCAAGATATAAAGAAGAAACAGAAATAATTTAAATTTTATCCACATTTTTGTGGATATTTTTTGACTTATATTAAAAATATGATATTATATTAAACGTTATAAAAAAGGTGATGGATATGTCTGAACAAACAAAAAAATTAATTGAACTAATCAATGAAGGAAAAACTTGTAATGAAATTTGTGCAATTTTAAAAATTTCTAATAAACAACTATATAATAATTTAACAAATTTAAAAAATAAAGGATTAATATATAGAAGAAAATATTATCAAAATGGAGTGATTGTTTATAAACCAATTCATACTATTCATGATTTAAAAAAAAATAATAATAATAATCTGGGCAATAATGATAGTACTATTATTACTAGTCACGATGATACAAAATTTAGAGCCCTTGTAATATCCGATTTACATTTTGGAAACGAATTAGAAAGATTAGATTTAGTTAATAGAACCTACAATTATTGTATTAAAAAAGGTATTAATATAATTCTTTGTGGTGGAGATTTTATAGATGGCGGATTTACAAAAGGAGACCAAAAATTTGATACAATTTATGAACAAATAGATTATTTTATAAAAAAATATCCTTTCGATAAAAATATTTTAACATTTGGAGTAGGTGGTAATCATGATATTTCTGCATTAGAAAGAGGAAATCAAGATTTTTTAGAAATAATTAGAAATTATCGACATGATATTGTAATTAGTAATTATAATAATTCATTTGTAAATATCAAAAATGATCAAATACTACTCCATCATAGAATAAATAATGGTATTGAAATTAACCGGAGTATTCCCTTAATTTTTAGAGGACATTATCATAAATATGCTATAGCTTTTGAATCTAATGGAACAATTAATGTTTCAGTACCGGCTTTGTGTTCTATTAATGAATCTTTTCCAACAGCAATTGAAGTTAACTTATCTTTTAAAAAAGGCTATATAGAATATGTAAATTTAAAACAAATTTACTTTGGAAATTTAGATGTTGATTATATATTAAATGAAAATAGTTATAAACTTTCAAATCGTGAAGTTGAAATAAAACCTATCAACAATGAAGAAAAAACAATTCATGAAAATTTAAATATAACTTCAGTCACTCAAGAGACTATAGAATTAGATACAAACATAAGTGAAACTAAAGAACCTACAAAAACATTAATAAAAAAATATGATGGATTAAGTCAAATTGAAAAATTTAATTTGAGATATGGCTTAAAATAATTTAAAATTTGATTATAAAAAATATCAAATAAATAAGTATCTAAATCATAATTATTTTGCTAAAATATACTTGGTGATTTATGAAAAATTTTCTAATTAAATTAATAAAATTATATCAACAAGTTCCTGGCAGATTTCATTATAATTGTAAGTTTTATCCAAGTTGCTCTAATTATATGATAGAATCTCTTGAAATCTATGGGGTTTTAAAAGGAAGTTTTCTTGGAATTAAAAGAATTTTAAGATGTAATCCATTCTCCAAAGGAGGGTATGATCCAGTTAAAAAAAATGTCTAGTTATAGACATTTTTATCATATGTATGTTCAGTTGTATCTAAATCAAACATTTCTTCATCAGTTATTAAAAAGAAATCATAATTTAATAAATCTTTTCCACTTTTACTAACTGGATCATCCCAAGTTAAATCCAAATTGTACCAACTATTATCTAAATAAACATAATTCCACACATGATTTTCACTAGAAATTCTGAAATTTTTAACACCAAATCTTTCTAAAAATAACATCATGCTATCTGTATAACCACCACATAAAGCATATCCTTCAATTAAAGAACCATAAGCCGTATCGGATTTATAATTAATAATATTACTATCACTTCTTTGGGTATCATATTTAGTATTATTAATTATATAATCATGTATAACTTTAATTTTTTCTCTTAAATCCATTTCATCTTTTATATTATTCTTAATTATTTCATCAATTTTATAATTTAATATAATTTTCATCTCATCTGTATAATTACGATTAATATTTAAAGTAATCTTTCCAAGAGAATCAATTTCAGTTTCTAAATCTTTAAAACCATTATAAGGATGGACATAGTTATTAATATTTGAAATAACAACTTGATTATTAGCTATATCCCGAACATCATTTATACAACTTTCATATTCATTGCTGCAATAGAAAGTAAAATTATCCATACCACTATTAATAACTGTATAATAAATATTTAAAATATCTTGTTTATTATTGGGAATAAAATCTTCGGTATTTGAAACATAATTAAAATTATAATCACGATAATATTCATTTTTAATAAGGGGAGTTGGTACTTCTTGATTACTGGAAAAGTATTTATTATAATAAACTAATAGTTCTTCTTTATATTCAAATGTTAAACTAAAAAGAACCAATAGACAAAATAAATACACTACTTTCTTCACAAGCCTCACCCAACTTTATTGTATCATAAATCGGGGAAAAAATACAAAAAAAAAGCAACTTTTGTTACTATTTTAAATTATTTACAGATTTTGTTAATCTTGATTTTAATCTTGCTGCTTTATTTTTATGAATAATATTAATATTTTGTGCTTTATCAATATTCTTGCATGTTGTATTTAAAAGTTCTTTAGATTCTTCTACATTTCCGTCTTTAACTGTTTTTTCTAATTTTTTAATAGAATTTTTCATTCTTGATTCTACTAAAATATTTTCTTCACATTTTCTTTTACTTGTTAATACTCTTTTTTTAGCACTTTTAATATTTGGCATTATATCACCTCTTTCTTAAAACACATATATAATAGCAAATTTTAGGTTAAAAAGTCAATAATTATAGTATTTTTTTTGAAATAATCCATACTATTTATGGTGATTTATATGCATTCTATTGATTTATCAAAGTATAATATCAGGTCAGACCTAATAATTGAAAACAATGCAGTTGATTTTATTAAAGAAAGTTACGAGGAAAATAATATTAAAGTTGATTATATTAAGTTAGATAAAGATAATTCTCTAAATAAAAAAATGGGAGATTATATAACTATTAGTTTTTCTGATGTAACTGATGAGAATAATTTTAATAATGTTTTAAAAATATTAGATAAAGAAATAAAAAGAATTTTAGAATTAACTAATATTAAAAAAAATGATAAATGTTTAATAATAGGACTTGGTAACAACAAATCAACTCCCGATTCTTTAGGTTATGAAACTTTAAAAAATATCACGATTACAAGACATTTATATATAATAGGTGATGTAGATAAAAAATATCGAAATGTTTCCATACTAGAACCAAATGTCTTTGGTAACACAGGAATAGAATCAAAAGAAATAATAACCGGAGTAATCAAAGAAACCAATCCCGATTTTATAATAGTAATAGATTCACTAGCAGCATCAAACATTGATCGAGTTCAAAAAACAATTCAAATAACTAATACAGGTATTCATCCTGGATCCGGAATTGGCAATAACCGCGGAGAGTTATCAATTGATACTATTAAAATTCCTGTAATTGCAATTGGTATTCCAACCGTTGTTTCAAGCGCTGTAATTGTAAATGACACAATTAATTATCTAATGAAAAAAATAAGTTACCACAAGCATAACTATCAAAAAGATAAATTAACTTTTAAAAATAATATTAATTACTTAAAAGAAGAAAATACTTTAAGTAATTATGAAAAACAAGAACTCTTGGGTTTAATTGGTACTTTATCGGATATGGAAATTAAAGAACTAATATTAGAAGTTTTAAATCCAATTGGTTATAACTTAATTGTTACAACCAAAGAAATTGATTTTATAATTGAAAAACTAGGTAAACTTTTGGGAACTTCTTTAAATAATACACTTCATACTAGTATTAATTAATTTTTTATGATATTCTAATCTTGAATTAGGAGGGTTTAATGGAACATAATACAAATAAAGAGGCACTTAATAAAGAAATAATTGAGAATATACATAAAAAAGTAAAAAAAGACAGCAAAACTGCTGACGAATTAGCAATAGAGTTTAAAAATATAATTAAAAAAATTGATGATTTGGTAGACAACTTTTATAACAAACATATAAAAGATAAAAGTTTATCTGATAATGAAAGAAAGCAATTAGTAAAGATTCACAACATAACATTAGAAGAGATTTCAAAAGAAAAAAATCAAGTTACTTTGTTTAATGATTATGTTTTATCTTATTTTCATTCTTGTATTTTAATAAGAAATGAAATGATTGCAAATAAGAAACCAATTTTGTTTTATTCATATATGTTTAACATGATACATTATTTAGAACTTGTTATAAAGTATTTATATATATCTAATGTAACTGGATTTTTAAATACTGACACTACACATAAAATATTAGATTTATATGAAGAAAAAAAAGATGAAATTTTAGCTTTGGGTATAACAGAGAATTATTATGAAGAATTAATAAAAATGTTAAAAAAAATAAAAAAGATGATCAATGTTGATGATTTTGCTATGGGATTTAAGTATCCAGTTAATAAAGATTTTAAAACAAAAATAATAAACGAAAAACAATTTAAGCTAAGTGATAATGAGTTGACTTCAATTATAAATGAACATAAATTATTGCTTTTTATAGTTTTAGATATTTATATTTTAGGTATATGTTCAAATTATAATGATCTTATAAAAAATATAACAGAAAAATATGAAAAAAATAAAAAAGAAATATTCGATGAGAATGATTGATATTTTTTATAAATACAAAAAAATTCGAAAAAGGGCAATTTTTGAAATTTAGATATCCTCAGCTCGGTTTCCCAAGTGCTTCTTGGAAGCCAAAAAGGGCAAAAAAGGGCTCCCAGAAGCCCAAAAAAGCCCCAAAACTAAAATGCATGTGGATCAGGCAAAAAATATTAAAAATGTTGTCTTAAAGGCTGATAAAATAAGGATTTAAGAGAGTTTTTTGAATTTTGAAAATGTGTACATAATTAAAATTTGTGCGCATAAAAATTAAAAAACTTACAAAAAATATTGAAAAATAGGGAATGTTATCACAGAAAAAGTAGTAACATTTTCTTTTTTGACAAATAAAAATGTAAAATTTTTAAAAAATAATATATATATGTTCCAAACAACATACACATGTGTTATGATTGTGTGTAGAAAGGAACAAATGTTTTATGAATAAAGAAGAACAAATTTTAAAACTTATAGAAGATAACCATGGAGTTATTACAACTAAAGAAATTGCCCGAAATGATATTAACAGAGTATTTTTAACTAGACTTGTTAATAAAGGAGAATTGGAAAGAGTAAAAAATGGTTTATATGTATTACCTTCTACTTGGGGTGATGAATATTTTAATTTAACTTATGGAAATAATGCTGTATTTTCATATGAAACTGCTTTATATTTTTTAAATTTATGTGAAACTGTACCAAGCACATACCATATTACAGTAAATAGAGGATATAATGGAAGTTTAAAAAATTATGATAATGTTAAATTACATTATGTAAAAAATGAAATATTTGAAATAGGAAAGATAACTATTAAAAGTCCGCAAGGGCAAAATATCCTTTGTTATAATGCAGAAAGATGTATATGTGATTTATTAAGAGATAAAGATAATCAAGATATTGAAACTATAAAATATGCTATTACTGAATATTTAAATAATAAAAATGAGAGAGATTTACCAAAACTTATGGAATATGCTAAAAAGTTTAATGTAGAAGGTGATGTAAGTAAGTATTTGGAGGTGTTAATGTAGTGTTAGACGCAGAAAATTTAAAAATAAAAATTAAAACTAAAGCACATGAAAATAATTTAGAGCCTCAGGATATAATGCAAATGTATTTCTTTGAAAGATTATTATATCGTATATCAAAAAGTAAATATAAAAATAATTTTATTTTAAAAGGTGGTCTTTTATTATCGGCAATATTTGGCGATGAGCGTAGAACTACTCAAGATATGGATACAATGATAAAAGGGTTACCATTAGATACAAAAGAATTAGAAAATATTATTAATGGAATAATTAATATTGATTGTGAAGATCATATTAGTTTTAAAATAAAAAATACAAAAGAAATAAGATTAATTGATAAATATGGTGGATTAAAGGTGAATTTAATAGGCTTTAAAGAACATCTACAAGTACCACTATCAATTGATATTACAGTAGGAGATCCAATTACACCAAGAGAATTAAAGTTTAAGTATAAATGCATGTTTGAAGATTCTTATATTAATATTATGGCTTTTAATAAAGAAACTATAATTGCAGAAAAATTTGAAACTTTTATAACTGATAATATTATGAATACAAGAACAAAAGATTTTTATGATTTATATATTCTTTTAACAAGATTTTATGATGAATTAAATAAAGATACTCTAGTAAAGGCAATAAAAAATACTTTTAAAAGAAGAGAAACAAATTATGATGTAGAAAAGATAGTAAAAACATTTAATTTAATAAAAGAAAGTGATAAATTAAAACAAAATTTTAAAAACTACAAAAATAAAAAATCTTATGTAGAAAATATTGATTATGATGCTGTTATGGACTCTATTAATTTAGTTATTAAATTATTAGAGCAAGAACTAGTTGGAATTTAAAATATATTTGTTTAATAATATTGACATAGATCCACCACTCACCATGTGGATTAGGTAAAAAATGCTGTGGGAAGTAATTAAATTTAAAATTTAATAATGTTTAAATACGATAGTGTAAAAAAAATACATTCTACTAAAAAAAAGTATTGTATTTTTTGCGATTATTTAATGAAAATGTCTTATTATTAGTTTTCTAATATTTAGTGAAAATGTCTTGATTACGTTTCAGTTAACATTCTACTAAAAAAGTATTGTATTTTTTTTACGTATAAAATATAATGTTGTTGAAATGGTGAAAGTATGTTAAAAAAGTTAGATAATTATACTACTTTTTTTTAAAACAACAACAAATTATAAATTTTTAGAACAAATAAATTATAATCAAAAAATCGAGTATAGTGAAGAAACTCCCGATCCAAATAATAAATTTTCTATTATAACTAGTGATAATAAAAACTTTATATCATTTAATAAGCAAGATACAGATATATATACCAGAAATATTTGAATCTACTGGAAATAAAACGCTTATGGAGTTACTTCCATCTTTTATTCATGCAATAAATAGTGATTGTATGTTAATAATTGATAAATTTAGTAGTTGTTTTCACAATGAATTAGAAGAATGTATTGTTAAGTATTTTTTTTATTATTCAAAAATTCACAAAATACAGAAAAAATGTATTTAAATGGAGTATTTGATGGAATACCTAGATACAATAAAATCTTTAAAGATTAATTTAATAAGAGATAAGATGCGTTTCTATAGAAATTGAGGTATCTATGAAATATTTAAAAATAGAAGATTGTTTAAATAATTTATCTAACCAAGAATTTGATAATTTATATAATAGTTTTGTTAAGTATTTTAATATCCAAATAACTGATTTAAAGAAAGATAAAATTAAAATTCTAAAAGAAGAAATTATAAAAAATTTTCAAGTTTTTTTAGATAATCTTAATCAACAAGATTTAAATTATTTAGATAGTTTTAAAAATAATCAAACAAATATTAAGAACTTAAAATTTATAATACTAGGTTTTGTTTATAAAATAGATAATAAATATATCTTACCAAATGAATTATTTCTTATGTTTCAAAATACAATTACTAAAAGTATTAGAAAGAAAATCTTATTTGAATCTATTAATATTTTAATAGAAATTTATCCCATAATA
Source organism: Bacilli bacterium (assembly GCA_017472015.1). Classification (GTDB taxonomy): domain Bacteria; phylum Bacillota_I; class Bacilli_A; order RF39; family UBA660; genus RUG591. The sequence goes on from JAFURC010000049.1 coordinate 20,784, forward strand.
AATGGTTATATAGATTTAGATATTTTTATGAATATCTTAAAAAAACATTATAAAATAAAGATAACTAAACCTAAATTAGAAGAATTAATTTTTAAAACTGAATTAGTTATATTAGATAATAATTATTTAAAACTTAAAGATTTAAAAATTCAAGAAAATATAAATAAAGATAATTATTATTTAATTGATTTAGATATTTCCAAAGAATATTTAAATACTATTGAAATTTTTAATATAGAATTAAATATTATTTTAAATGATAAACAATTAACTAAAGAAATTTTCTATTTATATTTAAGTAATTCAAATTCAATTAATTTAGTTAGAAAAAGATTAAAAGAATTAAAATTTAAAGAAAATATAATAAAAGATATAGAAAATTACTTAAATAGTATAAGATTTAAAGTAAGATTTTGGGATAAGTTAGGAAGAACTATTAAATAATATAATTAATAAATTAAAGGAGTAGCATATGTTAAAAGAAGAATTTATAAATAACGAAGACATAATAATATCAGAAGAAAGTGAAAAAGAAAGGTCAGTTTTCTCTGAATCCTCAGTTTATGATCTTACATACGCATATCTTATGCAAAATGGCTTAATTGAAAGAAAAAAATTAAAAGAATTACTTAAAAATAATCATGAAATTGATATAACTTTAAAAGAATTAGATATAATCGTAAAAATGATGGAAATAAAAATAATCGGTAATTATTATTCAATTGTACCTGAAGAAGATCCTGAAACTATAAAAATTTTAAAAGAATTAAAAAAAGAAAATTCTAATTATAAAAAAGCTGATTTTAATAGTATTTTAAAAGAAGAAGAATTTTTCAGTGAATTTGATAAATTAAAAATTACTTTAAATTTAAGTTTTTATGAATATATGGGAATAAGTTCTCTTATTCACAGTGGTTTAAAACTTGGATTATATTCTTTTTCCGATTTAAAGGATTTTTTAGAAGAAGATGGTTTTAATATAAGTTTAAATACCCAAAAAGAAATTCATGAATTAGTAAAAAAATATCGAGATGATATTTCTGTTTGGCTTTATAATGGTTATACATTAAAAGAATTTAATGAGTTAAATAAAAATTAAAATAAGAAGAAATGGGAAAATAATGAAAAGTAAAAAATTTAAAATTATATTATTAATTATATTAATTCTTGGTTTAACAGGATGTAATAATATAAAACCCAAAAATCCAACTACTAATATAGATAAAGTAGATTATAAAAAATCAGTATTAAATTCAACAGTTAATATATATACTGATTCTTTAAATTATGGATCTGGATTTGTTTATGAAAATAGTTGTATTATTACAAATTACCATGTAGTATCTGATTCAAAAGATATTAAAGTTGTAACTTATAATAAAGATGAATAAACGCATCTTTAGTTGGTTTTAATTATGATAATGATATAGCAGTTTTAAAAATTGATGCTCATTTAGAGTCTATGGTATTAGGTGATTCAGATGAAGTTAAAGTTGGAGATACAATTACAGCAATAGGAAATCCTAATGGAGATTTATCCTTTTCAAAAGCTAAAGGTAAAGTATTAAATGTAGATAAAGAATTATTAGATAAAATAGATAAAGAAAGAAAATATATATGGTATGATGGTGATGTAATTTCAGGATACTCAGGTGGACCTGTATATGATAAAGAAGGAAAAAACATAGGAATACTAAATACTAAATATGTAGGCGATTTATCAAAATATGACTTTGATAATTTAAGTGGAATTATACCTATTAATAGAGTAAAGATAGTTATTAACAATATTATTGATAGTAATCAATTAAATTAATTGAAGGTTAAATTTATGATAGAAACACCAAAGATCGAGGTAAATAATATGTTAGAAATTTATAATGATACTCATAAAAATTTATATATAATTAATAATAAACCAAGTGAAAATTTATTAGATTGTTTAAATAAAGTAAACTCAAATACTTTAAATTTATTATATAATACATACTTTGATAAGAAAGTAAGTAAAGATAAAAAAATAAAACTTTTACATGAAAAAATATTAAATAGTTTTAAATATTATTTAAATGATTTAGATACTTATCATGAATATGTATTTGAAAGTGATAATATATTTGATTATATATTAGTAAAATTTGGTTATATGTTTATATTTGAAGATAACAATAAAGAATACTATATTATTCCCAAAGAATTAAAAAAATTATATAAAGAAAAATATACAAAAGAATATAAAAAACTAAAAAGAGAAAAAGATATTTCTAAATTCATAACTAGTTATTTACTTTTAAATGGAATAATTGATAAAGATGAATTAATTAAAATAATAAAGACTTATCATATAAATATAACTTATAAAGAATTAGATAATTTTATTAAAGATAATAAAGTTAAAACATATAATAATTATTTAATATTATTTGAATATTATTTAGATTTAATAAAAGAAAAGAAAGAATTAGATTATATAATTTTAAAAGAATTTGAATTAAAAGAATATGCTATGTTTTATTTAAATTTTCTTAATGAATTAAAAATAATTCTTAAAGAAAAATATTTAGAATTTAGTTATAAAATATTAAAAACTAATAATAATTTATATCGCAAATTAGATAAACTTATTAAAGAATATAATTTAGAATCTAAAGAAAAAGAATTAAAAGATTTATTTTATAGTTCAATTCCTAATCTTCGTTTTTGGTCTTTAAATGGAAGAACATCTTTAGAATATCAAGATGAACTTGTAATAAACTTATTTACTTTAGAAGAAAAACCAAGTAAAACAGATTTATATAGTTGTTTAAGTGAATTAAATGAAGAACTATACTCTGAATTAGTTTATATTTTATTTGATGAATATATATTTGATAAGAATAAAGTAATTAAAGAAATAATTCAAACTTTTAAAGATGATGTAGAAGAAGATAGAGGTATATTAAAACATTTAAAAAGTTATCATAATGAAAAAATAACTAAATACTTTGATTTTACATCAGTTGAATTTGGACATGCTTTCTTATATAGAGATAATAATGATATTAAAGTTTTAATTCCTAATGAAATAATGGAAATAATAAATAAAAGATCAAAAACTTCTTGAAAAATAAATTAATTATGATAGAATTAATTTATAAGAATAAGAGAGGTAGTTGAAAAATATGGGTAAAATAATTTGCAAATTAACAGAAAAAAATTTCAAAAAAACTAAATATTTTTCAATCTCTAAAAATCAAGGAGTTGACTCTGAGTCAACTATGGGGGGGGTATAAGCCGCCAATTTTTAACTGTATTAGTTATAAGATTCGACAAATTTAGGTACAAAGAATGTGGTAAGATTACGGTAAGTCTTATCATCCTTTTTTGTACCTTTTTAATTTAGAATTAAGAAGTTGCAAAAAAGAAAAAGATATACTATAATTATTATAGTAGAGGGTCTGAGTTGAAATATTAAACGGAGGAAATATGAAAAAGAAAACAAAGAACTTAATATTAAGTATTGTAGTAACCTTAATATTATTACTAACATTTACAGTAACATATGCTGTATTTACTTACCAACAAACAGGTGAGAATAACCAACAGTTAGTACTAGGTGATATTTACATGCATTATAATGAAACAACAACAACGATAGACATTGATAACATGATGCCAATAAAAAAAGAAAGTTACGAAGTAGAAATAACAGATGAACGAGTAGAATTATGTAAAGATTATATATATGATACCTATGGAACAAAATTAGGAGATTATGGGATACCAATGTCTAATATGGTTGATTCTGGAAAAGTAAAATTTATGGCAATCGATGATGAATATACTAATACACATGAATATTTATGTAAAAATAATTTGTTACAAGAAATAAATAATGGATTATTTACCCAAAAGGATATAAATTATTTTATTGAAATAGGATTAATAAAAAATGTAATAGACAATATAAAAAGTCTTGATTATTTTGAATTTACAATTTCAGGAAAAAATACCAATACCAAAGGAGATATTTCGTATAGTATTCAACTAGCAGAAGGTGAAGAACCAGTTCAAGAAGGGGAATTAATCCTTAATAGAATTGAACCAAGTTTTTTAAGATTTCGTTTAACTGAAGTAAATGGATCAGAAGAGACTATTTTAAAAGATAATCAAGTATTTACATCATTTGAAAATGCTAATTTATATACAAGTATAATTTCTAATAATACAACAAATAAAATTAGTAAAACATACAGACTTTATATGTGGATTGATGAAAATGTTGTGATTGGTAATACAAGTGACGCTGATTACTCAATGGAAGATTGGGCTAATTTATATGCAAGTATAAAAGTTCAAGTCAATGGAAAATATGTAAAGACAGAACCTGAACCTTTAAGTGAAAAAATTAAAAGCAAATTAGGAAGTGAAGGAGTAGTAGCTGTTAATACTGATGGGGACTTATATGACGGAACTGGGGAAATTCGAGAATATCGCTACTCCGGACTAGGTAATTATTGTACTTATACAGATGGTGCGAATGATTATAAATTAAATGTTGAGGATAATACTTGTCCGCAAACGGCATGTTCACTAATTGGAATGTTTGTAATTAATGGTAATAGTGAAGGAATTCTATTAGAAGGTGGTGGAAGTTGTACATCAATGGGAGGAGTAGAATTTAGTTTAAAAGATAATCAAACAACACCAACTGATTCAGGACTTCGTAATTATGTAGAATTTAATGGAGAACTATGGAGAATCATTGGAGTATTTGGGGATAATGTAAAAATAGTTAAAGATACCCCTTTAGCAAATGATATATACAATGAAGAAACATATACATCTGGGGAAACAACATATAATTTGAAATTTACAACCGAAGGAACTAAATATGGTTATTTTATATATAAACAATTAAGTGATAATAGTTATAATAATGACTGGACAACTTCAGGAGTAATGCATTACTTAAATGATGAAACGGGAAATAGTTATTATGTCAACAACTTATCGAATGAAGCCAAGAACATGATTCAAGAAACAACCTATTATTTAGGAAATGTATCGAGAGGTATGATGAGTGGAAAAGATGTATACGAACAAGAAAGAGGGAATGTTGTATGTGATTCTTCAGTAACAAGTAATTCCGATCAAAATGGTTGTAATATATGGAATGGAAATCAAGAAAATTGGACAGGAAATATTGCTTTAATATATCCAAGTGATTTTATGTATTCAATGCCAAGTAATAATTGGGCTTCAGAAGATGATATGACACTTTTAACTGCTTTTAGAGAGTCATGGTTAAGAAATAGTGAAGCATTAGGATATTGGCTTTTGTCTCCATCGGCTCTTTATCCTCCATATGTGTGCAATTGGTCCATCATTGGTGAGGTTGGCGGCAGCAATGCTGATGATAGCTACGCTCTTCGTCCCAGTCTTAATCTAAAATCCAACATAATGGTAACATCGGGAGATGGAAGTTATGATAATCCGTATAGATTGATAGGAGCATAAATGTTTCCTTGAGGGATTACTCCTCAGGAAACGGGTAAAAATTAAATACACGAGAAGAGTAAAAAAATATATAAAGTAAATTATAGACCTCCAAGGTGGGTTTACCCATCTTGGTAGGGCTAAATTATATGATCTACTCCTTTGCGCAAATAAAATAGGAGTTGTGAATGAATATAATAAAAATAAGAAAAAGTGGAACATTTTATAATGTATTTGATGATAATTGTTATATATTATATTTCTTTTTTAATTATAATATTAAAAATAATAAAGTTGGATTTCCTAAATCGTCTTTAAATAAAGTTATTAATAAACTTGAAGAATTTAAAATAAATTATGAAGTAATTGGAGATTGTAGTAATAATTTTAAGAACTTAAATAAGTATTCTAAATATTTAAAATTAGGATTTGAAAAATATAATAAAGATATAAAATATACTAATATAATGGAAAAATTAGGTACTGTAAGTGATTTGAAATTAGAAAGAATATTAATGAATATTGAGGCAATACTTGATGAATGATAAATTTAAAATAGCTAGATATATTAAAGGTTTTATAATTATCCTTGATGATTATTTAGTTAATTATCCTAAAAAATATTTTGAACTTAGAAATAGATTAGTAAATGATAGTTATGAATTATTAGAACTTGTATATCTTGCAAATTATATGAATGTTTTTGATTGAAGAAATGTTAGTTTGTTATGATTAATTTTAATTAAAGGATTTAGAGAAATTAAATAATTCTCAGTAGTCCTTTTTTCTTTTAATTTATTGTCATCCGCTTTTTATAATTTACTTTTGTAATTTAGGGAATTAAGAAATTTAATTTTTTTCTTATTTAATCTATTAAATTTAATTTTATTATTGTATAATCTAATTAAATAGGAAACTATTTAGAATGGAGGATATATGAAAAAAGAAAAAAAATTTTTATTCGTGTTTTTAATAGGTCTATTTTTATCTATTCCAAATGTTAGTGCATTAGTAGGACCAATAGAAAATACGGAGTCAATAATATTTAAACATAATAATCAAGTACATGTCATTAAGGAAAGGAATTTATCATGTATACAAGGTGAAGAAGTATATTTTGAAGAGTTTGACTTATATGGTAATTTCTACTATGAAGTAGATGGAGAAATGGTAAAAATTACTAAAGATAATAAATGTGCTCCTGTGACAGCTGAAGATAAAATTAATATTAATCAGTTTAATAGATATCAATATGAATTTGAAACAACTACTGAAGGTAAAGTTGTTATTAATGCATATGATAAAAGATATGAAGAAGCTTTTTATGAAACTATTGACACAGAAGTTAATAGTGAAAAAACATATTATACATTTGATGAAGATAATGTAGAAATGATAGAATTTACAGGTACTACTTTTGATCATGATGCTACATACTATGAAGTTGGATATGTTGTAATGATAAAAGAAATAAATCAAGATCCAAATCTAACTTATTATGATCGATATACAGCATATGTTCCAGATGGAAAATTAATATTTAAAACAGTTCAAGAATTTAACAAAGATAATTTTAATGATTATTATATTGTAAATAACAATGTAACTAAACCAGAGAAAACTATTGAAGTAAATCAAGAAGTTTTTAAAGAACTATTAAATGATCCAGAACTTGATTATTATGATATCCTAAATATAGGAGAAAATTACTATATACAGATGTCATTTACAAATAATGATGAAAAAGTATATGATCTTGATGGAAATTTACTATTTACTAATGGCATGGTTTATCCATTAGGAGATGATTTATATGCAATTACAAGTTTTGAAAATTATAAAACAGCAATATATAATAAAGATACAAAATTAATAGATGTTGATAAATATTCGGCAATGGTAAATACATATTATTCTAATTATTATAATTTAGGACTAGCAATGAAAATAAGTGATAATCAAGAAGAATACTATTTATTAGTTCATCAAATTTATCATATTATTTCCGGAGAAAATCAAAAATATGATAATAAAGATTTAAAGTTTACTTTCAGTGGTGAATCAGAATTATTTCATAGAATTTTAATTAATGGTGAAGAAATTTCTAGTAGTAATTATGAAGTAGAAGATGGAAGTACCATTATAACTTTAAAAAATGATTATTTAAAAACTCTTGAAAATGGAACATACAAATTAAAAGTAGAATATAAAGATGGAGGATATGTTGAAACTACATTTGAAGTTGAGATAAAAACTTTCAAATTAACTTTTGATGCTAATGGTGGAGTATTTAAAGATCAATCGAAAACAATGAATTATGAAAATTGGGAATTTGGAATGTTACTAATTCAAGAAGAACCAACAAAAGAAGGTTATAAATTTACGGGTTGGTATACTGAAAAAGAAGGTGGTTCGCCCTTAGCAGCTGAACCAGTTATGACTGATGATATGATAGTTTATGCTAGATGGGAAGAAGAAAATAATACTTCAGAAGGCAATGTTAGTGAGGAAGATAAAACAGATACTTCAAAAGATAATGATACAGAAAATAATGTAGATACGCCTCAAACATTTGATCAATTTGCAACAAGTATTCTGATGACAACTATTTCATTGATAGGTTTAGTAGGTACAATAATGTATTTAAAAAAACAAATAAAGAAGGAAATTAATTAAGTTTTTTTGAACCATAAGTAAAAGTAGAACCAATTCTACTTTTTATTTTGCAATAAATTTTATATAATATAATGACTTTTCTTTAGAAATTTGCTACAATAGTAATGTTTACAAGGAGGTAATTATGTTTGAAGGACTAGGAGAAAGATTACAAAAGATAGTACATAAAGCAAAAGGGTATGGAAAAATAACTGAAGAAAACATTAGTGAAATGGTAAGAGAAGTTAGAATTGCCTTACTAGAAGCTGATGTTAATTATAAAGTAGTAAAAGAATTTACTAATCGTGTTAAAGAAAAAGCACTTGGAGAAAAGGTTTTAGATAGTTTAAAACCAGGAGAAGTATTTGTTAAAATTGTTAGTGATGAATTAACGGAATTACTTGGTGGTGAGTATAAAGAATTAAATATTAAAGGAGATCCAGCTATATTAATGCTAGTTGGTCTTCAAGGAAGTGGTAAAACAACAACTATTGGGAAACTTGCTAATTTACTTCGTAAAAAATATCATAAAAAACCAATGATGGTAGCATGTGATGTGTATCGTCCAGCTGCCATTGATCAGTTAAAACAAATTGGAAAAGAACTTGATATCTTTGTTTATGAAAATGGACTTAATAATCCAGTTGAAACAAGTAAGGACGCAATTAAATATGCTAAAGATAATGGGTATGATTACGTTTTAATTGATACAGCAGGACGTTTACATATTGATGAAGAATTAATGAATGAACTTAAAAATATTAAAAGTGAGGTATCTCCAGAAGAAATATTATTAGTAATTGATTCTATGATGGGACAAGATGCGATTAATGTTATAAGTGGATTTAATGAAGCCATTGATTTAACTGGAGTTATTCTAACTAAACTAGATGGTGATACAAGAGGTGGAGTTGCCCTATCCGCAAGACATTTAACCAATGTTCCAATTAAATTCATGGGAACAAGTGAAAAAATGGATGGACTTGAACCATTTGATCCGAAAAGAATGTCAGGACGTATTCTTGGAATGGGAGATATTGTTAGTTTAGTTGAAAAAGCAACAGAAGCAATTAGTCAAGAAGATGCTGAAAACTCAATTAAAAAAATGCAAAAAGGTAATTATAATTTAGATGACTTTTTAAAACAAATGAAACAAATACGTAGTATGGGACCACTTGAAAATTTATTAAAGTTATTCCCAGGGGCTAGTAAAATGGGATTTAATAAAATCCAAATTGATCCTAAACAAGTTGCTCGTATTGAGTCAATTATTTTATCAATGACTATGGAAGAAAGGAAAAATCCTAATATCATTAAGGCGAGTAGAAAAACAAGAATTGCTAAAGGATCAGGAGTAAGTGTAACTGAAGTTAATCGTCTTTTAGAACAATTTGAAAATTATAAAAAAATGGTTAAAAATATAATGAATGGTAATATGAAATTACCTTTCTAATAAATAAAAAAAATTAGTAAGGGGTGTTATTATGCAACTTGAAATTCAAAATTTAAGTGTATTAGTTGATAATAAAAAAATTCTTGATAATTTGAATTTAAAAATTAATAAGGGAGAAATTCATGCTATCATGGGACCAAATGGTGTAGGAAAATCAACTTTATCGAAAATAATCATGGGGTATCCAAATTATAATATCGAATCGGGAGATATTTTAGTTAATTCAAATTCAATTTTAAAACTAGAAATAAATGAACGTAGTAAATTAGGAATATTTTTGGTTTATCAAAATCCAATTAGTATTGAAGGTGTGTTAAACCGTGAACTAATAAAAGCTAGTTTAGATGCTAATGATATAAGTTATAAAAGTTTCTATGAATATGTTTTAGAACTTGATAAAAATATTCAAAAATTAGATATGCAAAAAGATATGGCTCATAGGAGTTTTAATGTTGGTTTTTCAGGTGGCGAGAAGAAAAAAAATGAAATTCTTCAACTTTTGATGTTAAAACCTAAATTCATTATCTTAGATGAACTTGATTCCGGACTTGATGTCGATAGTTTAAAAGTAGTTTGTGATGCTATAAATGATTATTTAAAAGAAAATCCAACTACTAGTGTTTTAATAATAACTCATTATACAAGAATACTTGAATATATAAAACCAAATTATGTTCATGTTTTAAAAGATGGAAATATTATTAAAAGTGGGGATTATAATCTTGCTAAATTAATTGAAAAAGATGGTTATAATCAGTCATTTAGTGTAGGAGAATAATTGAATCATGAATAAAATATTTATAGATACTAAAAATTATAATTTAAATATCGAAAATAATTTAGTATACGAAATTCATATTCAAAATGATACTGATATTACTATCTCGGTTTTAGAAAATATTAATTCCAAAATAAATTTATTCATTAAAAATAGTCAAGTTAAAATAACTATTAATAATTTAGAAAATAGTGATTTAATTGTTAATCAATTAGCTATTAATTCAAGTATATCTTTAAATATTAATTTAAAGTTACATAGTAAAATAAGATATAATAATAGTATATTAACAAATATTGATTCCATTAATGATATTACGATTAATCACTTAGAAAGTAATAGTGAAGCTAATATCTTTGCAAATGGAATTAATTTAAGTGATAATAAATTCTTCTTTATAATAGATGGAATAGTTAATAAAGATAGTTTAAATGTAGTACTTGATGAAAAGAGTAAAATTATTAATATTGGGGAAGGGAATAGTAAAATTATTCCTAATTTAATAGTTAATAATCAAGATGTTGTTGCTAATCATTCAGCATTTATTGGTAAATTTAATGATGAAGAAATTAATTATTTAAAATCTCGAGGAATAAGTGATAAAACTGCTAAAAAATTATTGTTAATATCACTTTTACTTGGTAATATGGTAGATACCAGTTATTTAGAATTTAGAAATTTTATTGATAACAATATAATAATATAGAAAGGGGGAGTTTTTGTGAATCGTGAAGATTTTGAAATGCTTGATAGTGATTTAATTTATTTTGATAATGGTGCAACTACTTTTAAACCTAATTTGGTAATTGATAAAATAGTTGATTATTATACAAAGTATACAGCCAATGCTCATCGAGGAGACTATGACATAAGTCAAAAAGTTGACTATGAATATGAGGAAACCCGTGAAGTTGTAAGAAAATTTATAAATGCTAGTAGTTCAAAAGAAATAGTTTTTACAAAAGGAACAACAGAAAGCATGAATATGATAGTATTTTCTTTCATGCGATATTATTTAAAAAAAGGTGATGAAGTATTAATTACCAAAGCTGAGCATGCAAGTAATGTTCTACCTTGGTTTGAACTTGAAAAAGAAATTGGTATTAAAGTTAAATTTATTCCTTTAACAGATGATTATAAAGTAACTCTTGATAATTTAAAAAAGGTTTTAACTAAAAAAACTAAAGTTGTTTCTCTTGCATATATAACAAATGTAATTGGAGATATAAGACCAATTAAAGAAATATCTGAGTTTATTCACAAGCATAATATTTTATTATGTGTTGATGGTGCTCAAAGTGTTCCGCATATAAAAACTGATGTTACACTTGATGATATCGATTTCTTAGCATTTTCATCTCATAAAATGTTAGGACCAACAGGAGTTGGAGTTTTATATGCTAAAAAGAAATATTTAGAAGTTATGCGTCCATTTAATTATGGTGGGGGAATGAACCAAAGATTTGAAAGTACTAAGGAACTAGAATATAAAGAAGTTCCTTTAAGATTAGAAGCAGGAACTCAAAATATTGCTGGAGTTTTAGGACTTAAAGAAGCGATTCTTTATTTAGAAAAAGTAGGAATTGAAAAAATTCATGAACACGAAATGAATTTACGAAAATACTTAATTGAAAGACTAAAAGAAGTCGATAACATTACAGTTTATAATGAATCTAGCGAATCCGGAATAGTTATATTTAATATAGATAAAATATTTGCAGAAGATACATCAAGATATTTAAATCATTATCATATATGTGTTCGTGCTGGTAATCATTGTACTAAAATGGTTAAAGATGAATTAGGTGTTAAAAATACATGTCGTATTAGTTTATATTTATATAATACCAAAGAAGAAATAGATAAATTAATTGAAGTTTTAAAAAATAGTAAAGACATATATAATATTATTTTATAAAATTATTTGTATAGATTATCTATACAAATTTTTGTAATAATTAAAATAGAAATCGAGGTAATATGGATAATAATTTAAAAAGAGAATTAATAATAGATAATTTTGAAAATCCTTTTCATAAAGAAGTTAAAGAAAGTCAAGAATTTATAAAAGCCAATACACATAATGAATCATGTATTGATAATATTGACTTATATGTTAAAATAAATGATGATATTATAGTGGATGCTTATTTTGATGGAGAGGCTTGTGCAATTACAACTAGTGCGACTAGTATTATGCTAAAAAATATTATTGGAAAAAGTATAAATGAAGCAAGAGAATTAATGACAGAATACTACCATATGATTGAAGAAGAGAATTACAAAGAAGAAATGCTTGGAGAACTTAATGCATATAATGATATAGCAAAGCAAGCAAGTCGGAAAAAATGTGCAACTTTGCCATTTCAAACGCTTGAAAAAACAATTAAAATTTATGAAGAAAGTAGGTAATTATGAAAACAAGTGAATTATTTAAACTAGGTGAGTCAATTGCTCATCAATATATAAAAAAATATGAATATCCTTATCTTGTTTTACCACATATAAAAGATATTATTTTAGAAATTGGTAAAAATTTAGATGATGATTATTACTTATTAAAAGAAAATATATGGGTACATAAAAGTGTTAAAATAGACGCGTCAGCAGTTATTAATGCGCCTTGTATAATTGATGAAGGAACAGAAATTCGTCCGTCAGCATATATCCGTGGAAATGCTATCATTGGTAAAAACTGTGTCTTTGGAAATTCTTGTGAAATTAAAAATGCTATTTTGTATGATAATGTTCAAGTTCCGCATTTTAACTATGTAGGAGATTCTATTTTAGGAAATTATTCTCATATGGGAGCTGGAAGCATTACATCAAATGTTAAAAGTGATAAAACTTTAGTGGTTATTAAAAATGGCGAGGAAAAAATAGAAACTAATTTAAAAAAAGTTGGAGCCTTTTTAGGCGACTATGTTGAAGTAGGATGCAACAGTGTTTTAACACCTGGTACAATTGTTATGAGAAATTCAAATATTTATCCTCTTACAATGGTTCGCGGAGTAATACCTGAAAATTCAATTGTTAAAAGTATGGATAAAATTGTTAAGAAGGAGAATCTATGAAAAAATTATTTGGAACTGATGGAGTAAGGGGCTTGGTTAATCAAGAATTGGATAGTTTACTAGCTTTAAAACTTGGAAGCAGTGTAGCAAGAATTTTAAAAAATAAATTACAAAAAGAAAAACTAACTTTTCTAGTTGGAAGTGATACTAGGATATCTAAAGATATGTTAAGCAATGCTTTAATAGCAGGATTTGTAAGTGAAGGTGACGATATTATTAATTTAGGAGTAATACCAACTCCAGCAATTGCTTATTTAATCAAAAAATACCAAGCTGATGGTGGATTTGTAATTTCTGCAAGTCATAATCCAAGCGAATATAATGGTATCAAAGTATTTGATAAAAATGGTTTAAAACTACCTGATGAAATTGAATCGGAAGTCGAAGAATTAATTTTAAATAATTATGAAACTAATAAAACTATTAATCAGGTAGGACAAATTTATTATAAAGATGGAATAAGTGACTATGTAAACTTTTTAAAAAGTACTATTAATGTTACCAAAATTCCTTTTAAAGTTTGTATTGATACCAGCAATGGAGCATCTTATGAAACTGCTAAACGTTTATTTTCTGAACTGGATATTGACTATACAATCATTAATAATGAACCAGATGGCTATAACATTAATAAAAATTGTGGTTCAACCCATATGGAAGGTTTAAAAAACTATGTAGTAGAGAACAAATATGATTTAGGAATTGCTTTTGATGGAGATTGTGATCGTTGCTTATTTGTTGATGAAAATGGTGAAATTGTTGATGGTGATTATATCTTAGCAATATGCGCTAAATATTTAAATTTAGATAGTATTGTAGGAACAGTTATGTCAAATCTTGGCTTAATTAAATATTGTGAGGAAGAGAACATTAATTTTATATCAACTAAAGTAGGAGATCGTTATGTACTTCTTGAAATGCTTAAGAATAACTACTTAATCGGGGGAGAACAAAGTGGACATATCATCTTCAAAAAATATTTAAGTACTGGTGATGGAGAATTAACCGCTTTACAAATATTAAATATCATGACTTTAGAAAATCAAAAATTATCTAGTTTAAAAAGTATCATGAAAAAATATCCTCAAGTATTAGTAAATTTAAATGTAACTAGGGAACAAAAAGAAAACTTTGAATCAATTAAAGAAATTCAAGATAAAATTTTGGAATATGAAACTAAATTAAATGGAAATGGACGAATCGTTGTTCGTAAAAGTGGAACCGAAAATTTAATTAGAATTATGTTTGAAGGTGAAAACTTAGAAACAATTACTAATTATTCAAACGAACTAGCCGAATATATAAAAAATATTTTAAATTAAGGGAAGAATACTTCCTTTTTTTCTTAAATTTAGATTAATTAAGATAGTTGCAGAATCATAAAATTTATTGTATAATACAGATATCGTAGTGGAGGAAATATGAAATTTATAAAGAAAAATAAATTTACAATAATTGCTATTATATTTTTTATGGCTTTAGTAGTTTTAGGTGTTCAAGTTAAAAACTTATTAGTGCCCGATGAAGGAAAAGCTTCGTATGGAGATAGACTAGAAGGTATAGAAAATCATAAACTGGCAAGTGATCTATTAGGAAATATTGCTTCTAAATTAAAAGAAAATGAAAGAGTATTAGAGGTTACTAATAAAGTACATGGAAAAATTATTAATTTCATGATTACAGTAAATTCTGATATGAATGTATCAGATGCGAAAGTAATTGCCAATAGTATTATTCCAATGTTTGAAAATAATGAATTATCCTACTACTCACTTCAAGTTTATGTTTTAAAAGAAGATGAGGCTTTAAATAATTTTCCAATTATAGGTTATAAAGGAATAGAAGCAAGTGAATTAATATTTACAAAAGATCGCGAAATAACGATTCAGGAAGAGGCTGGTTCAAATGAAGAGTAATAAAAAATTTATATTTACAATTATTGCAATTGCTGTTTTAGTATTCATTGCACTATTCTTTATCTATTATTATCGTGAATCAAGTTTACTAACTTCTAATGATAAAAAATGGCTTAGTGAAAATGGTAAAAAAATAGTAGATATTGAAGTATTCAATGATGTTGCCGTTTATGGAATGAATGGAAATGGAGTAATTTTTAATTTCTTAGATTACATATCAAAAGAAACTGAATTAAAGTTCAATAAAATACCTTATCAAAAAGAAGAAGGAACCAAAACAAATAGTTATAAAATTGAAATATTAGATGGAAGTGCAAGTATATCATCAAATCAATTATTCTTATTTCAAGATACCTATGTAGCTGTTGCAAAAAAGAATAATCGAATTAACAAAATAACTGATTTTTCAGGAAATACAATTGGAGTTTTAGGAAGTGAAGAATCTAACATAAGTTACTATTTAAAAAGTGCTAAAGATATTACCTATAATCCTTATGTATCATATGAAACATTATTCCAAGCCCTTGATAATAATGAAGTAAATATGATAATTGTTCCAAACATTTTATCACTTGAAAGAACTATTAGTAATGATAATTATTACCTAAATTATTTCTTTACCGATATAACGAAAAATATTGTTTTAACACTTGATAGTGAAAATAAAGAACTAAATAATATTATTACCAAATATTTTAATAACTGGTTAAACGAATATTATGTAACTGATTACAACAAATTACTTTTAGATTATTATGTTGATAAACGTGATATAAACGACAAAACAAGAACCGATTTACTTAGTAAAACCTATGTTTATGGTTATGTTGAAAATGCCCCATATGAAATAACGAAAGGTTCAAAACTTTTAGGAATAGCTGCAGAATACATTAACCGAGTAGTTCGTCTTACTGATATTGATTTCACATATAAAAAATATAAATCCCTTGATGAATTAAATGAAGCAATTGATAAAGGAGAAGTAGATATTTACTTTGACTATATTAAGAATCCAAATAATAAATATTTAAAAACAACTTCAACTTTCATTGAAAATTATGTTGTTCTAGGAAGAGTAGAAGATGATTTTATTGTTTCCTCATTTGAAGGATTAAAAGGAAAAAACGTTTATTTACTAAACAACAATAAATATTTATCTGAATTTATTAAGTCAGGTGCCATGGCTAATATTAAAAATTGTTTTAGTATAAAAGAATTAGTCGAAACTGCTTCTAAAAATTCGGGTTTAATAATTGTTGATAGAGAAGTATACTCATATTACCGAAATGATGAATTAAAAGATTATGAAATAGTATATTCTGATATTATGACTAATGACTATTCATTTATGATTAAAAGTGACAATGAATCATTCTATAGTTTATTCAACTATGTAATTAATACTAATTCATATTATAAATACCGAAATAGTGGATTTAATAATCTAAATTTATCAATATTTGAAACATCTAGTTTTGAAGAAGTATATTTACTAGTTTTAGCAATTATTTTAATACCATTTTTCCTACTTATCATAATTATAATTGTTCTTAAAAATCGTCATAAATTAAAATTAGTCAAAAAAGAAGATCGTAAAAAATATACCGATATGTTAACATCTTTAAAAAACAGAAATTACTTAAACTTACAAATAGATTCTTGGAATTTAAGTAAAGTATATCCGCAAACTTTAGTAGTTGTTGATTTAAATAACTTAAAATATATAAATGATAACTACGGAAGAGAAAAAGGCGATAGTTTAATAGTTAAAGCCGCTAGTATTTTAGTAAATACCCAACTTGAAAACACTGAAATTATAAGAACTGATGGAACTGAATTTATAATTTACTTAGTTGGTTATAGTGAAGATCAAATAGCCGTTTACTTAAAGAAATTAAAAAAAGAATTACACGAACTTCCTTATGGATTTGGAGCAAGTGTTGGTTCAAGTATGATATTTGATAATATAAAAACAATCGATGATGCCATTAATGAAGCCATGATCGATATGCAAAGTGATAAAGAAAGTTATCGCTTATGAAAAGAAAAATAAAGTCCTATTTAAAAAGAATTTATAAATTAATCAACTTACAAGAAATGAAAATATTACCAGGACATTTAGCCTTTAATATTGTTATGATGATTGTGCCAATTTTCTCCATAATTGGAGTTTTAGGTTCAAGTATTGATATAAAAAACTTATTAGATAGTTTACAATATAATGTACCTGATGCCGTTTTAACCATTATTGAGTCAGCATTGAATATAAGTTCAAATGAATTTAATTTAATTTTATTCGTAATCTTTGGATTATGGCTAGTATCAGGTGGGTGTCGAGCAATCATCACTTCAAGTGATATATTATATAAAGTAAAAGACAAATCGACAATAAAAAAATATCTAAAATCATTTTTAATGGTAATTATTTTATTTCTTTTAATTGGTTTCATTATTATAGTACCAGTTTTAGGAGACTTGATAATAAACTTTTTAAATAAATACATAAAAGCCGTAGGACTTATGAATTTAATAAGTAATATCTATCATTTATTAAAGTATCCAATTACAATTATTCTAATGTTTTTCTTAATTAAAGTTTTATATACCTTAGCACCTAGTATAAATGTAAAAAGCAACTTCATGACACCAGGTGCTTGGTTTACTACTATATCTTGGTTTATTCTAACAAGAATTTACTCATTTCATTTAAATAATTACAGCAACTACAATCTTTACTATGGTAGTTTATCAAATATTTTAATTTTACTAGTCTGGGTATATTTACTTGCTTATCTATTTACAATTGGACTTGCCTTAAATGCTGATAATTATTTAATATCCTTAAAAGAAAATGATGATTAAACTCTACTTCGGTGGAGTTTTTTGAATTAGAAATAAAATTGCCACATTTTTTTATATGCGAATATAATTGTCAAATTAGTAAATTTATGATATAGTATCAAAAGAGAAATGAGTGGTGATATATTATGCAAATACCAAATTATGAAGCTGCTAAAGTTAGAAGTAAAAAGGAAGTATTAATTAGAAAATTTAATTTAGATAATAAATATTTAAATTTAGGACTTAATAAGAAATTTTATCTTAAGACTTATGGTTGTCAAATGAATGAGCATGATAGTGAAAACTTAAAAGGATTATTACATGAAATGAATTTCGAGGAAGTTTTTGATATGGAACAAGCTGATTTTATTTTACTCAATACTTGTTCAATTAGAGAAAATGCTCACAACAAAGCCTTTGGAATGTTAGGTCGTATTAAGCATTTAAAAGAATCTAAACCCGATTTAGTAGTTGCTCTTTGTGGTTGTATGGCTCAAGAAGTTGGTGTTATTGAAGAAATTAAAAAGAAATACCGCTTTGTAAACTTTGTTTTTGGTACGCATAATCTTGATGATTTACCAAAATTATTATACGAAAATTTAACTAATAAAAAATTAAATATTGAAGTTTATAGTATGGAAGGTGATATAGTTGAAGAATTACCAGTTAGTCGTGATAGTAAATATAAAGCCTATGTAAATATTATCTATGGATGTGATAAATTCTGTACTTATTGCATAGTTCCATATACAAGAGGAAAACAAAGAAGTAGAAAGAAAGAAGATATTTTAAAAGAAATAAAAAGTTTAGTTCATGAAGGATATCAAGAAGTGACATTACTTGGTCAAAATGTAAATGCCTATGGAAAAGATTTATATGATGACTATGAACTAGCTGATTTACTAGTTGAAGTTAGTGAAACTAAAATACCAAGAATTCGTTTTATAACTAGTCATCCATGGGATTTTTCTGATAAATTAATTGAAGTAATAAAAGAACATAAAAATATCTTAAATTATGTTCACTTACCAATTCAATCAGGAAGCAATCGTATTTTAAAACTAATGGGAAGACGCTATACAAAAGAATCATACAAAGAATTATATGATAAGTTAAGAAGTATTGAAAATATTAGTATTACAACAGATATTATCGTTGGTTTTCCAGGGGAAACTGAAGAAGATTTTCTGGATACTTTAGATATGGTTAATTACTGTAAATATGATAGTGCTTTCACGTTTATTTATTCACCTCGTGAAAACACTCCAGCAAGTAGACTAGAAGATAATACTCCTTTAAGTGTTAAAGAAGAAAGATTATATCGCTTAAATGACTTAGTAAATAAATACTCAAAAGAATCAAATTTAAAAATGTTAAATAACATATATGAAGTCCTAGTAGAAGGAGAAAGCACTAAAGAAGGAATGTTATTTGGTTATACTGAAACTAATAAATTAATTAACTTTAAAGCTCATAAAGAATTAATTGGTTCTATTGTTAAAGTAAAAATAATCGATGCTAAAAGTTTTAGTTTAGATGGTGAGTTAGTTGAATAATAAGGAAATTCAAAATAAAGTTTTAGAAATTGTTGATTATATTAAAGAAACAGATACTTACAAAAATTATTTAAAATCTAAAGATTTATTAAGTAATGATAAAGAAATAACTTCTTTAATAGAAAAAATAAAAGATTATCAAAAAGAAATTGTTAAATATCCAAATAAAAAAGACGAACTAGAAATTAAAATAAATAATATTTTCGATATTTTAAATAATAATCCAACTTATCTTGAATATTTAGAATATCAAGATGAATTAAATAATATGTTAACAATTTTTGAAAATAAAATTAATAAATACTTTTATGATGTATTTAATTAGGTGGTTTATGAGTGAGAATTTAAAAAAGATAATAGATTTAGAAGAAGAACTTGCTAATTTTCTTGAAAAACAAATTGATGCAAATGATAAAAAATGTGAAAATATTATTTTAAATATTTCTAAATTATTAGAAAAAATTAATAATGAAGAATTAATTTATATACTTTTAAATATGGAATATATTCATAGAGTAATAAATGTTTCAGCTTATTTTAAAAAATATAAAATTAATAAAAAGAAAATTAAAGAAGAAAATTCTTACAAGGAAACATTCAAAAAACTCGGGTTTTTCGTTGAGAGAATAAGAGAATGTTCTATTTGTGAAGAAGAATATATGTATATTTGCAACAAATGTGATGTTGATAATGTTGCCAATTATCTGCTTACTAATATGTCTAATGAAGATATCATGACTTTATCCCATGAAAGTGATGATTGGAATTATAAATTATTTTTATTTGAAAACTTAAAAAAATAGTTTTCTAATGTCCTCATAGTATAACGGATAGTACAAATCCCTCCTAAGGATTAAATGTAGGTTCGATTCCTACTGGGGACGCCATATTGATTTTATCCCTTGATTTACAAGGGTTTTATTATATTTAAAATTAAATTACCTCTTATTTACCTCTTAATTTTTATTTTTTTAATTTATTTATAACATCAATAGTGTGTTTTTTCTTATCAGGAAACATGTGGTAATAAGTTCTTTCAACTTCTGTTGGAGTGTCTCCAATTCTTTCTGCAACTTCATATACATCACAACCTAAATAGATAAGCAAAGATACATGACTATGTCTAAATCCATGTGGAGTTATTTTTTTAACTTTAGCATTATTGATATATTCTTCTAGTTTTCTTCTAAAAGTTGTTTTAGCAAAAAATCTAACATTACCAAATATAAAGAAGTTATTGTTAAATCCATATATTTTTTCTTCAATTTCTTTATGTTTTTGTAACAGCATAATTAACTGATCATCTAAATTTACTATTCTAAATGAGTTTTTAGTTTTAGGATCGGTTATAATATAATCTTTTCCCTCTATCACTTTTAATTTTTTTTTATTGGCTTCTTCAATCATAGGCTTAAAGTCTTTTTTTTCAAATTTTGTAGTTAAAGTTTTGTTGATGCTTATCGTTTTTCTTTCAAAGTTAATATCATTCCAATTTAAAGCATTAAATTCTCCGAAACGTAATCCTGTATAGTAAAGAAAGTTAAACATCAAATAATAAACGTCATTATCTACTACTTCAATGAATTTTTGAAATTCTTCATAAGTCCAAAAATTCTTTTCACTATCCCTTGTGTCGCTACTTTTTTCAACTTTTTGTTTAATAATTTTTGAAGTAACTTTTCTATCAAAATCATAATTGTTTTCAGCATATTCTAAAATTTCTTTCATTATCGAAATGATTCTATTTTTTTCGTCTAATCCAATGTTAGTTAAACCCAAAATATAATTGTTCCATTTTGTGATAATATTGATTTTTATACTATGTAATTTATAGTCTTTAAAATAACTTAATATATATTTATTAGCCGTTAATTTTCTTGAGTAGAATGTTGAAGATTTTATAAAACTTTTTTTATATATCAACCATCCATTATATACATCTGCAAAAGAAATACTAATGTCCGAAATATCTTTTTTCGATACAGTTGTTAAAAACTCTCTTTCAGCATTCTTAGCTTCACTAGAAGTTAAAAACATTTTAGATACTTTTTGTTTTCTATTACCATACATATCGGTATAGTAGCATTTATAATAATAATGCCTACCATCTTTAGTCCATTTATTTTTATTTTTTTCATTGTAAACTGCCATAAATTTTACCTCCAATTATTTACTTTATTTATGTTATTTGCTATAATTAGAGCATAGAAAAAGAATTGTCTGACCGACTATTTAATTTCTATACCCCTATTGGGTTGATCTCGTATTACCAGTACGAGGTCTTTTTTTTACCTATTATATCAATTTTTTTTGATGTGTCAATTTTTAATTTGGTAAATTTTGTTTGTGTTTTATTAATTTTGTCCCTTTTAAGCAATAAAATGTGCATTTAACGCAAGTTTTTTGCTCTAACATAATTTTTAATTTAAAATAAAATAGGGGTGTAGTTTGAAAAATCTAAAAAAGTTCTATAAATATCTAAAAAAACATAATTATTATTACAATTTTATAAAGTTATTAGTAGGACAAATTAAAAAGCACCAATAAAAGGTGCTTTATCTATTAATGCCTGCTATCATTCAATTCCTACTACATACTTATTATAATACTTGTTTTTTCTTTTATTTTCCAATTTTGTTTGTTTAACAGGGAAAAGTGTTTTCATTTTTAATTCTCTTCCAGGTTCAACCTTTACTCTTATAGTAATTCCTAATTCATCAAAAAATTTATAATACTCAAGTGTATCTTTTGCTTTAACATAGAAAACTTCATCAGGATTTGAAATTATATAATCAAGATTTGTCATAACATAATAAAAAGATTCTTTAGAAGGAAATTCGTCCATATGCTTTTTACAATGTCTTTTATCATTATCATATAAAACAATAGGTTTATTAGAATGTTCAGGTATATTATTATCTAGTGCTATTTTTTTACTAACTCGTCCTAATATTTGTTTCATATGTTTACCTCTCAAAAAGAAAGCCTGCAATAATGCAGGCATTGAATAATTAAGCCAGGCACAACTCTGGCATCCCATCGAATTTAAAAAATTCTACACTTAAGATATTTCTATCCGTAATAGTTAGTGACTTTCTACCTTTAGTTATTCAATTTAAGAATATCCATAGATATTCTATTAATATTATGTAATCGCCTTACTATAATATACATAAATTATATCACAATAAAATATAAATTGCAATAAAACCTATGTCTAAGTATTATAGACTATTTTTTAGAAATGTCAAGCAATTTTTAAAAGCACTAGTTTTTAGTGCTTTCTTTGGTTAATTTTGTTTTTATATATTCAATGGTTTTTTCAGAATAATTACCATTTTTTTTATATTCTATATTGTCTTTGATATCTTTAACCAGAATATTAAACCTTTTTATATCTATATCAAATAATTCTAATAATTCTTTTCTAATGTATGGGTATTTAAATTTAAAATTATAGTAATCTTCTAAAGGCTTAATTTTGTTTTCATATCTATATTTGTATGGTATTTTTTGCTTTATAGAAAAATCTTTTTGATGTTTTATAAATTTATCTAAAACAGTTCTTGCGTTTTCAAAGTTCTTGTGTGTGATATAAAAACGACATAAATCTTCATATGCACCACCATTGTATTTAGATGCTTCTTTCATATAAAATTCATACAATTTATAATTCTTTTCTTTTGCGTATCCGTTTGCAATGTCTCTATATCTAATATAATGTTGGGCATTAATATAGTTTTGTTTATCAATGTCATCTATAAAACTATCATCTTCTGCTATAATACCGTCATCTAAATATAATTTTGAATAATAAATTTTCTGTTTAGAAAAAGAAGAAGAATTTCCTTCGAATATTGTAGCCATAATACGTTTTTGTTGTGACGTAATAGGTTTGCCACATAAACCAAATAAAATTAAATAGTTCATAAATCTACTAGTACAACCTTCAAAATATCCATATAACATATTTTCTGCTAAATCTGGGTTTGGGTGGAAATTATTTTGCATAAATATTTTCTTAGGTGTACTTTTGAAATATGTTTGATATTCGTCAAGAATTCCATTTTTTCTAAACATTTCTATATATTCTTGTAAATTACCTGCATATTCTTTATATTGTAGTTGCAACATTTTAATTAAAGAAATTATAGACATATAGTCATCTAAGGTTGTATCATTTGTATTTGCTATTTCAATATATTTTTCAATTAAATCACATAGTATTTCTTTTTCTGAGAAATTGTTATTAATTAAATTATTTTTTTTAATTTTAAAACCACAATTAGCACAATAATTGTAGTTTTCTTTTATTTTATTTCCGCATTCTTCACAATAGTTCATATTAACTACCTACTTATCATTTTTCAAAAATTCTTTATTAGCATTAACGAACTTCATTAATCTATCTAATTCTTCATCCGTTAAGTCTTCATCGTTTTCCATAAAACCAGATTTTTGAAGTATTTTTCTTAATATAGCTAATTCCTCTGTTTCAGACATAGTTCTTTCATTTCCTATTAAAAAATCCACTGACACATCCAACAGTTTCGCCATTTCATAAACTACTTCGATTTTAGGTACAATTAAATTATTTATATATCTTGAAAGTGTGGCTTCAGTTATTTCTAATTTATCAGCAAATTCTTTTTGACTGATATTTTTATTTTCAAGTAACGATTTTAGTCTAGCACCGAAATCCTTTCTCATATTTATCACTCCTAATTGCAATAAATATAACATTATTAATTAAAAAAATAACAAAAATTACAAAAAATATAATTTTACTATTGACAAATTGCATTAAGTATAATAGAATTGAATTATCTTGCAAAAGATGAAAGAATACAAGGAGGTGAAAAAAATGAAAAGTTTAGAATTAGTTGCTGAAAGAAATAGAAAAGGATTAAGGCAAAATGACATCTCTAAACTTCTTAATCTTTCTATAATTCAATATGGTAAAAAAGAGAGAGGTCAAGTTGATTTTACAATAAGTGAAGTAAAAAAAATCAAGAATATACTAAATTTAGATGCTAATCGAATTATAGAAATTTTTTTAACTTAATAATTGCAATAATTATAATGTTATAAAAAAATATTGCATATTATAACACTAAATAGCAAAAGTGTCAAAAGAAAGAGGAATAAAGGAGTAAAAGAATATGGGAAAAGAAATATCAATAACTACTAATTTATTTATTAACAAAGATGAAATAGTAAATGAAATAATTACACTTGAAACTTTGAAAAATAATTTAGTAAAGAAATTAAATGAAAATATTGGATATTTAGATAGTTATAAAAGTGAAATAGAATTATTAAAAATAATTTTAGAAAATCAATTATTAAATGAAAAAGAAAAAGAACCAGCTCGTTGTACAGCTGATTACAAATATAGTTTGGATTAATCGTTAATCCAATTCCATTGATTTTTATTAAGCCAACCTTGTTCGTTGTTGGTATTAATTTCGACTATTATTAATTTATCATCATCATCTATTTGGGGTTTTAAATTATCAAAAATATTTTGTGCAGATGAAGAACTTTTGATAATCCAAGTAGAATATAAGATTTTTATGCAATTATATTTTTCAATAGCGTTAATTAATCCATCATAATTTTTACCTGACTTGTTTAAATCATAGGAAATTATATACTTTTTCAAAACAAATCCTCCTTTCATTAATATTAGTAGTAAAACTACTTAGTTAATTATTGTAAAGGAGAGAAAAAATAAAATCAATAGGAGGAATAGAAATGGAAAAAAATAATCGGTCAGACAAAAAAATTAATGCAAAAGATTTACTACAACTATTAAGTAGTCAATGGGCAACAACTGAAGATGTTATGAAAATAGGTGGAGTAGGTAGAGATAAAGCATTAGATATAAAAAATGAAATAAAAGAGAACTTGGAAGAACAGGGATATAGAATGGCAAGAAAATTAGTTCCAATGGAAGAAGTTGTAAGATATTTCAAAATTAATATTAATTATTTAAAGAAAATAAGTGGTGAGAAGTAATGAAGAGAATAAATTGGAAGAATGTTAGTTATTTATTAATGTTATTAGTTAGTTTAAGTGTTATATTACATGACTTTTATAGACTAGCACTAGAACCTATTTTTACGGGTTATTTAACGAGTTTAACATGGTTTGGTGTAATTACACTAGGAATAAGTTTTATAGCACTAGATAAGAGTTTTAGTCAATTAAAAAGTGCATGGATCAGATGCACTCAATAAATAACATATAAAAATTATTTACGGCTAGATTATAACATGATTTAGCCCAAAATGCAAATTGGGTTTGGTTGGGAATAGGAGAATAAATGAAAGATAGTTTTGTTTTCTATAAAAGTTTTTTTGATGCACTACAAGATTTAAAGGATAAAGATCGTTTAAAAGTTTATGATGCTATATGCAATTTAGCACTAAATGATGAAGATACAAAGTTATCAGGAATAGCAAAAACTATATTTACATTAATTAAACCACAGGTTTTGGCTAATAAGAAAAGATACGAAAATGGAAAGAAAGGTGGAAGACCAAAAAAAGAAACCAATGGTTTTCAAAAAATAAAAACCAATGGTTTTAAAAGTGACGAAACCAAAACAAAACCTAATGAAAATGTAAATGAAAATGAAAATGTAAATGTAAATGAAAATGGTTTAGGTTTTTCATTACAACATAAAAGAATTATTGATTTATTTCAAGAAAACGGAATTTTGTATTTTAACACGCCTGTTGAATTTAACATTGTTAGAAGATTAGTAGATGTAGAAGAAGAAATGATTGTAGAAAGTATAGAAGATGCCAAAATCCAAAATAAATGTACTTTTAATTATGTTTACGGGGTTGTAAGAAATAAACTAAGGGAATTTAAAAAAGTTAAATCAGATTTTAAAATGCCTACTTGGTTTGACGAAAAAATTGAAAAAGACACAGAGGGTTTAGAAGAGTTAAATGATATTTTAAAAGATTTTTAGGAGGAGAATTAGGAATATGGAAGATAGAATGAGAGTTAGTTATGATCAAATAAAAAAAGCAAACGAGGAAATTGAAAATATAAAACTAGGAAACAAAGGATATGCCCAAGTAAACGAAAGAATTAAGGCGTTTAGGAAGGTTTATCCTACTGGACCTATTGAAACTACTATCGAGGAAATACGAGATGATTATGTTCGTATTATGGCTAAAGTCAGCAATGAAGATGGCGAGGTTTTAGCAACAGGTAGAGCAAGCGAAGCTTTAACTGGTGATGCCAAAAAGGATTACATTAACAAGACTTCAATGATTGAGAATTGTGAAACTTCAGCAGTAGGTCGTGCTTTAGGTTTTGCTGGGTTTGGCGTTGATAGTGCAATAGCAAGTGCGGAAGATATCGAGAGAAATAAAGCAAATTCAAAAACGTATGAAATCTATACAAACATGTTTATTCGTGAAGATGACGCCATCAAAGTTATTAAAACTTGTATTGCCGATTTAATGCGAAAGATGGGAGTAGTTAAAGCAAGTTTAGGTGAAAAAGTTCAAAACGAATTGTGGACTTCACTTGAAGAAATGGGTGCTAATCAGTTAAAAAAATTGGAAACTAAATTAACAACTTTAAACATGAAAACTAACACTTGGCATGATTTATATAACGAGAATCTAAAAATTAAAACAGTGGTTCCAATAGGTCAAGAAGTAAGTTATGAGAGTAGTTCAGAGAAATTTGGTAAGTTAGCACTTGAAAGAGCGGGAACTGATGAAATGTTAAGAAATGAAATAATAGATTTCTATTCGGAAATGGGAACAAAACTATGATTTACCAAAAATTAGATGAAAATGAATTAGAAATCATTAAAAGAGTAAGTGAGAAGACATTTACTGATTATGAGTTGTTAGGTGAATTTATTCCAAACGAAAGTTTTATGTCAATAATTAAAGATTTACTATTTACGGTAGAAAGTTTAGAAGAAGAGTTAGAAGATTCAGAAAAAGAAAAGAGAGAACTTTATAGACCAATTACAAGAGAGGAAGAATTATTATGAATCAAGTAGTTCTAGTAGGTAGATTAACAAAGAAACCAGAAGTTAGATACAATGCTAACAATATAGCGATTTGTCGATTTAATATTGCAATAGATAGACCTAAATCAAAGGATAAAGAAGAAAGTGAAACAGATTATCCGGCTTGTGTATGTTTCAACAATACAGCAATTAATCTAGTTAAATACCAAGATAAAGGAAGTTTGCTAGCAATATCAGGAAGACTACAAACTGGATCTTATGATGATAAAGATGGTAAAAAAGTTTATACAACTGAAGTAAAGGTTAAAGAGATACAATTCTTGTCTTCCAAAAATTCTAAATGTGAACATGAATGTGGACAACAAGGTGAACAACAAAGTGGTACACAAAATGATACACAAAGTGATACAGAAGTAGATAGATATAGTCAAATGAGTACGACTACTGTTATGAATGAAGATTATAATCCTGAGTTGCAAATTAGTGACGATATGTTGCCGTTTTAGGAGAAGTGTATGCTAAAGATAAAAAATGATGTGGATTTAAAAGAATT
This sequence comes from Bacilli bacterium, assembly GCA_017472015.1. GTDB lineage: Bacteria > Bacillota_I > Bacilli_A > RF39 > UBA660 > RUG591. Next base: position 49,099 of record JAFURC010000049.1, read on the forward strand.
AGAGAAATATGGATTTAAATCAGTGTTTTATATAAATGTAGGAACGATCTACAAAAAGGCAATAATGAGAGGTATTGAAATTAATAATTTCGTTATTGGTTCAGATAGAATTATTCACTATAATCAAATGTCAGTACATAATGAATTAGAGGATGTCATATATGACTTAATTCAAGATGGACTAGTAGAAAAGATTTAGTATTATGAAAGGAACAAGTGAAAAATTAGTTCAATGGTTATTTAATCAAGATAGAACTAAAATATTTGAAATCAAAGAATTTAAAGAAAAGAGAAGTTTAAGTCAAAATGCTTATGCTTGGAAGTTAATTACTCAAATAGGTGATATTTTAAGAAAATCAAAAGAAGAAGTATATTTGCAAATGTTAAAGGATTATGGTCAAAGTGAAATAGTAAGTATACTTTCTTCTATTAATCCAAAAGGTTATTTTAAGTATTATGAGGAAGTAGGTATAGGAATAGTTAATAGTAAAGAATTTACTCATTACAAAATATTTAAAGGTTCTAGTGAGTTTGATAGTAGGGAAATGACAATATTTATAGATGGAATAATACAAGAGTGTAATCAATTAGGAATTCCTACATTAACACCTAACGAGATACAAAGTTTAAGATTAAATTAAGGAGAAGTTAAATGAAACAACTAGATATATATGGTAACGAAATATCATTAGAAGAAACAGAAAGTAAACCACTAGATCATCAAGGTGGAAGAACAACTTTGAAGACTTGGTTTAGAAATTGTCATGGTTTTAGACAAGGATTTTATTGTAAAAATTGCAAGTTCTTTGAAATAAAAATGAGAAAAGGACAAGTATATCATAAGTGCGTTAAAATGAGTACTTCATCGTGTAGAGAAACTGACATTAGAAAGAATGACATTGCTTGTAATTTGTATGAATCTAAAAAATAGAGGAGATAAGTTATGATCAGAATAATGAATAAAAAAGCATTTACAAGGCAATTGCGAGCTTTAAGAAAATATTTTACAAAAGCATATAAACAATTTCTTTTTGAAGTTCTTGATGAAATGAAAAGAGTAAGTAAAGAAGATGGCTATTATTTTACTACTTTAGATATTGATGAGTTATTTAATAAAGTTTATGGTCAATTAAAAGTCAATTATATTGTTAAAGATGGAATAGTTTATATAGAAAATTTTGAGCCAGCAGATATATTACAAGAAATGTATTTTAAATTATTGCCAACATATGAAGGAATACCTTATAGGAATGAAAAAGATTTATTTAAAATTAAATTATTAAAAGGAGTTTAAAAGTGAAAAAAGAATTTAAATTGGGGTTTTGGGATTGGAATTTGAATAAAAAAAGATATATTAATCTATATTTTGAAAAGCAAGATAAAGTACAAGAATTAATTTTACAAAATAAAGAATTAGAAAATGATTTAACAAGTGCTACTAGCGAATTTCTTGCTAAAAAAGAAAAATATAAATCAACTATTGAAGATTTACAAAAGCAGTTAATTGATAAATCAAATAGAGTATTAGTACTTGATCAAGCAGTATCTGATAGAAATAAAGAGATTCAAGAATTACATTACGAACTATCAAACATTAATTTAAGATTAGATAAAAAGATTAAAGCCTTTAATAAAATTCGTGGTTCTATTGGTGGTTATCAGAAAGAATTAAATAAGTTAAGAGAAGAATTTTCACTTGCTAAAAAGAAAATATCATTTTTGAAAGATAAAGTTCCTAGAAAAACTTTAGAAGAGATTAAAGCTTATGATTATGGTAGAAGAGAAGTTTTAAAAAGGAGTAAAACAAATAGTAATGATTAGTTTTATATTAGGAGGATTATTTGGAATTATGCTTATGTGTATATTTCAAATTAATAAGTAGGAGGAGATATGAAAAAATTAAAATTATTAATTATACCAGCTTTAACATTATTGCTATGTGGGTGTGGAAATAGGGATATGTGGGATACAAACTATACATTTCATAAAGCAATATGTGAAATTGGCGGAGAATATAAAGAAATAAAAATCAAACAATGGAGTGATTATGATGGTGAGCAAATTCAAATCATTTCAAAAGATGGAAATACATATTTAGTATCAATGAATAATTGTACATTAATTAAGGAGTATTAATGAAGATAATAGATTTATTTAGGAAAATAGCAAATGGAGAAGAAGCACCAATGAAATTTAAATATGACAATCATATTTTTATCTTTGATGATAAAACAAATGATTATATTTATGCAGATGGAAATGTATCATTTTTCACTGATTATTTTAGTTATATATATCATTTAGAGGATATATTGATGTTATTAAATGATGAAATAGAAATAATTGAAGAAAAAGAAAAAATAGAAGAATTAAATTTAAATCATGGATATTATTTACCTTCAAAGGAATTTGTAGAAGATTATGAGTTTAAAAAATTTGTATTAGATGAACTATTTGCTCAATATGATAAAATCAACGAATTAGTAAAAGCAGTAAACGAATTAAGAAAGGAAAAGTAAATATGGAATTATGGATAAGAAGTCAAAATAAAAAAAGATTAATGAAAGTTGAAATGGTTGAATTTGATAAACAAATAGATGGACCAGCGATAATATATTCACATGAATATATGTTAGGTGAATATAAAACAAAAGAGAGAGCATTGGAAGTTTTAGATGAAATACAATGCAAAATAGCACAAAATGAATGCTTAAAAACAATGATGATTAAATTAAATAGTATAAAAGGAGAAGAAGAAAAGATAGGCAAATTGTTTAAGGAAACAATATATGAAATGCCTGAAAAGTAAATATGAATAAAAAAGCAATAATAATATTCATTTTAATACTTTTAATGGTATTGGGGGTGATGTGGGAATGAATAAGGAAGAATATAAAGTAATGGAAGAAATAAAAAGATTAGTTGATGAAATGTTAGCAACTATTAGAAGAAAAGAAAGTGATATTAAGGTATTACAAGCAGAAATAGAACAATTATATGTGTTTATTAATAATGTTGAACATATAGGCGAATTAGAAAGTTATAGATTGGAAAGGTTAAAGGATAGTGATATTAAATGAATATGGAAGATACAGAAATTCAAATTATTTCATCAAAAAGTGCTTTAGATTTAAGTGAAATATTTGAAAATAGTAATAATATAGAGGGATTTAAAGAAAATGTAAAAGAAATAGAAGAATTAAAGGATAGTGATATTAAGTGAAAGTAGAAAAAATATTTAATGAGTTAGGATTTAAAAAAGTAGATGGTTATACAGGAATTATGTATATAAAAGAAACTTTTGAAAATTTTGAATTAATAGGTAAAATGGCAAAAAGAATTTTTGTTCATTTTGTAGATAACAAAGTTAATGTTTCAAAAAGTTTTTTTATAGGTGCAGGAACTGATGAAGGAATTGATATGGAACTATTAAAAGCCATAAATAAACAATGTGAAGAACTAGGATGGTTAAAGGATAGTGATATTAAATAATATGAGTGAAGAGAAAAAACTAAGAGTTAGAGAAAATGCTAAAAGATATTATCATAAAAATAAAGAAAAAATTTTAAAAAGACAAAAAGAATATGCTAAAAAAAGATATAGGGAAGATGAAAAATTTAGAAACAAAATCAAAGAAAAAAATAAAAATTATGTTATAAACAATCCAGAAAAAGCAAGAGAAATAAAAAGAAAATCACAATATAAATATATTAACAAAAAAAGACTAAGTGGCGAATTGCCATTAACTCAAAAAATGTTAATAGATAATTTACAACAAGAAAACCAACAACTAAAAGATAGAATTGATAAAGCAATCGAATATATAGAAAAATGTAATCCTGATGTTGATTTACATAACATGTTCTTAAATGAAAATTATATATCAAATTATGGTGCATGTGAATTATTAGAAATATTAAAAGGTGATAAAGATGAGTGAAGAAGGAATAATTAAAATTCTTATAACAGATGGTTCAATTAGTTATGAAATAAAACTTCATAATTGGAGTGTAAATAGCAATACTAGAGAATATTTGATTGAAAAAGCAACTGAATATATAAATGAGATTTTTGAAAGAGGTAAAGATGAATAAAGAAGAATTAGAAAAAATATTTGATTGGTTAGAAGAAAATATGAATATGAGGAATTGGTTTGATTTTAAATTAACTGATAGAAATCAAATAAGTGCATATTGGAAAAATACGAATAAAATATTTGCAGTATATTATGTAAATGTAATAAAGAATATTTTAAAAGGTGGTAATGGTGTTAAAGGTAGGAGTTAAAGATGATAACCGAAAATGAAAGATTTATAGAAATACAAGGTATATTAGCAATGTCTGATATACATCCAGCGGATTGTATTAAGATTAATGATTTAATAATTGAATTATCGAAAGAAAACCGACAACTAAAATATAGAATTGATAAGGCACTTAAACTAATAAAAGAAAATGTAAAAGATGAATACGGAATTATTGATGTTGCTGTTGTTTGGGAAATTGAAAGTGTATTAGAAGGAGGTAAAGTTGTTAAAGATTAAAGATAATGTAGATTTAAAAGAATTAGAGAAATATGGGTTTGTATATTTTATAAATGGTTGTAGAACTTATGGTTATTCTTATGAAGCTTTAAATGGTGGTTATTCTATTATTATTGAAAAAAATAATGAGTTTCCAAACTATCCTAATAAAAGAAAAATACCTCTTAATATTCCACAAGATTTATTATACGACTTAATAAAAGATGGACTAGTAGAAAAGGTAGAAGATAAAGATGAATAAAGAAGATTATTTCAAATATTATATTCAAGGTTCAGATCATTATTTGATACCAAAAGATATATTTGATGAGTTATTTGATGAAATGATTAATTGGAAAAATGAAAGTAAACAATCAAAAAAAGTTATTTATGAATTGGAAAAATGGTTAAAAAGTTTTACAACCGAAGAATTTAATTATAATTTTTTAGTAGTAAGAGTAAAAGATATTTTTGATAAAGTAAATGAATTAAAAGGAGTTATAGATGACTAAAGAAGAATTAATTAACTTTATTTACTATTTAGAAGATAAAGTTGAAGAATGTTATAAAAAAGAAGTTAGAAAAGCAGTTGAACGAGTTGTAAAGGAGATAGAAAAATATGAAAGTAAGTAAACCAAAAGAAAATCAATTATTATTTGAAGATGATAATTTAAAACAATTAAAATTAGAAGTTAAAAGTAAGACAGGACTATCTAAAAGTGTATTAAATGAAATCTATGAGGGTTTAATTTTAGGTTATAGAACAGTTGGTATGGAGGCTAGTAAACAAGTGTTTGTTGGAGATAAATTGTCATTAATGACTTTATTTTCAAGTATGATAGAAAATATGCTTACATACAAAATATTAACTGAAAAAGAATTGCAACAAATGATAAATTTGGTTTAGAAAAAATCGAAAAAGAAAAGGAGTAGATAATCAAATAATTGGGGGTATTTGGTATAATATGGAGGTAATAGTGTATAAAGATTTAAAAGATATGCTTGAAGATAAAAAAATACTTGAAGAATTGGTTAAAGGTTTAGAAGAAACAATTAAATATAAAATTCAAAAAGAACTTGGATTACATAGTACAACTTTTTCTGAGTTAAAAGTAGAAACCATGAATGTAATTGATGATAAATTTGCAAGAGTATTTGCTAAACTGGAATCGTTAGATAAGAAAAGAGAATTAAGGCAAGGTGAATTAGATATTATAAACCATACATTAGATAAAATTGAGACAATGATAGAAAAAATGTCAGGTAAAGAGAAAAAAGTATTTAGATGTAGGTATTATTGGGGATTATCAGTTAATCAAACTGCTGAAAGATTAGGGTATAGTCCTGATAGAGTAAAACAAATTACAAGAAATTTGTTTGAAAAGTGAAAGATTACACTTTTATTACACCCCCTATGTGGTATATTTGATATGATGAAATCATTATATAGATTTTATCCTTCTTACACTAGTTAATTGCTAGTGTACTGAATAGTATAGGCGAATGTCGAAACGATATATTATTTAGTACAATATCACTTAGGCTTCTTTCATAACAAAACATACTAACTATTAAAGTTAGTATACTGATTATATCGGTGAAAGCTATAGTTTAACTATAATGAGTAGATATGATTGGTATAGTACTTTTAATAATATATAAATCACCTCTAAGAACTAGAAATAGTTCTTTTATATTGTCTCGTAGCCAAAAGGTAAGGCATAAGGCTTTGAACCTTAGATGTATTAGTTCGAATCTAATCGAGACAACCAATAATAGAGATAATTATGAAAAATATAACAAAAATAATGATTAATCGATATAGTATTAGCAAGATAGACTGGATGGGATATAAAGTTAGTAAAGATAATCCGTATACTTATCATCATCTATTAAAAAAAGAGAATGGTGGTAAAGAGACTATTGAAAATGGTGCTATTCTAACAAAGATAGGACATGAATACTTAAATATTATTGAGAGTAGAGATATAGAATTATACAACTATATAAACAATATTCTAAAGCAAATAAATGAACAAGGATTTATGCCACTTGAGAGGCAATTACTAGCAATAGATGCTATGTTAAAGATGTTTGAAAAAGATCATAGATATGATAGGATCAGTAAAAACAAGAGATTAATCAAAGAGAATTATTTAAAGAGATGAGGTGATAATTAGGTATGAATATAGACAGAATTATAAAAATGCAGATGATTAAATTAAGCAATAAATATGAAATGTCTATGATTGAAATATCTAAAGTTAAAGAAGATAGAGTAAGAAAGACTATTAACTTTAATATAAAACTAAAAGGTTCGTCTCCAAAAGATAATTTATGTATGAGATTTAATAATAAAAGAGAATTAGTGAGTTGGTTGGTATGTCAAAGTTAACTGATATACAAAAGAAGAAAATTATTGCTGATTATATAGAAACTCAAAATTATACTGAAGCAGGAAAAATGAATAATGTTGCTGACAACACCGTTAGAGCAATTGTTAATGGTAATGAAGAGGTATCGAAAAAACTCGAGAGAAAAAAAGAAGAAAACACTCAAGATATCCTACAATATATGGATTCGATTTCTGAAAAACAAAAAAGAATAATAGATTTATCATTAGATGCTTTGGAAAAAAAATTAGAAAATCCTGATATGTTTACCAATGTAAAAGATATAGCAACAGTTTATGGTGTTATATTTGATAAGGCATTAAAATATAAAGAAATGAAAATAAGACAACAAGAATTAAAAAATACTAGAAGAGATATAGAAGATTTAACAACACTTGCAGATATGTTAGGTTTTAATAAAAAGGAAGAGAAGTAATGCAAACAATACAATGGTTGCCATTTAGTCAAAAACATATTGATTATATATTAGCAAGTAAAGATAATAAAGCGAATGTTGCAGAAGGAGCAGTTCGTGCTGGTAAAACAATAGATAACTGTATAATGTTTGCGTTAAATCTTGAATATACTCCAGATAAAATACATCTAGCAAGTGGAAGTACCTTAGCAAACGCAAAGTTAAATATAGGTGAGTGTAATGGTTTCGGATTAGAACATTTATTTAAAGGGAGATGTCGTTGGGGAAAATTCAAAGAGAATGAAGCCTTATTCGTTGAAACTAAAACTGGTGAAAAGGTAGTAATATTTGCAGGTGGTGGAAAGGCTGATAGCTATAAAAAAATATTAGGTAACTCATACGGGTTATGGATAGCAACCGAAATAAATGAACATTATGATAGTGATAATTCTAAGGAGTCATTTATTAAGGTAGCGTTTGCTCGTCAATTAGCGAGTAAAAATCCGAAATGGTTCTGGGATTTAAATCCTGGTAATCCATTAGATACGATATATACTGATTATCTTGACTTATGGGAAAAACAAGATTTAATAGGTGGTTATAATTATAAACACTTTACAATATACGATAACAATGCAATAACAGAGGATAGAAAACAAGAAATAATAAGTCAATATGATGAAACTTCTATTTGGTATCAAAGAGATATATTAGGTAGGAGAGTAGTTGCAGAAGGACTTATCTATCAGGAGTTTAAAGATTATCATATAATAAAAATGGCTGACTGGAATACGGTTGATGATAAAGGCAATTATGTAAACGAATTAAGAAAATCATTAAAGTTCATAACCGTAGGAGTTGACTTTGGTGGAAATATATCAGCACATAGTTTCAATGCAACTGGTTATACATATAACTTTAGAAAGTTTGGAACTATTAAACATAAGAGAATAGCAAAACGTATAGATGATAAGGAACTAACAGAGCAATTTGTTAGTTTTATTATGGAATTAAAAACTGAATATCCAACGATAAATATTGTTGATATTCGTTGTGATAGTGCTGAACAGACTCTAATTGCTGGTTTTCAAAGAGCGTTAAGAGAGCATCAAATAGGAATACCTATTAATAATGCAATAAAAGGACCTATATTAAATAGAATTAGGTTCTATTGTAAGATGTTTAGTTCTAATAAATACTTTGTCTTAGAGAGTTGTAATGACTTAATAATAGCATATAAAACAGCAATATGGGAGAAAGATAAAAATGATGTAAGATTAGATGATGGAAAACAAGATGTTGATAGTTTGGATGCTCAAGAGTATTCAACAGAACCTTATATGAATGTATTAGTTCAAATAAATTAAAGGAGTGATACAATGGAAAAAGTTGTTAAAGATTTTTTGATAGGATTAGGATATAGTAGTGATATCATAGATGAAGAACAAGAAAAGAGAGTTGCGGAATGGTTAACTTGGTTTGGTGGTAAAACTAAGAAACATGAATATTACGTTTACAATGGGAAAAAGAAGGTTAAACGAGAATATAAAAGTTTGAATATTGCTAGTCAAAGTTGTGGCGATTTATCAGACTTTTTCTTTAACGAAAAATTAGATATAACAATTGATAAAGAAAAAGTACAAAAACAGATTAATGCTTGTTTAGAACAAAATGGATTTTTAGATAATTCTAATAAACTTATGCAATTAGTTAAGGCATTAGGAACAGGTGCCTATGTTCCGTATTTAGATAATAATGTATTAAGAATAAATTATATTAATGCGACTAATATAATGATTTTAGATTCTGATAAAAACGATGTTAAATCAGTTTTGTTTTGGAATAAAAGAAAAACACTTGAGGGAACAGAATTATATGTCAATGCTCATATTTTAACTGAAACAGGTTATGTAATTCATAATAGAAAATATTTACAAAAGAATAATAGCGAAAATTATATTGAACAAGACCTTGAAGAAGAAATAAAAGTAATAGATACTAAATCGTTTGTTCCTAAATTTGCATTATTATTTACCCCAGAAGTTAATAATTTAGATATTAATAGTCCATATGGAATAAGTTGCTATGCTAATGCATTAGATACGATAATTTCAATAGATCATGGATATGATAGTTTTGATAATGAGATAACAACAGGTAGAAAAAGGGTATATGTTCCTACAAGTGGAGTTCAGTTTAACATTGACGAAAGTGGAAATACAGTACCAGTATTTGATGAAAACGATATTGTCTATTATGCATATCCAGGAAAAGAAAATGACAAATTACAAGAATCTAGTTTTGATTTAAGGATTGACCAAATTACAGACGCAATTCAAGCTCAATTAAACTTATATACTGCTAAAGTAGGTTTAGGACATAACTATTACAAGTTTAAAAATGGTGAAGTATATGTAAATACTGATAATGTAATGAGTGCTAATAGTGATGTTTATCGTAAAATTAAAAAACAAGAAAATATCATTACAAAAGCAATCACTCAATTAATCTATGGTATTGCTGAGTTAATAGGAATAAAAACTAAATTTAGTGTATCAGTATTCTATGATGATTCAATAATTGAAGACACTGAGAAGACTAGATTACAGGCTCAAAGTGAATATAATTCAAAGTTAATAAGTAAAGCTCAATACTATAGAGATGTATATAAATTAAAAGACACCGAGGCTATAAAATTCGCAGAACAAATGAATAAAGAGATAAAAGAACAAACTATAATTGATGGAAGTGAGTTTGATTTAGTGGAGTGATAGTTTGTGGATGAAAAAATAGAAAAAGCAATAAAACCACTTGTTGAAATGTATGAAAATATCGAAAATGAATTGTTAGAGATAATAGCAAGGCATTTTTTATTTTCAGAAGAATTTGAAAATAGTGACTACTGGAGGATTAAGAAACTTGATGAAATGGGACTATTTAATCAAGAGATAGTTGAATATATTACTAGGTACACCAATAAATCTAAAAAAGAAGTTTTGACAGCACTAAACGAGATAGGTATAGAAACAGTTAATATCGATAATTTAAATAGGTTGTTTGAAGATGAAGTGTTAAAAGTAAATCCTAATATATTAGTTGAAAATTACACCATTCAAAACATGATAAATTTTGCCTACAATGAGGTTTCTAATAGATTTATAGAAATGTCTGATAAGATAGAACAAGCAACAAGAGATGCCTATTTAAACGTTATAGAGGAGTGTTATTTAAAAACATCTATGGGAACACATTCTTATCAAGAAGCAATTAGACAATCGATAGATAATCTAGGAAATATAGGTATTACTACTTTAATCTATAACACGACTGATGAAGAAGGAAATGTTGTTGGAATAAGAAGATATGATGTCGCTGGAACTGCTAGAAGAGAAATATTAACAGGTGCTAGACAATTATCTAATAATGTTTATTTAGAAGTTGCTAATAAATTAGAAGTAGAATACTTATATCTAAGTGAACATTTACAATGTAGACCAGAACACTTTGACTGGCAAGGAACAATAATTAAACGCGAGGATTTAGTTGAAATAACTGATTATGGTTCTATTACTGGACTTGCTGGTATTAACTGTAAACATTATGCTGAACCGTATTTTGGCGATAAACGTGGTGATGAACTTAAAACATTTACTGAAGAAGAAACATCAAAAGCATACGAATTATCACAAAAACAAAGATACCTAGAACGAGGTGTTAGGAAATGGAAACGTAAAGCAGAGATGTTTAAAGTTAATGGTGATAAAGAAGCATATCTTAAATCAAACAATAAAGTAAAAGAATGGCAATTAAGAGTTAAAGATTTTACTGAAAAGAATGATTTAAAGAGAGATTATACAAGAGAATATATTAGTAAATTAGAATTAAAAGGTTTAAGTGCTAATAGTAAGTTTACTGTTGATAATCATCCAAAACCTAAAGTTTTAGATAATATAAAATTAAGTAATAAAAATATAGAAAAGATATTTAATATGTATGAAAATCAAATAAAGAATGATACAATAGAAAATGCAATAATTATTACTAAAAAAGGCAAGATATATCAGTGTTTTGGTAATGAAACTAATGTGTGGCCTGATATAGATTTAGGTGATGAATTAAAAGAAGCATATGTTACTCATAATCATCCAAAAGATGAAACCTATTATAGTTTTAGTGAGGCAGATATTAAGTTATTTGATAAATATAAATTATCTAAATTAAGAGGTGTAGATAATGAATATACATATGAATTAGATAGAACTAGAAAACCAGTTCTTGATATGCCTATTGATTTTGATGAAGAATATGGTTTAGAACATTTAAGATGTATTCAATATGCAATAGATAATGACATTTGTTATACGAGGTGGAAAAATGAATGATAATTTTGAAAATTATAAAAAAGAATTGAATGAAGAAATACAGTTGTTTTTAAAAAATACTGAAAAATTACCAAGAAATAATCCAGATCAAGATAGTGAATGGAAATATTCTAAAGAAACATATAAAAAATTAAATAAAGAAATTAAAGACATATACAAAAGATTACAAAAAAAATACAATATAAAATTAGATAGCACTCAAAAATAGGGTGCTTTTATTATGCCTTAATAGTATTGGTAGGTGCAATTCCTACAAAGGCACTAAATATGTCTAACTTATCGACAATAAATGTAAGGGTAAAGACCAACTTAAATGTCTTTAAAGAAAGGGAAAAATGGAACAAGATAAACCAATTGTAGATAATACTACTGAAAATGTTGCTACTCAAACAACAGAACAAAATGAGGGTGCTTTCAAAGTGTTTAAAACGAAGGAAGATTATGACAAGGCTTTTGATTCAATAAAAGCTTCAATACTTCCACCCAAAGAAGAAATGGATGAGTTTAAAGCATGGAAAGAAAGTAAAAAAACTGATGCTGAAAAACAGCAAGAAAAAGATTTATTAATTGAGAACTTAACTAAAGAGAATAATGAACTTAAAAATATGTCAGCAGTTGCAAATGTTGGTGTAGATACTAAGTTTCAAAAATTTGTATTGAGTGAAGTTCTACAAATGGAAGGAGAATTTACGGATAATCTAACAAGTTATTTGAAGGATAATCCACAATTCTTATTTCAAAAACAAGACGAAAAGAAACCCACAACAACTGGGTTTTCTCAAAACATTGCTAACAAAAGTGTTAGCGAAGAAAAGGCGTATTTAGATAAAAAATATGCTAATAATCCATATTATAAAAAATAAAAATAAAGGAGTGATTAATAATGGCAATTTTATATGGAAATCAATATGTTGATGAAAAATATTCAACAGCAATAGAACCAAATTTATATAGTGATACAGTTTTAATTCCAGGAGTGACATTTACTGATAAATATCAAGTAGGTCCAACAGGTGGAATTTATGTACACAAAATTGATAGTGGAGAGGAAGTTGAACCAGGAACACCAGGTAGAGATTTTAATGATGAGGCAGCAAAAGATGTTTTAATTCCAATTGTATTTAATAATAACTATCAAAAATCAAGAAAAATCTATGGTGTTCAAGCAGCAGCAGTAGGTTTTGCAATGGCAGAAGAATATCTAGCAGATGCCTTAAATATGACTAAACAAGGACGTCAATATTCAGGTATTGCTTGTATGGTAAATGAAGGTACATTAAGCACTGATACTGAAGCAGTAACTGAAGACAATGCAGTTGAAAAATTAACAGCATTAAGAAAACAAATTAAAGATAACAAAGGTACTGCAAACTTCGCATTAGTATCAACTGATATCTATGCTAAACTATTAAACAAATTAGGATTAGCACAAGTAATGGATTCAGCAGTAGTAAGTGGTGAACTTATGAAACGTTTTGGTTTAACTATAATTGAATGTAATTCATTCGATAAAGCAGAAGCAAAATATTATGACAAAACTGGTGCATTACAAACAGTTGATTTAACTGCTGTAGATATGATTGTAGGTAATTATCTAGCAAACTCAGTATTAGATAACTTTAATATGTATCGTTTAAAAGATAGCGAAAATTTTGCTGGTACAAAAGCACAAGTTGAATATAACACAGCATTTACAATTAATAGTCCAGTTCAAATCGTTGTAAAAAAACACGCTTAATAAAAAAATAAGGAGGGATAACAATGAGTAATTATGTAGATAGTGCTTATTATTATAATACCTATAATGGGGAGTTAATCCCTCATGATGAATTAGAAAAATACGTAATGAAAGCAAGTAGTATTATTAGAAATAGAATTCTTAATAGAGATATAAAAAACTATGAAGAAATTGTAAAAAATACTACTTGCCAAGTTGCAGATTTACTCTTTAACCAAAATGAATTTGAAGAAAGAATAAAGTCAGTTGCTAGTGGTACTGAAAAAGTAATCACATCTGAAAAAGTTGGAGATTATAGTAGAAACATAAGTGCCACTACGCTCACTGATTTAAAAAATCTTAGTTTAGATACAAAGAAAAAAATAGATGAAGTGATAGAAGAAAATTTATTTTTTACTGGTCTATTATATATGGGTATTAGTGATGTTCGATAAAGATATTACAGTAGTCAATAAAGTGTATGATAAAGAAGCTAAGATGAATAAATATAGAATTAATCATATTAAAGGTTTTTGGAGTTCTAATAAAGGCATTACAATTTCTAACACAGAACTATTAAAAAGTGATGGATTGGTGTGCAGAATATTGATGTCTCAAAAAGGTTATGTAAAACCTAACGAGTTTCAAAAAAGTGAAGAGTCAAAGTGGACATTAAAAAATGATGATTATCTTGTTAAAGGAATAGTTAATAGTATAAGTACTATTGCTAATCTTAAGGATAATTATGAGTGTATGAAAATAACAAATGTGGCTGTTAAAGATTACGGTTCATGCGATATGCAACATTTTGAGATTAGCGGGGAATAATGCAAATCAGAATGGATGCTAGTTTTTCTTTAAAGCAAAAAGATGTCTTGAAGAAAGAATTAGGTATAAATCCAGGAGGGAGAGTACAAAAGGTGATAGACACATCAGTAATTCATTATTTAAGGTTATTAATGCCTATGGATAGTGGAATGATGATGGCGAATACCAAAAATCTCGTACCTGGATTAATAACTGTTGAAACACCTTATGCTCATTATATGAATGAAGGAATATTGTATGTTGATCCAATTACTAGTAAAGGAGCATTTCATGATCCAATAAGTGGTAGATATTGGAGTAGACCTAATACAAAGAAAGTTCCTAGTTCAAGAAAACTTAATTACAATACTCAAAATGGACCAAACAGGGGAGCACACTTTGTTGAAAGAACGATTGATGGACATTTTAATGACATCTTAAATGAAGCCAAGAAAGAGGTTGGAAAATGATTGAAAAAGTAAGAGCGTATATAGCAACTTGTCCTTATTTAGAAGAATTTACTGCTGTTAATGTTAATTATTTGGTTGATAAGGTAAAAGCATATTCAGTTAATGAGGGAGTTGGATATAATCCGGTTTTAAAAAAGGACATAATCGGAAATGAAGAATGTCAATTTCAATTTATATTTGATGCCAAGTTATATTGGAACGAAGAAATAGCCAACAACATAGATAATTCTGTATTCTTTGAAAAATATAGTAATTGGTTAAGAGAAAATAATAAGAACAAAATATTTCCTCAAATAGAGGATGAAAATATTCAAATACAATCCATTGGTGCTACTACTAATGGTTATATTTTTGCAACAAATGCTGATGAAGCAATTTATCGTATTAGTTGTATTATGAAATATAGGAGGAAAAGATAATGAATGAAGATGTAATTCAAATTACAAGAGAACAAATTGCAAGTTATTTAGATACTACACCGAATACAGAGACACCTACACTATCATTAATTGGTATAGGTATTACTGATTATGGTATAGATTTTAATCCTCAAATGTCTACAAAAAAATATATTTGCAATAAAAATGCAACTACGAAATTAACTAGTTTCCAAATGCAAGGAGCGGTATCTCAAGAATGTATTAAAGGAGATCCTGTTTATGATTTTGTAAACAAATTACGTAGAGAATTAAAAATAGGTTCTGAAGTAAAAACTCATGTTTATGATGTAGATATGTATGATTCAACTGGTACAGGGCAAGAAACAAAATATCAAGCAACTAAATATGAATGTATTGTTGCAGTAACCAGTTATGCCAAAGGTGAAGATCCAATGATTGAATATTCAATCTATTACAATGGAGATCCAACTTTAGGAACTGTTTCATTTGATGAAAGCGGAATTGCTACATTTACCGATGCTACATTTACCGAAACAACCGAATAAATACGATAATAATGAATGGTGGGTGGATTAATTCGCCTACCATTTTTTTTATAGGAGAAATATGGAAAAATTAATAATTAATAGAGATGATGAGTTTTATCGTTTAGAAGTAAATGATAAGGGTGAATATATAGAATTTGATTTAACTGATATAAATTTACCAAATAAATTTATTAAGGCAAGTGAAGAACTATCTAAAATACATAAGGTTCATGATAGCAATATTGCAAAAATATTAGAAGAAAATAAGGAGAATATTCCGAAAAGAAATGATTTAATCATTAAATATGAACTAAACGATTGTCAAAAGATGCGTAAGATATTTGATAATTTATTAGGTGAAGGTGCTTGTCAAAAGATATTTGGTGATAAAAATAATTATTGCATGTTTGAAAATTTGATGGAAGCCTTAGAACCTCATTTTGAAAAAATGGAAATAAAAATGGAAAAAGCGAAAAAGAAATTAATTGATAAATATATGCCTAAGAATAGTGATGTGATGTAAGTGTATCCAACTAAGATGGAAGTTAATGGTCGCATTTATGATATAAATACTGATTATCGTGTAGCATTGGCATGTTTAAAAGCAATAGATGATGATACTATTAGTGGTTATGAAAAATTTATTGCCGTTGAAAGTTTGTTATTGGGGGTAAATGTGTTACGACAAGATGAGCTAGCATTAAAACCTAAGATAATGAAATATTTGCGTTGTGGTAGAGATATAAATGTTAATACTAGTGAGGTTGATATGGATTATATTCAAGACGAAACCATTATTAGAACTTCTATAAGGCAGTGTTATAACAACTTAGATATTGGAAAAATTGATTATCTTCATTGGTATGAATATAACGAACTTATCGAAGGTTTAACAACTGAAACATTGCTTAATAAGATACGTGAATTACGTACTTATGATGTAAGTAAGGAAACAGATTTAAAACGTAAAAAAGAAATAGAAAATGCTAAAAAAAGAGTAGCATTGAAGAAAAAGGTATCATTAACTGATGAACAGAAAAGTAAAAGAGAACAATTTTTAAAACTCGCCAAAATTAATGTAAAGGGGTGATAAAATGGACGGAAAATTAAGAATAGATACTGAATTAGAAACTAAAAATTTTGAAGCACAATTAAACGAATTGAAATCAAAATTACAAGTAATGCAAAAAACTTTATTAACTGAAAATGAAATTCCGGTTAAATATAGAATGAGTGAATCTGAAAGAATGGCTCTTGAAAGTAGCATAGAAAGAACTAAAAATCAAATAATTGATTTAGAACAAAAAATTTCTAATGCTGGAGATGAAAGCGAAAGCACTGGTAAAAAAATGTCAATTAATTTTGAAAAAGGTGTTAGATCGTTGAAACGATTTGGTTTATCTTTATTTAGTCTTAGATCGATATATTCTTTAGTTAGTAAAGCAAGTTCAGCGTATCTATCACAAAACACTGAATTAGCACAAAAGTTGCAAAATGTTTGGGTGGGGTTAGGCAGTTTTTTATCTCCAGTTATCGAATATTTGTCTGATGTTTTAATGAAAGGACTAGGATATTTAAATGTCTTTATTAAAGCATTAACAGGTACTGATTTTATAGCTAATGCAAACGCTAAGGCGTTAGATAAACAAGCCAAAGCACAAGCAAATTTAAATAAACAAACAGCATCTTTTGATGAAATAAATAAGGTTAGTGACACGTCTTCAAGTGGAACTAGTGATTTGAATTTAATAGAAACACCAGAATTAGATGATAAAATGGTAAAAAAATTAGAGGATTTAGCCAATTGGTTAATTGAAAATCGTGAATTGATAAAAGATGTAGGAATTGCATTAGGTGTTACGTTTGGAGCAGTTAAAATAGCAGGTTTGTTAAGTAATATTAGTAAACTAATCGGAAGTGCAGGAACTACTACAGGTTTAATAGGTATAAAAGTAGGATTAATGGCTATTGCAGCTGCATTGGCTACCAAATGGGCAGTTGATAATTGGATTGATTTAAAAAACGGAATAGACAACACTAAAGCCTCGTTAGATGATATGAACAATCGTTATACAGAAGGAACTAGAAGTGCTCAAAAATACAGTGATAAAATGTGGGGAATAGTTGAAAGTGGTAAAGCAACTGAAGAGGTATATGGTTCATTTAAGAGATCATTAAATGAAACTAACGATGATTTTAAAAGCCATATAAAAACCTTGCAAGATGGAAAAAATTGGTTAGGTCAAATAACTGGTACTAATCAACAATTAACTGAAAGTCAAGCAGAAGTTTCGCGAGCATTATCAGTAGCAACAGCTGATTTTATTAAATTAAAAGAAGAAGGAAAAGTAACTGATGTTGAATTACAAGAATTTTGTAATACTTTAGCAAATAATATTAGATATTTAGAAGAATGTGGTGTAAATGCTTTAGATTTAAAAGAAGATTATGAGACTTTAACTGGAAAAAAATACGAGACAACAGTTTCGGCACAACTTAAGGATGATGTAACTTGGAAATTTAAAAATTTAATTAATAGTTTAACAGGTATGAACATTTATGTTGGAACAACATTTCACGAAAGTTCTTCTGGAAGAACTCACGGAGGAAACGGTAGAGCATTTGCTAAAGGTGATATTGTGTATCAACCTACTAGAGCCTTAATTGGTGAAGCAGGTTATCCAGAAGCGATAGTTCCGATGACACCAGATTACTTATCCGTATTAGCGAGTGAAATATCTAGGTATGGTAATAACGGTGGACCTTCAGTTACGAATGTTTATTTAGATGGTAAATTAATACAAAGACAGTTTTCTAAAAAACAAGAAATATATGATTTTTCTACAAATAATTAGGTGGTGATATTATGTTTATAAATAAAGATTCTATAATTATTGATGATATATCATTTGGAAAATATTTAGTAAGTGCAAAATATGGTTATCATAAATTATGGGGAAAAGATACAGGTAGAACTTTAAGTTTTAAAATGACAGGTACTCTTGGTGGAATATTCCCGAAAATTACTTTGAATTTTAGTGATGAATTAACGCAAGAAGATTTAAATATAATAACTCCTATTTTAGATAAAGAAGAACAGACTTTAAAATATGATGATCCAAATTTAAAGAAGCAAGTTACTTTAAAGACTTATACTGGTGATTATGAAATTTTATATAAAGGTATAGAAGAACACGAAGCATTTTCATGTTCTTTTATTTCTAAGGAGAAAAGAAAGTAATGAAAGTAAGAAGTGAAGAATTTAAAAATAAAGTAAACGCTTATGGTAGAGAGTTATCTTCGATAATTAGTTACAATGATAACATATTAGATGATGATGATATTAATAAAGTAAATCCATATTTTAACGCAACAATATTAAAGTCAGTAATGAAAAATTTAATAATAGATGTCAATTCACCTCTACCTATAAATACTATTATAAATTTGAAAATAGGTGTCAAAGTATCAAATGAGTATGAATATTTAAATTATGGTAATTATATAGTTCAAAAAAGTGATTATAATGCAGATACAAATAGCTTTTCATGTCTATGTTACGATAAAATGCTTTATTCAATGAAAGAGTATATGAATTTACAAAATGGAACTTTTCCGATGACAATAAGGGAATATCTAACTAATTTATGTTTAGATATTGGTATGATTTTTAAAAACACTAATGATGTATTTGCTAATTATGATAAAGTTATCGAAAGCGATTTATATGCTAATTTAGGCTATACATATAGAGATATTTTTGATGAGTTATCTCAAGTGACTGCTAGTACAATATGCATAGATGAAAATGATTTGGTTGAGGTTAGATATATAGTTGATACTAATGATACAATTAATGAAGATTTTTTTCCTGATGTCAATGTCTCTTTTGGTGAAAAATACGGACCAGTAAACTCAATAGTATTAAGTCGTAGTGCTGAATCTGATAATATTTACTTACAAGACGAAGAAAGCGTAAATTTAAATGGTTTATGTGAGATAAAAATTATCGATAATTTGATAATGAACAATAACGATAGAAATGAATATTTGCCAGCTATTTTAGAAAAATTAAATGGTTTAGAGTATTATACAAATGATTTTACAAGTACAGGTATTTTGTATTACGAACTATGTGATAGATATAAGGTTCAAATTGGTGAGAACACATATGATTGTGTTCTTTTTAACGATGAAGTAAAAATTAGTCAAGGATTAACTGAAGATATCTATACCGAAAAGCCAAAAGAGAGTGTTACTGATTATACTAAGTCAGATAAAACAGATAAAAAGATAAATCAAGCCTATTTAATGGTTGATAAACAAAATCAAACTATAGAGGGTTTAACAAGTAAAGTTTACGGTATACAAATAGAAAACGAAAACAGTTATCAAGAAATATTAGAAAAATTTGATGGATATACTCCAAAAAATCAAACACTGGAATTAGAAAATTCTGTAAAAACATTGCAGACAGATACTTATACTAAAACAGAAATAAATACTAAATTAACTGATGGTAGCGTAACAATGGTTCAAACAACAAGCGGAACTTTTGATGAAGATGGACTAACAATCGAAAAGACAAATGCCAAAACCAAAGGAAATTTCAATGAAAAAGGTGTGCTTGTTATGGACGCAACTGGTAACCAAGAAGAAGAGTTACTTTTCGCCGGATATGATGAAGATTTAGGTTCAACAATTGTTAGATCTAAAAACATTAGAGTAGAAAAATATCTTAACATTGGAACTCATAGTCGAATTGAAGATTATGAAGATGGAACAGGTATTTTTTTTGTTGGGTAAGAGGTGAGACATGACTGAAATATTTAATAAAATAATATATACATTTGGTTCAACATCTGCTTTAAAAGCGATTGTTAGTTATGAAAAGAAACGAGAAGGAGCAAATATGCTTTATCGTTTCAACTATAAAATCCTGATTACAAACAAATCAGGAGAAGATTATGGATATGGTTCTTATGCTAACAATTTGCAAGCCGTATTTACCTTGAATGGAGTCAATGTTTGGACTCAAAACACGAAATCAAGTGATACTAGTTGGTCTTTTGAATATACAAGTGAGTGGCTCACTGTTAAGAATAAAACAACAGGTACAGTACCGTTTAAATTCACTATAAAAGATACTCAAAACTCAAGTTGGTGTAATTATACATCAGGTACATATAGTCTTGGTGTTGATCCAGCAGGTAGTGATATAGGTGCAGTTGCAAACTTCAACATAGGAAATGCAATAACTGTTCCTATAACCAAATATGCAAGTATGTATGATGTTTTAGTTGTTAAAATGGGAAGCACATTTATTAAGACAATTAATAATGCTAGTAGTCCTACAACAATAACATTTACTTCAAGTGAGTTAAATACAATTTATGGTTTGACTACAACTGTTCAAAGCACAGTATTTACATTTGAATTAACTACATACGAAGATAGTTCAAAAGCAACGATAGTTGGAACAACAAAAAGTACAACTGCAAGAGGTTATATAGTTGGCTCTTATCCTTTGATTAATAGCATAACTGCAATAGACACTAATTCAACAACAACTACATTAACAGGCAATAGTTCAAAGATAGTCAGGTATAAGTCTAATGTTAAAATAAGTGTAAGTGTAAGCCCTGTAAATCAAGCAACAATAAAAAGTGTTACGATTAACGGAAAAACTGCGACTTTGAGTAGTGGTTATTATGTGGCTACATTTAATTCTGTTAATACAAATAGTTTTGATGTAAAAGTTATAGATAGTCGTGATTTTCCAACTGATAAAAATTTAACTATATCAAGTTCAAATTATATTCAATATATTCCTTTAACATTAAGTGCTAGTGTTCGTAGAAATCAACCGACAGATGGTAAAGTAGTAATTGAATTTAGTGGTAATTACTTTAATGGCTCGTTTGGAAGTGTAAGTAATACTTTAACTGTTCAATATCGTTATATTCAAAAAGGTGGCTCTTGGGTTAATACATGGAACTCACTTACACCAACCATAAGTGGAAATACTTATAAAGGTAGTTTAACCATAGAGGGTTTTGATTATCAAAAACAATATGTATTCCAAGTTAGAGCAACTGATAAATTTGGTACACCTAGTCCAACAGAAGTTAATGTTACAAAAGGACAACCAATTTTATGGTGGAACGAAACTGATGTTACTGCAACCAATAATATGATTGTTGGACAAAATCTAAATGTAGAAAAAAATATTTATAATGGGATACAATTTAGCAAGAATTTTTTAGAGGATTTTAGAAGTCAATTATTTAATAAAACAGGTAGATTTAAGGCTTTTAAGGTAATTCGTTCAGCCGTAACTGGTAATAGTGATTTTCCGCAATATAGTGCAGGGATGGCATGGGCTATTGAAGACACACAAGGTTTTATCTTAACTAAATATGGTAGTGAAGATGTCATTGTCGGTGGAGGTAATGGAGATGTAATTAAATGGATTAAACATCTTGCTTTTAAAAATGATTTAGATAGTTATCAATTACAAGAAACCGTATTATACAATAATACAACAGGAACAACAGGAACTATAACATTAAGTCAAAGTTCTGCTAATTTTACTTATTTAGAGTTCTTTTACAATAAAGAAATTGATGGTAAAAAGATGTTTAGTTCAACGAAAGTTTATCAACCTAACGGAAAATATGTAGCATTAGATTTAAGTGCTTATTGGGATGATAGTTCAACAATGCAAACACTTTCAAAATGTGTATATATATCAGGAACTTCTATTGGTGTTCAAACTGCTAATACTGCACATGGGAATGTAACTAATGGGGGAACTTTTGCAGGTTTGGAAAACCAAGTATATATAACTCGAATAGTTGGTTATAAATAAAAAAGAAAAGGATGTGATCTTTTAAATGAAAAAAAATATTAAAATGTATCGTGGCAATAGTTACAATTTAAAAATATCTGTTCTAAATTATGAAAAAGAATTAGATAAAATCTATTTCACAGTAAGAGACGATAACGATAATGTAAAAATTGCTAAAAATTTAACTGATGGAATAACAAAAATAACTGATGAGAATGCTTATCGGTTATTTTTAGTTCCTGAAGATACAGAGAATTTGGAGATTGAAAGTTATAAGTACGACATAGAGATACATGCAGGTGATTACGTTGCAACTAAGGTAACAGGCAAATTTGTTCTAATGGAAGAACAAACAAGAAAGGAGCAAGAAATATAATGTTTGAAGAAATTGAGTTAGATTTAAAGGAAGATGTTACAGCAGTAGGTTATAGTGACAATAACTATAACAAATTAGAGAATAAACCGAAAATTAATGGTGTTGAAGTAGTTGGTAATAAAACCTTAGATGATTTAGGAATACAACCTAAAGGCGAATATGCTAAAACAAGCGATATACCTACTAAAACAAGCGTTTTAACAAACGATAGTGGTTTTATAACTAGTATTCCATCTGAATATAAAACAAAGGCTGAAAATGACGAATTATATCAACCTAAAGGAAATTATTCTTTTGAAGAAAGCGATCCAACAGTTCCAACACATGTTAAAAACATTAAAGAACAAGATATAACAAATTGGAATGGTAAAAGTAATTTTGATGGTAATTATGAAAACCTAAGTAATAAACCAACATTATTTAGTGGTTCTTATAATGACTTAAGAGATAAGCCAAATATTCCAGACAAAACAAGTGAATTAACAAATGATAGTGGCTTTTTAACAGAACATCAAGATTTATCTAACTATGCTGATAAAGATTATGTAAATAATTTAGTAGGAAATATTAATGAAGAACTTGCAACCTTAACAACAGTTATCGAGGTGGAATAATGGCAACAACAACTGATTACTTAAATCAATTAAAAAAAGATTTAACAACGGCAAAAACCAATCTAGCAAATTTGGGCGTAGAAGTACTTGAAAGTGATACATTTACGGAAGTTAGTGCTAAAATGGCTGATATTAAAGCTAGTGGAAGTGGGGAAGTCGAGGTTCAAGCTAATGGTAATAGTTCGAATTATGCTTGGATGCATGCTGTTACTGAACTACCAAAAATTATTGTTAGGAACGTTTCTACAAAAGGTTTAAATCATTTTTTCAAATTTTATAGTGGGGAAATATTAAATATAGATTTTACCAAAATGGATCAATCTGCTAGTAGTATAGCAAACATGTTTGAGTCATGTGCTAGTTTAAAAGAAATACATGGGTTAGAAGGTTTGGATACTAAAGATGTAACAACTATGACAAACTTATTTCAAAACTGTAGAAATTTATTATCTGTTGATTTAAGTAATTTTGACACTGGCAATGTTACCTCTATGTCTAACATGTTTAGTGAATGTAAAATGTTAACCAGTTTAAATTTAAGTAATTTCAATACTAGTAAGGTTACTAATATGACTTCTATGTTTTATTTGTGTTCCAGTTTATCTAGTTTAGATATTAGTAGTTTCGATATGTCTAAAGTTACAAGTGTAAGTGGTATGTTTGCATTACCTATTAAAAATACATCTTTAACTGACCTAAAATTTGGTTATAATTACGGTGCAGGTTTCTCAACTACTCAAAGTTCAAATTACTCATATTATAGATTAGATGTATCTAAATATGAGGGTTTAACTGAAACATCTATAATAAGTATATTAAATGGTTTATACGATATAAAAAGCAAAGGTTGTAATCCTCAACAATGTATATTAGGAGAAACTAACCTAGCAAAACTAACAAGTGAAGGACAACAAGCACTTGCTCAAGCACAGGCTTATGGTTGGACGGTGAGTTAATAATTATGAAAGTAATTGAAGAAAACGGATTTAAAAAATTAATTGCCGATGAAGGTAAGAAAATAAGAAATATCAATGATGTTTACGGAATCGATGAAGAAGGAGAACACTATCCATATTACGCAACCGAAATTTATTTAGCCAAAAACTTAGATATTTCAAAAATAGAAGAACTTTACACAGAAGAAGAGGTTTCTGATGAAAAAGTTAGTTGAACAAATTAAATTATGGGAATTCTTAATAGGTTTATTAATTACAATAATCGTAACTATTTGGGGAGTTTTTCTTGTAGTAAATAATTTTATGGATGAATTAAAATTAATTCAAAAAATGACTCTTAGAAACACCATTTGGAATGAGTCCATTCCAATGGGGGATAGATTAGAAAGTTGTGATCATTATTTAGAACTAGGTTTTAATTCTCAAACAAAAAAATATTGCAACCAATTATTAAATAGGAGTGAAATATAGTGAATAATAAAATTAAAGATAAAATTGCTAAATTAATAGATTTAAAATCTATAATAACTTTAACTTTGATAATTACTTTAGAAATTTTAATAGTAAAAGGAACAGCTCTAAATAGTGATTTATTCCTTTTGTTTTCGAATATACTGACAATGGTGATTACTTATTTTTTCACAAAAAAATCTAATAATGAAAGGAGTGATAGTAATGAGTAAAAATGGTAAATTAATATTTAAGAATTTCGATCCAGTAGTGACTAGTGCATTTGGTTATAGAATTAATCCAATAACAAAAAAAAAACAATTCCATGCAGGAGTTGATTATGGAACAAATGGAAAAAAATTACCTCAATATGCTCTTGAAGATGGTTATGTAACAGGTTGTGGAAAAGATAGTACAGGTGCTTTATTCGTTTATGTAAAATATCCTAGACTTGGTAAAACTGCAATACATTACCATTTAGACAGTTATAAAGTTGCTAACAATCAAAAAGTAAATGCTAATACTATAATTGGTTATACAGGAACAACAGGTAATTCAACAGGAATACATCTTCATTTTGGTTGGTTTCCAACAGAGGATAGATACAAAGCATGGGATAAGAAAAGATGGGAAGATTTTGAAAAATACGAGTTTCCAAAAGTAGAAAATAAATCTAATACATTAAAATACAAAATAGGAGATACTGTTAAAATAAATGCAGTTTATGTATCAAGTACAAGCAATAAAAAAGTTAATCCAGCAATAACAACAGGAAAAATTACAAGAATTGTTGTAGGTGCTAGAAATCCATATTTACTTGAAAATGGCAATATTGGTTGGGTAAATAATGATTGCATTGTAAATTCTAATGGATATATTCAAATTAATACAAAAGATGGTGTATGGTGTAGAACAGGTGGTTATGGCTTTAAATATCCTAAATATAAAGTAATTCCATATCAAACTAAATGTGAATTACTTGCTAAAAATATAGGCTATGCTAATGGATATAATTGGGATAAAGTTATTTATGAAAATAGAGAAGTTTATTTGCCTAATACTTGGAATAAATATTTGTAATTTATTTTAGGATTCTCACGAGCGTTTTTATTTGTCTTTTGCATTTTAGACGTTAAAGAAAAATGATGAAAAGAGAGTACCCAAATTACTCTCTTTTTTTGCATTTATTTGGGAGGTGCAATATGCAAGAAATTTGGAAAGATATAAAAGGATATGAAGGATTATATAAAGCAAGTAATTTAGGAAGAATTAAAAGTATGCCTAGACACGGAACACATGTAAGAGAAGAACATATTTTAAAACAAAACGTAAATCGTAAAGGATATTCAATAGTTGGGCTTACTAAAAATAGTAAAACATCAACTATAACAGTTCATAGGTTGGTAGCAAATGCTTTTATTCCAAATCCTAATAATTTGCCTCAAGTTGATCATATTAATGATAACAAAAAAGACAATAGTATAAATAATCTTCAATGGATAACTAATGAAGATAATATGAAAAAGGCATGGTTGACCGGTGCGCGAAGTATAGAAAAAACATACAAAAGAGGTAAGGAAAATTGTCGTGCTAAAATAGTTAATCAGTATGATTTGAAAAATAATTATATAAGAACTTGGTATTGTATAAGAGATATAGAAAAAGAATTAGGATTTGACAATCGTAACATAAGTGCTTGTTGTAGAAATAAAAGACCAACTGCCTATGGATATAAATGGAAGTATGTTGATTCGTAGAATAATAATAGAG
Source organism: Bacilli bacterium (assembly GCA_017472015.1). Classification (GTDB taxonomy): domain Bacteria; phylum Bacillota_I; class Bacilli_A; order RF39; family UBA660; genus RUG591. The sequence continues at coordinate 75,750 of JAFURC010000049.1, forward strand.
GTAGGTATGTTTAATAGCATATTTACCTCTTTTTTTTATTGTTTTCGACAAAATTCGACAAAATTCGACAAAGGAATTTGATATAATATCGGCAATCAAAGGGGGAATATTGATTGAAATTAAGTAATGAACAATTAGAAAGGTTTACTGAAATCTTTGAGATTAAAGTTAAATCAGTGATTCTAATTGAAAAGAAAAATGTAATTACAATTGTAATTAATTCTGTAATTATATTTGATGTCAAAAAAGATCTTGTAAAAGATTTGTTTTAATCTAAATAATTTCTTTTAAAAATTTCAACGAAATCCAAACTAGGATAAACCTCGTTGAATTTTTTTTGTGCAATTCTATGATGCTTATCTTGAAGAATGATATCATTATGTATCTTCATATGACAATCAAAGCAAACAGGAATAACAAGACCATACTTGATAGAATTAAGTCTATTTTTGCCAAAGCAGACTTCGTGGATATGTTCTTTCTTTGCACCACATACAAAACAATGATTCATATCATCAGTTATTATACTAGTTCTGTTTCGCTCCATTTTGGCAAGTTTGTTGCTTTTCTTTGACATTTTAGGAGTTTTTTTCTCATACTTTGCACTATTTTTTGAAAATTTAGTGTTTTTTTCCATTTTAGGGTGGACTTTTTCTTTTATAACCGGACTTTTGTTTATTTGATGGTTATTTGATACCATTTTACCGACGTCGGGAATTTGTTCAATTGCATTATTAATATTCTTAAATGTGCAGTTATATTCTTTATATATGCAATTAGAACAATCTTTAAACGTTATTATTTTATTTGTTAGTTTACATTCTAGTTTTCTATTTAATTTTTGTTTTAAATATTTACAATTATTATTCATTTTTTACCTCTTAATTACATCTTATTTTTATAAATTAAGGTAAATCGAGGTAATTAATTTTAGATATTATTGGCATAAAACAAGGTATTTTAGTAATAGTTAGGTGTAATTAAAGTGTTTAATCATTTCCTACTGGGGACGCCATTTAAATATAGTTATTTTGCTTGAAATAACTTCTTTTTTTTAGTAAAATAAAATTAGAAAATAGGAGTGGTTATGAAAGAAATTTTAAATTTTATTGATGAAGGTATTCAATTATGTTTATTTATTAATAATGGTAATTTAGTTTATGGAAAAAGATTAGATGATAAGATTTCCTATGATATTACAGATAATCAAAGAGAACTTATAAAAAATGTTTTTTATAGTTTATTACCATCAAATATAATTAAAGATTTAGGATATATAAAATATAATAATAAAAGTATTAAACATTTATATGATTTAAATAATAATTATCATATTTTTTATGAAGATAATTATCAAATAACTGAAGATATACTAAATTTAAATTCTTTATTCAACAATCAAGAAGAATATCTTGCAAGTTACAATAAGAAAAATTCATTTAAAAGAAGTGAATCGAGATATACCAGAAGAAGAGTAAAAATTAAAGATAAGGTTATACCAGTTTTAGTACTAAGTACATCCTTAATATTAATGACCTTACTTTCTATAGAAGGAATTAAAAGAATTGACTTTAGTATTCAAAATTATAAAGAAAATGAATTAGTTTCCAAATATCAAGATAATGATGTTAAGTTAGAAGATATTATTCAATTTATTAACAGTAATCCTAATTTAACAAATGAAGAAAAAGAATTTTTCTTATCATGTCCTGAGTACTTTCAAGATAATTTAGAATATTTCGATTATTATACATTAGTTAATAATTTAAGTAATATTTATATAAATTATATTAATGATCCATCTAATGATGGATTTTCTGGGGATTATACTTATTATGGAAAGAATAAAAATCGAATTCGAATTTATGAATCAACTGATTTTACTAATTGTAAAAAATCAGCTTTAAGTCATGAATACTTACATTCATTTACAAATCATTCTCTTCAAGATAATTATTTTTATGAAATAGTTAATGTTATTTTTAATAATGAATATTTTGGTAGTGATTCAGAATTATTTTATGATAGCAGTTATCCAACTTTAAGAAAATATTTTTATATAATTGCCGAAATAATTGATCCAAATATTTTAAGACAATATCATGCTAATAATGATATTAATTATTTAATTGAAGAATTAATAAAAATTATTCCTGATAGAGATTTAGCAACTAATTTATTCTTAAATATAGATTTTATTTTTAGAATAGATTTATTAAAAGAAACTGATCCTATAGAATATGAAAAATATAAAGAAGAATATAAATTAAAAAAACAAGAAGTTGATAATCTTTTAAAACAGTATTATGAAATTAAATATCAAAGTAGTATTGAAAATAATATAAACGTTTTCTATTGGTTTAATCAAAATGTGGCTGTAACCAAAATAGCCGCAGAATTAAATTTAGATAGAACTGCTATTTTAAATGCTGATAATTTTACAGCAATTAAACAATTTAAAAAAGTTTTTAATAAAGATGATAATGATAATGATAATTTAATTTTATATATTCCAAATGGGTATAAAGAAGTTGAAAAAATCTATACTTTAGAAGAAGTTTTAAATGGAGAAACTGGATTTTTATATAAAACGGAGGAAGAAATTGACTTACCAAAACTTCCTGATGGGAGATATTTAGGAGTTGTATATTTACCAAGCACTTACCTTGATTATCAAGTTCCTTATGAATTTTCTAAAGAATTAACAGGTCATATATAAAATACTTTAGTTAAAATAAATCATTCGTGGTATACTAATACTATATTGAGGAGGAACTTATGAGTAAGGTTTATTTTACCAAAGATTTAACCAGTCAAGGATTAATTAAAATTTATCAGGCTTTAAATGAAAAATTAGAAGGACATGTTGGAGTAAAAATTCATTCAGGAGAAAAGGGAAATCAAAACTTTTTAAGACCAGAATTTATGAAGCAACTAATTGATTTAGTAAATGGAACAATTATTGAATGTAATACAGCATATGATGGAGAAAGAAATACTACCGAAAAACATATAAAACTATTAGAAGATCATGAATGGATTAAAAACTTTAAAGTTGATATTTTAGATAGTGAAGGAGATTTGGAATTAAAAGTTTTAAACGGAAAACACTTAACAACTAATTATGTTGGTTCTAATATTGCTAATTATGATTCTATCTTAGTTTTATCGCATTTTAAAGGACATCCAATGGGAGGATTTGGCGGAAGTTTAAAAAATATTTCCATAGGACTTGCTTCAAGTTATGGTAAAGCCGTTATTCATGGAGCTGGTGATCCTGATAAAATTTGGACTGCCGATCATAATTCATTCTTAGAATCAATGGCTGAAGCTGCCAGTAGTATCATGGAATATAAAAAAGATAAAATTGCTTTTATTAATGTTATGAAAAACATGTCAGTTGATTGTGATTGTTGTAGTGTTGCCGAAGATCCTAAAATATCTGATATAGGAATTCTCGCATCATGTGATCCTGTTGCCCTTGATAAAGCATGTCTTGATTTAGTTTATAATTCAACCGATCCGAAAAAAGATGATTTAATAGAAAGAATTGAATCAAGAAATGGTATTTTAACAGTTTTAAAAGCCGCAGAACTAAATGTAGGTTCTTTAGAATATGAACTTATAAATATTGACTAAAAAACAGTTCACTTTGAACTGCTTTTTTTAATTTCTTTAATAAAATTTAATAATTCATCATGCATATCACTTCTTTTTAGTCCAAAGTAAATATTTGCTTTTAAATAACCAAGTTTACTACCAATATTAAAATACAATCCTTCATAAACAACACATCTAACTTGATCTTTAAAATGTAGAAGGGCAGTAGGTAATTGTAATTCATTACTATGATACACAAGTTTATTTTTAACTTTAAAAATATCTGAATTTAAAATAAATCTTCCTTGAATAATATCATTACTTGGATTAATACTATCTTTATAACAAATATTATCTAAAACATTTCCATCTTTATATTTAACAATACCAAAATTCGGTAATTCATCTTCTTTTAAAGTCCTACAAGCAACAACCATATTATTAGTTCTTTCATATTCCATTATTAATTGTTTTAAAAGAGGAGTATCACTAATAACTAAATCATCTCCATACATTACTCCAAAAGTTTCATTCTTTAAATAATTTCTAGCTGACCACAAAGCACCATAAGTACCTCTAATCTTTTGAATAACATAAGTAAATTTCATGTTTTTAATAATTTCTAAAACTTCTTCCATCATTTTTACTTTTTCTTTATTACCTTGAATTTCTTTCATCAAAGAATTATCGATACTAAAAAAACTTTTAATTAAATCAATATTCTTTTTAGAAACCACAAAAATAATTTCTTTAAAACCACTTAAATAGGCTTCTTTAACTTGCAAAAAAATCGTTGGAACATCAATTATGGGAATCATTTCCTTAGATACAGTTTTAGTAATTGGTAACATTCTAGTACCAAGTCCTCCAATAGTAATTACACATTTCTTTAACTTCATAAGTCACCTCTAAAACAATTATAATATAAATTTACTTTAAACAAAATATAAATACGAAAAAAATCATTTTAATAACAAAATTAACTATCAAAAAATGCTAAATTATTTGTCGAATAAATTTACTTCCTTGAAATATAAGATAAATAAAATATGTAAAATTCTTTATAAAAAAATTTAAAATAAGAAAATAAATTTACATCTATTATTATAAGTGTTATACTAAATTTGTTTTTATAAGACATATTATGCTTTTAAAAAATGCTATATAATTTGTCGAATAAACTTGGAGGCTATATGAAAAAGAATTATAAATTATTTTATTTACTTTCAATTATTTTAGTAATTATATTTTTAGTAATACTTCTTATAGATTATATTAATTATGATATTACAACCTCATTTCCTTTTTATGCAACGATAATATTTAGAATTATTCAATTATTAATACCTAGTTTAATTTCATTTATAATAGGCTTTATCTTAAATAAGAAAAATAAAAAATAGATAAGAATAATTTTTTTAATAAGTTAAATACTATAAATAGTTAATTGGTGATTATATGAAAAAGAATTTAATTATTTATATGACTTTATTAAGAATATTAGTTCTTATTTTTTTAATTAAAGAAATTTTTACGAATTATTTAGTTAGTATATTATATGGAGTTATATTATTAGTATTTATAATAGGTTTATTTAAGAATATGAATAATAATAAATTAAAATATCTTTATAATTTTGAAAATTTAATATATTTATTAATATTTACTTATGAATTTAATTTATTATATACTAATTCTCCTTATTGGGATACCGGTATGCATGCTTTAACTGGGTATCTTGCTGTTTTATTTATTTATACATTTTTCATTTATTTAAAACGAATTAATAAGTTTAAAAAAATATATCCCTTTTTAATAACACTCGTTGGTTTTTGTTTTTCAATTACTGTTGGATTCATGTGGGAAATATTAGAATATTCGGTTGATAAAGTTTTAATCCAAGATAATCAAAGAGATTATTTAGTTAATGAAATAGCATCTTATAAATTTAGTAAAAATGGATTAAAGACTGAAAGAATTTATAATATTTATGAAACAATTATTTATTATAAAGAAAAAGATATGGTTAAAACCTTAAAAATAAATGATGGTTATTTAGATATTGGAATAAATGATACTATGAAAGATTTATATGTTAATTTAATTGGATCAGTTATGGGAAGTTGTTTTGTTTATTTAATTTTAAAAGAAAAAGATATTTAAAAACTTATAATCTTATGGTATATTTTAAATGGAGGTAATTATGTTAAATGGAAAAGTTGCAGTTATAACTGGTGGAACAAGAGGAATTGGTTATAGCATTGTTAAAAAGTTTTTAGATAATGGTTGTAAAGTTGCTTTACTTGGTTCTAAAGAAGAAACAGTTTCTAAGGCAATTAAAGATTTAAAAGTAATAAATGAAAATTATGAAGTAATAGGTTTTTATCCAAATTTATGTAGTCAAGATGAAATGGGAGAAATTTTTAAAAAAGTTAAAGAAACATATGGGAAAATTGATATATTAGTTAATAATGCCGGAATTTCATCTAAAACTAAATTAGAAGATTACGAGGAAAGTGAATATGATAAAATAAGTGATTTGAATATTAAATCGGTATTTACTTCTAGTAAAATGGTTTTACCTTATTTAAAAGAAACCAAAGGAGTAATATTAAATACTAGTTCTATGGTAAGTATTTATGGTCAACCATCTGGGGTAATGTATCCGGCTAGTAAGTTTGCTGTTAATGGAATAACTAAGTCATTGTCTCGTGAACTTGCTCCTTATGGAATTCGGGTGAATGCGGTTTTACCTGGAATAACCGAAACCGATATGGTTAAAAATTTACCTAAAGAAATGATTGAACCTTTAATAAAAACAATTCCTCTTGGAAGAATTGGAACACCTGATGATATTAGTAATGCTTTTCTGTTCTTAGCAAGTGATATGGCAAGTTATATAACTGGGGAATTATTAAGTGTTGATGGAGGATCAAGAAGTTAAAAAAATAAACTAAAGTTTATATAATCAATATATTCTTTAGTTTTTTATTTTTCAGTATAGTCTTTAATTTGAGAATAAGATTTAATTAATTTTTCGTATATTCCTTTAGGAGAATTAGCGGGTGATGTACTCGGTAAGTAAATTGCTTCAATTTTAGTATCTTTAAAACAATATTTTTGATATAAATTATAAGCTTTCCTACCAGTTGTAAAGATAACTTTAATATCACTTTCTTTCAAGATATCAGTTAAATTATTTGGAATAGGATTTTTAATTGAAGAATCACTTGATGATGTGATTTCACAACTTTTAATTACATCATAAAGTGCAATATGATGATTTTTTAAAAATTTAATTTTATCTTCTTTAGTATTTTCAATTTTTTCATTATAAACTTTTTCTAAAATAGACCAAAAACGATTTTTAGGATGTGCATAGTAAAATCCTTCTTCTCTTGATTTAATAGATGGAATACTTCCAAGAATTAAAACCTTAGAATTTTTATCATATATGGGTTCTAATGTATGAAAAACTTGCATTTAAATCACCTAAGTTAATATACTATAAATTTAATAAAACAACAATAGAAAATATTGATTATTAGATAAAATTTTGTTATGATTAATTTAAGTTTAAGGATAGGTGAAATAATGAATAAAAAGGGATTTACTTTAGCTGAATTATTAGCTGTTATTGCACTACTTGCATTAGTTATGATGTTAGTAGTACCAGGAGTATCAAGTTTAAAAAGAAATAATGATAGAAAACAATATCAAACTTATGGTGATATGATGGTTGAGTATACTAAAACTATACCTTTATATAAACAAAAGGGACATGTTTGTTTAAGTGACTTGAATATGCAACCAATTAATAATAAAATTACTTGTAATGGTTATGTTTTAATAACCAATAATGGTAATACTTTAACTCCATATTTATCATGTACTAATAGTAATGGAGAAGAAACATATAAAACAACTGGTTATAGTTTACCAAGTGGTTGCTAATTTAAATAAAATATAGTATAATTAAGCCTCAAGGAGATAATTATGGAAATTAATTTAATGGATTTAAATAATCAAGAAAAAATTATTATTGATGAACTTATAAGTTATTCAGAGGAATTTTTAAAAACTACAGAGATTATTTCACTTAATGATGTATCAGTTGTTGGGGAAATAAAAAGAGATTATGAAAACAATAATCTGGTTAAATTAGATGTTAGTGGGCAAATGTATATAACTGATGCCATCACATCAGAAGAAGTTCCTTATGAATTTCAAATAGAAATTGAAGAAATTTTAGAAAATTCATTAAAAACACTTGATTTAATTGAATTTTTATGGCATTATATTGTATTGGAAATTCCTATTCGCTATACAACTAGTGATACCAAGGAACTAAAGGATAAATATAGTGATATTTATTTTGAAGATGAAGTAAAGGAAATAAATAATCCATTTAAAGATTTCTTTAAAGAATAAGAAAGGAGCAATGACATGGCTGTACCATTTAGAAAAGTTTCAAAAACAAGAAAAAGAATGAGAAGATCTCATAATGCTTTAACAGCAAAAACTGTAACTTCTTGCCCAAATTGTGGTGAAATGATTAAACCACATCGTGTTTGCAAAAACTGTGGATATTATAAGAAAGAAGAAATAATTAGTAAAGATGAGAAATAATCATCTTTTTTTTGGATTATTTGTTGGATCATTTAATCCAGTAACAACTAGTCATTTAAAAATAACTTTAGATTTATTAGAAGATAAAATAGTAAATCATATTTATTTTCTACCAGTTAATAGTAAAAAAACTAATTTAGAATCTATAGATAGAAGACTTGATATGCTTAATTTAGTTTTAACTAAAAATATGACATCTTTAAATATATATAATTATAGTGATTCAGGAATATTCAATTATTTTGTTTTAGAAAAAATAAATAAAGATAAAAAAATAACCCATATAATTATGGGAAGTGATTTATTTTTAAAGTTTTATACATTTACTAACTACGAAGATATATTAAAAAAATATTCTTTAATTATTATTAATCGAGGAAATAATTTAGAAAAAGAATTAGAAAAATATGAAAATTATCGAGATAAAATAATAATAATTAATAAAACCTATCCCGGCTCATCAACTGAATCAAGAAATTCTTTAAAAGAAACCAAGAATATTTATTTAGATAATAAAGTATTAGATTATATTAAGAAAAATAACTTATATAACTAATACTTTTTTGTTATAAAAAAATAAATTATTCATACACTTAAGTGAATGGAGGATATATGAAAAAAATTGTACCTTTTACAAAAGATTTAATGTTTAAAACCAAGATAGGGGAGATTACATCAATTGCTCTTGATAATACACTTACTTTAGATTTACAAAATGTATCTGGGGAATTTATTATTAGTGGAACTTATAAAATATTAGAAAGTAGTCAATTAGAAGAGGAGTTTAAATATAATATTCCAGTTGATATAACAATTGATTCTAAATATGAAACAAGTTCTTGTTCTATTAGTATTGATGATTTTTCTTATGAAATAATCAATGAAGAAAAATTAAAAGTTAATATAAGTGTTATGTTAGATGACTTGGATATTAAAGAAGATAAAATCGAAAAAATAGAAGTAGTTTTACCAAATGAAGATTTAGAAAGAGAATTTAAGGGAGAAGAGGAAAATAGAGAAGATAGTGAATTTGAACTATTAGATAGTAGTATGGAAGAAGAATTGGAAAATTTAGTTTTAGAGAATAAAAAAATAGAGACTAAAAATCAAATGACATATCAAGAAAATAAACTTAATTTTCAAGAAAAATTATTAGAAAATGTGGAAAATGAAAAAGAATATTCAATTTATAGAGTATATACAGTTAAAGAAGATGATACACTAGATTTAATTTATGAAAAGTTTAATACAACTAAAGAAATATTAAGTGATTATAATGATCTTGATAATTTAGTAGTTGGTAGTAAAATAATTATTCCATCAGAAGATGAATAACTTAAAAAAAGCTTTAGATAATTTAAATTTAAAAATTAAATCTCTTAAATATATTAAAAATGCTTGTATAGTTGAAACCGATAAAGGCAAATTAGTTTATAAAGAAAATAGTAATAATTATGATATATATGAATATTTAAAAACAAGGGATTTTAATTATTTTCCAAGAACTTTAAATGATAAAAATGTTTCGTATGATTTATTAGAATTTGTTAATACTAATGATGTCCCCAAGGAACAAAAAATATCTGATTTAATCCATTTAAGTGGTATTTTACATAGAAAAACTTCTTTTAATAAAGAAATTGATATGGATGAAGTTAAAGAAATATATGAAAATATTTTAAAAGAAGTTAATTTTTTAATGAATTATTATAGTGATTTAAATAATTATATTGATACGATTGTTTTTATGTCACCTAGTGAATATCTATTAGTTTCTAATATCGATGTAATTTATTATTTACTTAATTTTGTTAAAGTAGAAATTAATAATTGGTATAATTATATTAAAAGTAAGAAAGTAATTCGTTATAGCATGATTCATAATAATTTAGATTTATCACATATTTTAGAATCAGATAGGAAATATTTAATTAGTTGGTCGAAATCAAAACTTGATATGCCAATAAATGATTTAATTAAATTATATCAAGATAATTATTATGATTTAGACTTAGAATATTTTATAAGAGAATATGAAATGGAAAATAAAATAGATGAATATGAATACTTATTTTTCTTAATAAAACTTGCAATTCCTAAGCGAATTGAGTTTACTAAAAATACATATGATGATTGTTATAAAATAAATGAATACCTAGTTTATCTTAAGAAAATTGCTTCATTAGTACAAAAATATGGACGAAAATACGAAAAAATTTGACTTTTCTAACTTATAATAGTATAATAAGCACAAATCTGATAAATAGGGGTTATTGTCAGGTAGTAAAATTTTTGTAGTACTCATTGTTCAGGGGTTAAAAAAGGGGTTGAATTATATGAAACAAAGTTATATATTTGAATACCAAAATGAAAATGATTTTAGAAAAAAAGAAAGATCTGTTAGAAAGTATAATATGTTAGCTTATAAAAAGTTAACGTTTGAATACTACCCAAGTATTCGAAATGGTGAATTTTTAGGTGAATTAATTACCAGTACAGATAATACTAAATCTTATGAATTAGTATTACCAACAGATGAAATGTTTGTAAAAGTTCATGGAGAAATTCGCTTACATTATACTGTTTATGAAGATAAAAAAATCGTTCTTTTAACTAATATCACACCAGAAGGTATTTTAGAAGAAGGACATCGTGCTGAACTTACAGCATATAAAGGTGTCATGATTAGTAAAGCTAATCCTGAAAAGGATATGTTTAAAATTAACTTATTAAATATGATGCAAAATAAATAACTTGAAATTTAAATTATTCTATGTTAATATGAATATGTAAAAGTTATTTACATATAATAAAAAAGGAACATTCAATTTTCGCATGTTGAGTGTTACCATAAATGTTTTTTCACCTAATGCTTAATTAGGTGGATTTTTTCTATAATAAAATTACAAAAAGTAATATTATCAAGAGAATGATAATTATTACTAAAGATAGAATTAAAAAATCTTTCTTGTTCATATTATCGCCTCCCTTCGATTTAAAAATCTTAGTTTGGCTCCACCCAACTGATTAAATGTTCCTGAAATAATTGTATCAGATATATCTAGCGATTATAAGTTATAAAATGCGATTAATGCATAAAAAAATACTAAGTTTGTGTCTATGATACTATATTTCAAGTTAAAAAACAAAAAGAATAAATAAAAGAGTGAATAATTTATTGTGCGACGTAAAATATAATATTTGATTCAATTTAGAATTAGATGTTTTTATTTTTTTTATCATGAAAATCAGTTTCAAATTCTAATCTTGAATTTATTAATTTATAAAGAAATTTTTGAATTTTACTATCAGTTTCATTTTTTAATAATATGATAAGTTCTGGAATTGTTCTTTTAATTAAATTATTATCTTTATCTAAATAATATTCATATTTAAGTATTGGAAATTCTTGTAACCAATTTTTATTATAATTTAATTGATATTCAAATGCTTCATATAAATTAATTTGATTATCATTAAAACAAGTGATATGAGAACTATCACGATTATAATTATTCCAATTATTTTCAAGTTCAAATATATAATTAAGTAAATCTAATTCTTTTAAATTACTATAATCTAAATCAATTAAAGTGAAAAATAGTAATAAATCTTTAATAGCATTTAGTTCAACTAATATTTCTGCAGAATATAAATTATAATTACTATCATAGTAATCAATAGATTTAGTTTCTTTAGTTTTATAATAATCTTCGGGTTCAATAGTACTAGAATATAGTAACTTTTCTTTTAAAATTCTATATAAATTAATATTAGGTATGCTATTTTCTAAATCACAATCAATTTTAAAATGATTTAATTCGTGAAAAATAGTTTTTAAATTAAATAAATTTCCATGATAAATATCTAAAATAATTGATTGATTAATTATAATTGTAGATTCTTTTATAATATATTTTCCACCTATATTACGTGGTAATTCTTGAATTTGAAAAGAAAAATTTTGATAATTTTTATTATCAAGTAAATTACTCTTGGTTAAGTAAGATTTCATGATAGTATAGAAAAATTTTATTAATAATTCTTTAAATTCGTGATAAGAAATAGTTACTTTGGTTTTATTATTAATATCTTTTAATGTATTAATTAGATCTTTAAAATCTTGGTTTTTAATTATTTTTAGATTTAATAGATTCATAGTAATACCCCGTTTTTTTGATATATTATATATTAAAATATTATTTTGTAAAATTTTTATTTTTTTTAATTTTTGTCTACTTAGTTGTATAAATAAAATTTTTAATATATAATTTATTAGTGATTGGTATCACAGAAAAGAGGTATTTAGTATGAGTTGTGTTGATGTTGTTTTAGGATCATTTTATGGTGATGAAGGAAAGGGAAAAATAATTGATTATTTAGGTGGAAGTGCTGATGTTGCATTAAGAGCAACTGGTGGTAACAATGCTGGTCATTCAATTGAAGTAGATGGAGAAAAATATGTTTTTCATTTAATACCATCAGGAATTTTAAATAAAGGAACACTTGCTATAATTGGAAATGGTGTAGTAATTGATCCAAAAGTTTTACTAGAAGAAATTAATTCTTTAAAAGAAAAAGGAAAAGATGTATCAAATTTAAGAATTAGTACGAAAGCCCATGTAATATTTCCGTATCATATAGAAATGGACAAGTTGTTAGAAGAAAATCGTGGTGGTAAAAAAATTGGAACAACTGTAAGAGGAATTGGACCATGTTATTGTGATAAATACGAAAGATCTGGTATTCGAGTAGAAGACTTGTATTCTGATAAGTTTAAAGATTTATTAAAAAGAAATGTTGAAGCTAAAAATAAAATATTTACCCTTTATAATTATCCTTTAGTTAGTTTTGAAGAAATTTATAAGGAATATTTAGAATATGCAAATATTTTAAAAGAATATGTCTGTGATACAACAACTTTAATTCATAAATTAATTAAAGAAGACAAAAAAATAGTTTGTGAAGGGGCTCAAGCAACTTTACTTGATATTGATTTTGGATCTTATCCATATGTAACCAGTAGCAATCCAACAATTGGAGGAATTATTACAGGAAGTGGTTTGAATGCTCATAATATTGGAGAAGTATATGGAGTTATGAAAGCCTATTCATCACGTGTTGGAGCAGGTCCATATGTAACTGAACAAGATAATGAAATAGGTGATTTAATAAGAGAATTAGGTCATGAATACGGGGCAACAACTAAAAGACCAAGAAGATGTGGATATTTAGATTTAGTAGCCCTTCGATATGCCGTTTTAATAAATGGAATTACAGCCCTTTGTATGAATCACTTGGATACCGCTTTAAAACTTGAAACCATTAAACTTTGTACAGGTTATAAAAGAAATGGAATTATAACTGAAGATTTTACAACTAATGAAGAAGAGTTAAATGAAAGTGAAGCAGTTTATGAAGAATTTAAAGGATATGATGGAGATATAAGTAACATTAGAAAATACGAAGATTTACCAGAAGTTGCTAAAAAATATATTGAAAGAATTGAAGAATTTGTCGGAGTTCCAATTAAATTTATTGGAGTTGGAGCAGGAAGAGAGGAAATAATTGTTAGATGAAAAAAATATTAGTATTATTAATAATAGGAGTTTTATTTATAAGTGGGTGTTCTATGAAAGATTTATTTGTAAGAGAAAATGAAAAAATTGAATATTTAAAAGGAAAAATTAATGTTGAGATGAATGTTAAAGATTATGGAGTTATTAGATTAGAACTTGATGCTGATACAGCACCAATTACGGTAACTAACTTTGTTAATCTTGTTAAAGAAGGTTTTTATGATGGATTAACTTTCCATAGAATAATTTCTAATTTTATGATTCAAGGAGGAGATCCTGAACACACTGGATTAGGTGGCTCTGATGAACCTATTAAAGGTGAATTTAAATCTAATGGAGTAGAAAATAATATTTCTCATACAAGAGGGGTAATTTCTATGGCTAGAACTCCATATGATAATGATTCGGCTTCTAGTCAATTCTTTATAGTTCACCAAGATAGTACTTTCTTAGATGGTGATTATGCTGCATTTGGTCATGTAACCGAAGGAATTGAAATAGTTGATCAAATAGTAGCTAATGTTAATCCAACCGAAGAAGATATAGAAATTTCCTATGAAAATCAACCAGTTATAACTAGTATAAAAGTTATAGAATAAATAAAAAAATTAAAAGGTTTATTAAGACCTTTTTTCTTTAAATAATTTTTTGATATGTATAATATGTCTTATGGTTGTAATTAAGATATTAATACCACTTGAAATTAATAAACTATAAAGACCAATATTAGGAATAAAACTTAAAATAAATAAAGAAATAGTTTTAAAAAGGATTCCAATAAAATTATCATACATAACCAGATTTGCTCTATTAGTTGCTTGAAGAAAGGCTGACAATGGAGCTTCTATATAATAAAGAATAAAGATAAATGATATTTTTCTTATATAATCGGCTCCATGACTAGTTTTATATAATAAATTTAAGAAAAATTCTGGAAATATGATAATTATTATGGTAGTAGGAATACCTATTAAAAGAGAATATAAAAGGGCTTGTTTTAATTTCCTTTTAATATATTTATAATTATTTTTAGAGTATTCTCTTGATATAACTGGAAGTAAGGCATTGCTAATGGCATTCGTGAAAAAACCTGGTAATAATAAAATAGGCATAACAAAACCATTAATAACTCCATACTGAGTAATAATATAATTGTTTGAATAACCATTTAAAGTTAAGACATAAGTTAAAATGATTGGTTCAAAAAAATAAGAAATCGTTCCAACTATTCTTGTCATCGTATTAGGAAGTGCTACTTCTAAAACATTTTTACTACTTCTAAAACTTGGTTTTAAATCACTTTTTGATATAGAAAATTTCTTTGGTAAGAAAAATATTAAAACTAAACTTGAAATAAGTTCTGATAAAACATTTATTAAAATTAAACTAGTAGTTGTAAAAACAATTCCTTTATCTAAAATATTAGGAAGTATTAATAACATAAATAAAAGTCTTACAATTTGTTCAGATAAATTACTTACAACATGAGGGATCATTTTCTCTTTACCAAAAAAGAATCCTCTTAAAATACTAGATAAAGAATCAAATGGTAAAACTAAACTAATTGCTAAAATTGGTAAATAAGCATTTTCATTTTTTAGCATATTAAAAGCAATATATTTACTTGTAAATATTAAAAGGATAGTTAAGGATATATTTATTAAAATAGAAATAGGGAGTACTGAAAATAATATTTTTTTACTACTATCTTTATTTTCACTGACTACTTTTGATATTCCAGAAGCAAATCCTAGTTGACTAATTGCCATCATTAATGAAAAAGTTGGCATTACTAACATGTATAAACTAATTACTTCAAGATTTGAATTTCTTGTCATGATTACTTTAATTAAAATACCAAGTAATTTAGTAAGAAGTCCGCCGATCATTAAAATAATAGTACTTTTAATAAATGTTTCTTTTTTCATATTAAAAATATATGTATTTAATTTCTAATTATGTGATATAATTGTTTAGAAGGAAGGTATGTGTTATGGAATTTATACAAATTTTTATTTTAGGAGTTATACAAGGAATTGCGGAGTTTTTACCAATTTCTTCGAGTGCTCATTTGATTATTTTTAGAGATATTTTTGGAATAGGAGCATTTTTAACTGGAGAGTATGAAATGAGTTTTGATATTGCTCTTCATTTTGGAACTCTTTTAGCAATTTTAGTTTATTTCTTTAAAGATTTTCTTAAGATGATAAAAGATGGATTTACTAAAGGAGTTAAAACAACTGATGGGAAACTTTTATGGTATATAGTTGCAGCAACTGTTCCAGCAGCTGTAGTTGGTTTATTATTTGAAGATAAAATTGATAGCTTAGTAAGAAGTAACTATGTTTTAATATGTGCTTCTCTTGCAATTATGGGAATTATTATTTATTTATGTGATAAAAATAATAAACAAACTAAGTCATTTAAAGAAATGAATTTAAAAGATGCTTTAATTATTGGATGTAGTCAAGTATGTGCTTTAATACCAGGATTTTCAAGAAGTGGAACAACAATTGCTGCTAGTAGATGTTTAAAAATGAAACGAGAAGATGCGGCTAAATTTTCGTTTTTCTTATCAGCTCCAGTTGTAGCCGGTGCTGTTGCTATTAAAGTATTAAAAGGAGAGATGATTTCTTTAATTATGTATAATCCGACTATGTTTATTGTTGGTGTTTTAGTATCTTTCGTATCAGGACTATTGTGTATTAAATTCTTACTTAAATATCTTAAAAGTCATGATTACAATATCTTCATGTGGTATCGTTTAGGAATAGCACTACTTACTTTAATTGTTTTATTGTTTAAATAAAGAATTTTATATGAATAATTTAACAATTAGAACAAATATAGCTTCACGTGATTATAAACGTTAAATGTAAAAAATAGAAGAAAAAATTAAGTATTAAAAAAAAAACATTGATTTTGTCTTCTTTTTTTGTTATCATTTAAGTATCTTAAATAAGAATAGAATGGGAGATGGATTTATATGTTTAAAAATTTTGATTTTAGTTGGTTTTTAACCATTCCAGGGATATTAACTGGAGTAGGATGCTTGTTAGTTATTATTTCGATAATAATATTTATATCAACAATAAGAAGTAAAAAGACGAAAGATAGTGAGAATGATGTAAATGTAGTAATACCAGATCAAGGAGTAAATTCTGTGCCTATTGATAATAATGGCAATCCTCTTAATGTTGTTAATGATGCTTCAACAAATGTAGTTGATAATCAACTACCATTAACAAGTGGTATTGATCAAATTAGTGTTATACCTGTTGAAAATAATATGGCTACTGATGTTCAACCAGTTGAACTTACACCAGTAAATATGGAACCTGAAATTCAACCAGTTGAAGTGGCACCAATAAATGTAGAACCACAAATTCAACCAGTAGAAGTGGCACCAATGAATGTAGAACCTCAAATTCAACCAGTAGAAGTGGCACCAATGAATGTAGAACCACAAATTCAACCAGTTGAAGTGGCACCAATGAATGTAGAACCTCAAATTCAACCAGTAGAAGTGGCACCAATGAATGTAGAACCTCAAATACAACCAGTTGAACTTACACCAGTAAATATGGAACCTGAAATTCAACCAGTAGAAGTGGCACCAATGAATGTAGAATCACAAATTCAACCAGTAGAAGTGGCGCCAATAAGTGTAGAACCACAAATTCAACCAGTAGAAGTAGCGCCAATAAGTGTAGAACCTCAATTACAACCAGTAGAGCCAGCCATTAATAATAATGTTCAAGTAGATGCTGTAAATTTACCATATGGTGGAGTTAGCCCAAATGTTTCTGTACCTATTGAAAATCCTCAACAAGAAAAAATAATTTATGGAGGAGCAGATCCTTTAGCGGGAACTGGAGTTATACCAGTAGTTCAACCACAACAAACAGAAACATCAAAAACTGAAGAAATTGAAGCACTATAGAAAGGAATTTATGAATATAGTAGATATTATAATAATCATTTATATCCTTTTAGCGGGAATTACAGGATATAAACGAGGAGTATTTAAAGAATTAGTAATTTGTTTAGGAACAATTTTAGTTTTCTATTTGGCTTATGTTTTTAAAGATCCAATTGGAGAATTCTTCTTATTAAACTTACCAATGTTTGATTTTCCAAATTTATTTCAAGGTGTTATAACCTTAAATATTTTAGTTTATCAATTACTGGCTTTTATGATTGTTTTAGCAGTTTTATTAGTAGTTTATAATTTAATAGTTTCCATTACCGGAATTTTTGAGAAAATTTTAAAATTTACAATTATTTTAGGAATTCCATCAAAGATACTAGGATTTTTAGTAGGACTTGTTGAAGGATATGTAATTGCTTTCGTTGTGTTATTCTTTTTAACTCAACCAGCATTTAGTTTTGAACCATTTATGGAAAGTAAATATGCTAATAAAATATTAACATCATCACCAGTATTAACTAATATTACAAGTGATACTGTTGAATTAGTTCAAGATATTTATGAACTACAAGATGAAAAGGATACAAATATTTTAAATTCAAAAGTATTAGATATGATGCTTGAAAAGAAAATGGTTAGTTTCGATGTAGTTAGTGAATTATATCAAAAAGGAAAAATTAATTTTGATGGAATCGAAGCAGTTTTAGCAAAACATAGGGGATAAAAATGATAAAATATTTAGAAAAAGATTTTGAAGATGAAATTAAAGATAAAAAAGTTTTAGTAGATTTTTATGCTAATTGGTGTGGACCTTGTAAAATGTTGGGGGAAGTATTTGAAAATATTCAAGATGAAATAAGTGTTGATATCTTAAAAGTTGATGTTGATAAATTTCCAGATATAGCAGGTATTTACAATGTCTTTAGTATTCCAACTCTTTATTTAATTGAAAATGGTAAGATTTTAAAGAGTCATACAGGTTATTTAAATAAAGAGGAATTAAAAGAATTTATAAATAATTAAAAATTAAAAATAACTAGAAATGGTTATTTTTTTTAAATACTTTAATATACTTAAGTGAATGGAGGAATTTATACGTGGAAACGCTTAAAGTAAGCAGTAAATCTAATCCTAGTAGTGTTGCTGGAGCTCTAGCTAATGTCTTTAAAGATAAAGAAAGTGTTGAAATTCAAGCGGTTGGAGCAGGTGCTATTAATCAAGCAATTAAAGCTATAGCAATTGCCCGTGGTTTTGTTGCCCCAAGTGGTAAAAACTTAATATGCACTCCAGCATTTTCAGATATCTCAATTGAAGGAGAAGAAAGAACTGCGATTAAATTAATAGTTGAAACTAGATAAAAAAAGAAGCTTAATTTAGGCTTCTTTAATTTGTATAAGTATCATTTAAGCATCTAATTGCTAGAACACAGTCAAGATCAATTGTAAAGAAATTATTAGTTCCTATATATGGTAATAATGAATTGGTTGTATCAGGATTAGGTGCTAGTATTTCAAAAGTAGCACAATTACAATCTAATTTAGAAATCTTAAATACCGTAGAATCTCCAGTTGTTCCGTTTAAGGTAAAAGGCATAGTCCACAATTCACCAGTACAACATGAATATAAAGTAATAGGTCGCGTATTAAAGATTAAACCATTACTAATATTAGGTCCTAAACAAGGATTATCACAACCAGTTGCATCTAAATTAGTGTCATCAGCACATTTTTGAAGTTCTAAAATAAAACTTAAAACTTTACTTATACTGCTTTTATCACATTCTCGATTACTCATATTTTCTCCTTTCTTAAACGTTATTAACAATAGTATCAGGTAAACATCTAATAGCACATACACAACCTAGATTAATAGTTGCATAAGTATTTGTATTAATATAAGTTATATTACCTTCACTATCAACAGTTTCTTCTAAAAGTAAGACACCAACACTATCATCAGATACACTTTCTACTCTAAAAACACTTGTTGTTAACTCTTCTCCAGTAGGACTTGTATAATTTAGGGTAATTAAACCATTATCACATCGATATAAAGTAATAGGTCTTGTATTAAAACAAATTGTTTCTATATTAAGTCCTAAATATGGTCTTGTACAAGTATTATCTCTGCATTCTATTTTTTCAGCATTATTTTGTAAAACTTTAATAACATTTAAAAGTCTTGCTAAACAATTATTTAATTCTTCCATAAAATCACTCCTTTATTCTTATCTAATATAAAATATGAAAAATTAATTAAAAAGTGTGTTATTAATACCTATAAATGATGTTATAATTAATGATGTTATAATTATAGTAGAGGTGTGATATGAAAGCTTTAATAACTGGAGCATCATCAGGAATAGGTGCAAGTATGGCTAAGTATTTTAATGATTTAAAAATAGATTTAATACTAGTAGCCAGAAACAAAGAAAAATTAAATGAATTAATCAAAGATTTTCAAGTAGATGTAAAAGTAATTATATTAGATTTAAAAAATCTTGATAAAGTTAAAGAATTATATGTCTTAACTAAAAATGATAATATTGATATCTTAATTAATAATGCTGGATTTGGTTTATTTGGAGAATTTCAAGAAACAGATCTTAATAAAGAATTAGAAATGATTGATGTAAATATTAAAGCCCTTCATTTACTAACAAAATTGTATTTAAAAGATATGGTAAAAAGAAATAGTGGTTATATTTTAAATATCGCATCAGCTGCAGGATTTGGACCAGGTCCTTTGATGGCAACTTATTATGCAACTAAGTCTTATGTTTTGAATTTAACAGAAGCAATTAACTATGAACTAAAAAAGAATAATTCTAATGTATCAGTATCTATTTTATGTCCAGGACCAGTTAAAACTAATTTTAATAATGTTGCTAATGTTAATTTTAAAGGTCAAGGATTAGGAAGTAATTATGTTGCTAAATTTGCAATTGATAAAATGTTTTTAAAGAAAACAGTTATTATTCCAGGATTTTCTATAAAATTAATTACTTTTTTAAGACGATTTGCTCCAAGAAATTTAATTTTAAAGTTTACATATAATTTTCAAAGTAAAAAGAAAAGTTAGTTAAGTTAATAATTTTAACTAATTTTTTTTAATATTTTAATTTTCTATGATATAATTTTTTTATAGTAGTGGAGGTATAATATGAAGTGTATTAAATTAAAAGGGGTTAGAAATTTAGAAATAGCAACTGTTAAAAAGCCAAATTCTAAAGATGGTTCAGTTATTATTAGAGTTAAATGCTGTGGTATATGTGGATCGGATTTACATTATTTTGAAAATGGGAGTCCTTTAGAACTTATCATGGGTCATGAATTTTCCGGAGTTGTTGTAGATCCTGGGGATAGATTAGATTTAGAAGTAGGGGATAGAGTAACTGGACTTCCAATTTCTCCTTGTTTAAAATGTGATGCTTGTAAAAATGGTAATATTCATTTTTGTAAAAATACTTGGACTGATGCCGTTGGACTTTCTTTAACTAATTCCGGAGGATTTTCAGAATATTTAAGTTGTAGGAGTGATATGGTTAAAAAAATTCCTAATAAAGTTAGTTTTCAAGAAGCAACTCTTGTTGAACCATCGGCAGTTTCTTTACATGCCATTAATTTAGCTAATATTAAAGTAGGGGATAAAGTTTTAATTATTGGTGGGGGAATAATTGGTTTAATGGCCGCCGAATTTGCAAGACTTAATGGAGCTACTTATGTTGCCTTAATGGAAACTAATATAAAAAGAAGTAAAAAGGCTATGAAGTATGGAAAAATAAGTGAAGTTTTCAATGCCAATGACAAAGATATCATAGAAAAAGTTATGAAAAAAACAAGTGGCGGATTTGATAAAGTAATTGAATGTTGTGGTAATCAATATGCTGTAAGTGAAGCCATTATGAGTGTTAAAGAAGGTGGAAGTATTATTTTAGTTGGAGTAGCAACTAATAATATTTCCGTTCCAATTACCATGTCAGTTATGAAAGAAGTTGAAATGAAAGGTGCTATTGCTTATACAGAAAAAGAATTTGAAACTTGTATTAAATTGATTGAAAAAGGAGTAATTGATGTTTTAAAATACATTGATTTAAAAGTTAATTTAGATAAAGTTCAAGATGCTTTTTTAGAACTTACCAGTGGTAAAACCGATAAAATAAAAATAATTGTTAAGCCATAAAATAAAAAGTTATATAAATAGGAGCAAATAATGAAAAAAGTTAAAATACTTTTGATTTTAATCGGAATATTTTTTATAAGTGGTTGTAATAAATATGATAAGGTAAAAGTTTATAATCCTTTAAGTGAAAAAGAAATTATTTCTTATGTTGAAGAGGAAATATATAATAATTATGGAGATTTAACAACTGCTAAAATCATTTCTAAAGATGTTTTAAAAATTTGTACTTTTGGAATTGATACTTGTAGTTTTTATCAAGATGTAGATGGTGGTCATAGTTATAAAATAGAAATTACAAATAAAGATAATAAAGAAATCATAGCAACTGCAACTTATAATGATGCTTATATTATATATGATGAAAGAGTTGCCAACGGGAGATTTAAAACAGACGTGTATTTTGAAAATGATTATCTAAAACAAAAAGGATTAATTTTAGTAAAAAATGAATTTCAAGATATTTTAAATCAAAAATTTAGTAATTATTATATGTATAAAGATGTTAGTAATCCAGAGGGATATGATATTTTTATAAATTCAGAAGATTATAACTTAATTAATGATTTATTATTAAGTTTTAAAGATATTACGATTAAATATAACAATTATGTTTTTACTGACTATAGTGTTTATATTTATAAAGATGAAGAGGTATTCAAGAGTACTGATTTTGATTTATATCTAAATGGTACGGAAGATCATGGAGGACAGTCATATGGTAAGGATATGATTGAACAGTATACTGGTCGTGAGGTTACTAGAATTGGCTTTAGTCATCAATTTGATTATGATTTGTTTGTAAGTAATGGTGCTTCAAGTCAAGAAATTAATTCAGAATATATTGATTATAATACTTTTTCATATCTGGTATTTTGGTGTAGTGCTGGTCCTAATGGTAATAATCTTAGTTTTCAAATATTTGGGGTTAAATAAAGGTGATTAATTCATCTTTTTTTTAATAGACATCTTGCGAAACTAACTTAAAGGCAAAAATTATATACTGAACATATGAAAAGAGCTCTTAGAAAAAACGTTTCTTTACGATTTCTATAACGTTCTGATAAAATTCTGAAAAATTTTAGTTGACAATTTACGTGTTC
>JAFURC010000005.1 GCA_017472015.1 Bacilli bacterium
ACATCTGAAGAATTAATTAATTTAATTGATCAAAATGCCAAATCATTATCTGTTTAATTTTTGACTTTCTTTGGGGTAAGGGGAAGTCTACCCTTTTTTACCTAATTTTATAAAATAAATTTTGATTTTGTTTTCAGACTACACTCCTTTTCTCTAGTATTATACAATAAAACTAAAAAAAATAAAACTATTATTTCTAATAGTTTCACAAAAAATAAAAAAATAAATTTTACAAATTTGGCGGAGCAGGAGGGATTTGAACCCTCGCACCAGTTTAACCCGATCTACTCCCTTAGCAGGGGAGCCTCTTCAGCCTCTTGAGTACTGCTCCAAACGAACATATATATAATATCAAAACTTATTTTAGTTGTCAATTTAATTTAGTAATTTTTTTAAATTTTATTATTTTTAAACTTATTAGGGAGCAATGCTCCCTAATAATTATTTAAAATACTTCTTTAATTTTTTGAATCGAATTTGGAATATCTTCAATTATATCTTTATATACAACTGGGTTATTTTTAAGTTCTTTAATTAGTTGTAAATCTTTCCTAGTTATTTTAACTTCTCTTTTTTTAGAATTATCACACGACTCAATTCCAATTAAGAAGTCAATACTAACACGAAAGTAAGATGCTAATTGAATCAAAATATCAAGTGATGGTTGACGTGTCCCACTCTCATAACAAGATATACAAGATTTGGTAACATTAAGTAAATAGCCAATATCATCTTGAGTTAATCCTTTTTCGTATCTTAATAATTTCAGTTTTTCACCAAAAGTCATATATATCACTCCAACAACATTGTAGCCTATATATGGAAATTAGTAAAGTATTTATTGAAAATTCGGGGCTTAAATTTCAATTGTTTCTTGCTTTGTTTTCCCACTGGATAAGAAAGTAATACTCTCAGCTATTACATCAGTTATCTTTCTTTTAACGCCATCTTTTTCATAAGTATCAACTTGAAGTCGACCACGAATTCCAATCAAATCGCCTTTAGAACAATATTCAGTAAGATTCTTCGCAAAACTATTCCAGAAAACACAATCAATAAAATCAGTATGATAAACCCCGTCACTACTTTTGAATTTTCGATTAACAGCTAAAGTAACCCGAGAGACTTTATTACCATTATCTCGCTCTACGATCTCTGGATCTTGAACAAGTCTACCAACTAACATAACCATATTAATCATACAAAACCTCCTTTCAAAATCAGTATAACTAGAACTTATTTAAAAAGTCAAAAATCGAAAAATGGCTATAATTCAAGTATTTACTCATAAATTAAAATTAATTCTAAAAATTGTCTTAAGATAAAAATTTATTTTAAAATGAAAAAATCCTGAAAAACTTAATTTCCAAGATTTTTAATTTGACACAATTTGACACTAAAAATTTTTCTTAATTAATTGATTTAGTTCAACAGCATATTCAACTGGTAATTCTTGCTTAAATTTATCAATGAATCCTAAAATAATTAATTGAATTGCTTTTTCTCGATCTATTCCCCTACTCATTAAATATAATAAATTTTCTTCATTTATTTTAGATACAATTGCTTCATGATAAATATTACTACTATTATTTTGATTAATATTAACAGGATACGTATCACTTTTACTTAGATTATCTAGTATTAAAGTATCACATTTTAAACTGGCTTCACTGTTAATAGCACTTTTTTTAATATCAATTTTTCCTCTATAAGTTGCATTTCCTCCATTTAAAGCAATACTTTTAGAAATAATTTTACTTTTAGTATTCTTCCCTAAATGAATCATTCTACTTCCAGTATCTTGAAATTGATTATTCGATGCGATACTAATTGTTATACAAGTACCTTTTGAATTATCCCCTTTTAAAATACAAGCAGGATATTTCATAGTATTCATACTACCAATATTACCATCAATCCATTCCATTTCCGCGTTTTCTTCTAACAAGGCTCTTTTAGTTACTAAATTATTAACATTATGAGCCCAGTTTTGAATAGTTGAATAACGACATTTACTATTTTTACCAACATATATTTCAACAACAGCAGCATGTAAACTTGAACTTGAATAAGTTGGAGCCGTACACCCTTCTATATAATGTAGAGTACTATTATCATCAACAATAATTAAAGTTCTTTCAAACTGCCCCATATCTTTTGAATTAATTCTAAAATAACTTTGAAGTGGTCTATCTAAAGTAGTATTTTTAGGTATATATATAAAACTTCCTCCTGAAAATACACAAGAATTTAAAGCCGCAAATTTATTATCGGAATTAGATACTAATTTACCAAAATATTTTTTTACTAAATCTGGATACTTTTTAATAGCCTCATCTATTGATGTAAATATAACATTCTTCTCTTCTAGTTCTTTTAGCATATTATGATAAATTACTTCACTTTCATATTGAATTCCAATACCATCTAAATTCTTTTCACTTTCAATTACTCCTAAGGTATTAAACTCTTCTTGAATATTAGAATCAACTAAAGACCAATCATCTTTTATATCATCTTGAACACTTTTATAATAAATTATTTTATCATAATCAATATCACATTTAACTCCATAATCAGGATCTTTTAATTCTAAAAACTTTTTATAACTATCAAGCCGATAATTATAAAAATAATCACTTTCATTTTTTAACCTAGATATTTTTTTAATATTTTCTAAGTTTAATCCTACAACTTCTATTTTAATCACCTTGTTTCTTTTTATGACTTTTCTTCTTTTTATTCTTTCTTTTCTTTTTATTTTTAATTCTTTTTAAAATCGCTTCACTTATTATATAATCTATAAAATAAATTCCAATTAATAAAACAATAAAACTCAAAATAATTGTTAATATAAAATTATAAATACTACTATCAAATATTTTTAAAATATTAATATAATCAATTTTATAAAAACTAATGATATTTAAAATAGTTAAAATAATTGTTAAAAATAAAGATTCTTTAATATAAACTTTTCTTCTTTTTTTTCTATCACTTTTACTATTTGCTTTTGGTAAAATTTTTCCAAATAAACTTTTTAAAACTATCTCTTTTTCTTTGTTTTCTATTACTATATCTTCTTTTACTTCTATAATGTTTTCTTGTTGTCTTTTTTCTTTCTTAACTTTTTTGATTTTTATTCTTTTAAAACTAAGTTTTATTTTATTAAATAGTTTTTTAATTAATAAATACAGTTTTATAATAATTCTTTTAATTAACTTAAATAACTTAATAAAGAAATTCTTAATTATTATAAATAACTTGATAATAAATCTTTTAATTCTATTTAAGATTTTTTTATTTTCAAGTTCCTCTTGTTTCTTTAATCTTAATTCACGTTTTTTTTCTTTATTTAATTTTTTCTTTATTTCTTTTTCTTTCTCTATTTTTCTTTGATTTGAAACTTTAGAAGATATTTTTTCATAATTACTTTTCTTTTTCGTACTAGTTTTTTTAGGAGTTATTTTAGTAGAATTATTCTTTTTCGTTTTATTACTAGTATTTGTTTTATTTTTGCTTTTTTTATTATTTTCCATCCTATCACTCCCAACGCTTATATTATATAAGAAAAAATAATAATTGACAAGTAATATAAATAATGTTAAAATATTTTTGTTTTAGGGGATTAGTTTAATGGTAAAATAGGGGTCTCCAAAACCTTAGATGGGAGTTCGATTCTCTCATCCCCTGCCATTGAGATTTAGTCGAACCAATGTGTTCGTTAATATGAGACTTGGTACGAATGTATCAAGTTTTTTGTTTAGGAGGAGAAAAAATGAATTTAAATTTAGTTAGAAATATATTGTTAAGGCTTGATAAAATGAAGGTTGGCGAGTCAATTTTAATTGACGATTTAAATAAAGAATTTGAAAATGTAAATTCCGATGATTTTTTAACCCTAATTTCTAAATTAGCATCAAGGTATTATGTAAGAATTGATGGAAAATGGTCTCATGAATTGTATAATTTAGAAAAATACAATAAAATTTTAGGGTTAGATAAAGATGGATTAGAAGCAATTGATTATATTAAGAATGATAAAATTTGGGAAAAAGTACAAAATTATTTAAATGAAAATGACTATAATGACTTTACAATTTTTACAGTAGTAGAGTTATCTAAAAAGATAATAAATAAAGAATTTGAAAATATTTTAAATAAATAATTATAAAATAATGGAAAGGTGTAAAAACAAGAAATTGGAAATTGCCTTTAAAATCGTGCCAATTAGTCATAAACTTCAATTTAATTTGAAGTTTTTTTATTTTATATTTTAATCTATTTTCTAAATAATAATATTCAAATAATCATATTTTGAAGTTATTTTAGCGAAATATTTACCAAAATTCCCCAAATTTATGCAGTATTATAGCATAAAATCGTATTATAGGGGCATTTTTAATAAATAAACCAATATAATGAGAAAATTATTTTGGTGGTAGAAATGAATTCAAAGAATTTAGTGATGTTAAGAAATAAAAAAGATTTAACACAAAGAGAAATGGCTAAAATAATTAAAGTTAGTAAATCAACATATGCAAGATGGGAAACTCAAGAAGAAATTATTCCCCTTTGGCATCTTTTAACTTTTTGTAATTATTTTAAAGTTAGTATGGATTATGTCCTTGGATTAAGTGAAAAAAATGACTATCATAAATATGATTACACTAAGAAATTAAATAAAGAAAAAATCGGTAATTTTATAAAAGTCCTTCGTAAAAAGAATAAATTAACTCAAAAAGAATTAGCAAGTATTTTAAATACTTCTCAATCAACGATCAGTGCTTATGAAAGTGGTAAAACCTTACTTTTAACCGCATTTGCTTATAATATTGCCAAAGAATTTAATATCTCAATCGATAAGTTGTGTGACAGAGTTAAAGAGAAAAAAGTTACTAAAGTTTAATTACTATTTCCCTATTTTAAAACACTAGTTTTATCTAGTGTTTTTTCTTATAATTTACTTGCAAGACCAATATAAGTCTCTGGAGTTAAGTTAAGTAAAATTTCTTTATCAGAATCACTAATATTTAAAGTATTAATAAATTCATGAAGTATTTCTTTAGTAATACTTTTTCCTCTTGTTAAATCTTTTAACCTTTGATAAGCATCAGGTATTTGATATTTTCTTAAAACTGTTTGAATTGGCTCTGCTAATACTTCCCATTCGTTTTCAAGTTCTCGCTTTATTACTAATTCATTAACTATCACTTTTTTTAAACCTTTTAAAGTTTCTTTAATTCCTTGTAATGAATAACCAAAAGCCATTCCTAAATTTCTAAGACAGGATGAATCTGATAAATCTCTTTGCATTCTTGATCTTGGTAATTTATTTGATAAAGTTGTTAAAATACCATTTCCTATTTCCATATTAGCTTCACTATTTTCAAAATTAATTGGATTTACTTTATGAGGCATGGTACTGCTACCTACTTCATTTTTTATTACTTCAAGTTTAAAATATGATTTACTAATATATAACCACATGTCGATATCAAGATCTAATATAATATTATTTATATGACGAATAATATCTAAAATACTAACTAAATAATCATGATTTTCAATTTGAGTTGTTAAAGGATTAAAAGTTAAATTCAAACTTTTTATAAAGTTTTTTGATAAATTAACAACATCTAAATTAGAATATGCAACACTTAAAGCACTATAATTACCTGTTGCTCCATTAAATTTAGCTTTAACCTCTGATTCTTTTAATTTTAAATATTCATTTTTCAAACGATATAAATAAACTTTAAATTCTTTTCCAATAGTAGTTGGAGTTGCTGGTTGTCCATGAGTATGTGCAAGAAAAGAGATATCTTTATATTCTTGACTTAATACTTCTAAATAATCAAGAAATTCTTTTAGTTTTATAAGATAAACATTGTTTAAAAAATCTTTTAACATCAAAGCATATGCCGTATTATTAATATCTTCACTTGTAAGTCCAATGTGAACAAATGATATTAATTCACGATATCCTAATTTATTTAACTTGTTATCAATAAAGTATTCAATTGCTTTAACATCATGATTAGTTATTTTTTCTTCTTTTTTTACATCAAGATAGGAGTTAATATCAAATTTTTCATAAATATCAAGAATTAAAGTTTTATCACCATTAAAAGTAATAATTTTATTTTCAATTAAATGTAATAACCATTTAATTTCTACGAATACACGATATTTAACATAAGCATACTCGGAGTAATAATTAGATACTAAATCTTTAATATCTGAGTATCTTCCATCTAAAGGACATAATTCAAATGCTTTTAATTCTTCGATCATAAATAAACACCTCGAAAATATTATAACTTAAAATAAACTAAAAAGAAATAAAATATGTCTCTCTTATCATATTTTATTCCTTAGGTGAATAATTTTTTGAATCTGTACGTTTATATGGGGTCCTCTCATTAGTTCTTCCTGTTATGTAATCTATACTTACTTGATAAAAATCTGCAAGTTTAATTAATACATCAATAGGAACACTAGTTATACCAGTTTCATATCTTGAATATGTTGTTTGAGCACAATCCAAGATTTTTGCAAGTTCCTCTTGAGTAAGATCCGCATCTTCACGCAAATCCTTCAATCTATCCATATATATTTACCACCGAAATAATTGTATATTATGCACTTGTCGCATATTGACTTTTATGCGATATTCGCATAAAATATTTTGCATGAAAGGCAGTAACTCTATATGGAAGCAATTAATATGTATTTTAATTTAATAATTATTCCTTTAGAAAAGGAAATAAAAAAAAGAAAAAGAAATATCAACAAAAGATTTTCTTTAACTAAACAAATTGAAAAAACTTATTTAGAAAAACTTGAAATTCTTTTAAATCATTACTATCAAGAATTTACTATTTTAGTAACTAATGAATTAACTTTCAATGAAAATTTTCAAAAAGAACTAAGTCATTTAGAAAATAACTAATTAATTTCTATTATTTCATATTTAAATACACTAACTTCTTTTGTACCATTTAACATATCTTTTTGATAACTTTTGTGAATATGACCATGTATGTGATATGAAATTTTATTTTTATATAAATAATTAGTTATTCCGATTAATCCTTGATGAGCATAATTAGATAAATTATTATATTTTTGATCATGACTTACTAAAATATCGACAGATGGAAAACAATTTAGAAATTCTAAACTTTCTTCCTGAGTAAATGAAGGATAATTCTCTTCCTTATATTTAAAACTTCCCTCAATTCCTAAAACTTTAATTCCATTTACTTCAATTATTTTTCCATTTATATTTAAAATATCATATTTACTTAAATAATTGTAATCATGATTACCTAAAATACCAACTATTTTATTTTTATCTATATTCTTTAAAATAATTTCTATATCTAAATTAGTATGATCTCCAAGTAAAATAACTAAATCAAAATCATGGTTATCTTTTAAAAACAATTTAAATTCATCCTCTTTTAAAGACCCATGAGTATCAGCTATTGCCAATATTTTAATACTTTTAGATATTCTATTACAATTACCATATTGTTTATATAATCTACTTTCATATTCTTCATTATAATATTCTATTTTATTAGATTTAAATTTATTTAAAAGTTTATTTATCATAAAAACCTACTCTCTATAAATAGAATATAACAAAAAATATATTAATTTGGCAACAACTTGCTGCCATTTTTTATTTTATCTACTTGTGCAACAACCTGTTGCACAATCAGTATTTCAAAAACTACTTTTAATATAAAAATCAACAAATAATTATAAATGGAAAATTTGCAACAAGTTGTTGCAAATTTATAGGAAAAAAAACTCTTGATTAACAAGAGTAAATTACAAACTGGTCGGGAAGACAGGATAAAGTAAGAATAGTGTTTTTAATGATAAAATATTTGATTTTAAACTACTCTATTCTTTTCATTACTTCTAAATTCTCTTAGTTTTCAAATTTTTAAGGGAAAATTAAGGGAGGAAATATGAGTGTATTTAAAATTAAAAAAAACGAAAATTATACTGGATGAGTAATTATCATTTAAGAGATAAAAACTTATCATATAAAGCAAAAGGACTATTATCATTTATGTTAAGTTTACCAGATAACTGGGATTATTCTTTAAATGGTTTAGTAGCAGTTAGTAAAGAACAAATAACTTCAATTAGATCTACAATAGATGAACTAAAAAAACAAAAATATTTAAAGCGAGAAATAAGTAAAGATAGTAAAGGTAAATTTAAATATAATTATTTAATTTATGAAATACCATATGATAAATTACCATATATAGAAAACCTGTATATGGATGATTTATATACAGAAAATGATAGACAAATAAATACTAATATAATAAATATTAATAAAGATAAAATAGATAAAACAATTCATCCAATTACTAACGAATTAATTAACAAAACTTTTATCAAAGAAGATGATTTATACATACAAGATTATAATGATTTATTTGAAAAATTATTAAAACAATATAAATATATTCAAATAATAATTGCTTGTAATTATATAATTAAACACTTTAATGAAAGTGAAGGTTTAGATGAAAATTATAATTTAATTCAAAATAAATTTTATTACTTTAAAGAGTCTTTAATTAATAATTTAAAGAAATTAAAAAATAATTTGTGTATAAAATGCTTGCTCTTGCAAGTATTTTTTTGTAATAGCCAGCACTGAATTTGTACACATCAAATTCAATTATGGGAAAATTCAAGACCCCATAAGATAATTAAAAATACAACTACAAAAAAACTGTAATTGTATTTTTATAATGCTTTTATTTGTTATAATTTTATTTTATATAGATTTACTCAATCCATCTATATAAGCAATAGGTACGAAGTTGCCTTTTCCATCAATATTCTCATATATTACTCCACTACTAGAATTAGTTAAATTCATCTCTTCTAGTAATACATCATCTGGAGTATCATAAGTTTTATTTTCATCAGGGTATTCTATAAAACTTTCAATATAATAATTTGCAAAATAAGGATTAATTCTTCCATTTTGACATAACAACATCACATACTGAAAATCATTTAAATATTTTGCATCATATGGAGAAAGACCATTTTTTAAAAAAATATCAAATTTTTCTTTCATATCAATTACCTCTTTCTTAAAATTATACTATAAAGACATTCTTTTTTCAAAAGTATTTTCTTCTACTGGATCTGAATAAGCAATATTCATAATTAATTCTAAAGTATTCATATCAGTAACTTTCATTAATTTTTCCATTTTTTCTGGTGTTAAAGATTCTAACCATCTAAGTGCTACCATGCGATCAAGTTCAATCCAAGGATGATCACCACCAATAGCACGAGCATATATATGACGCCCATGTTCATCCATTATTTGATGACTATGTTCTCTACCCCCAGCTGTAACATTATAAACATGATATACTAAAGTTCCATCATATAGCATAAATGTATCTGTTACTGCCTTATCACCATTAGGATACTTATTAACTTCTCTTCCAATAAATTTACCACTATTTCTGCTCATGACCTCACCTCCCTTCAACAAAAATCAAATTCTCAATATTTTTTTTATTTCTAAATCATCAATTTGATTTTGTCTCAATTTCATCATATCAATATTTTCTTCAACATCTAATCCATAAACTATTTTTTTATAAAGTGATAAATGCCTAAAATAATCTATATACTCTTGTTGCAGTTCTTGTATTATTGTATTATAAGGACTAATTTTATTTCCATTTATAGTTGCATATCCATTAACTAAATAGAACAAGATGTTTTTATAAGAATTATCCTCTTTATCGTCAATATTAGCACTTTTATAAAAACTATAAAGTAGTCTACAACTTTCTATACTTGCTTCCCTCTCATCTGGTATTAAATCATGAAATTTTAAATCTATTAAAGTATTTTCCTTTATTAATATAGAAAATTTTTTCATTATAGACATAACATCATTATTATCTAAATATTTATATTGAATAGCATGATATATTTCA
The DNA here is from genome assembly GCA_017472015.1 of Bacilli bacterium. Classification (GTDB taxonomy): domain Bacteria; phylum Bacillota_I; class Bacilli_A; order RF39; family UBA660; genus RUG591. Next base: position 10,014 of record JAFURC010000005.1, read on the forward strand.
TGAAACAAAATGGTATAAAATTCTAACATTATAGTTTCCTTATCTACTATTCCAATCTTATAAAAATTAATAATTTTACCTAAATCAATAAATATTTTCCTATCTTTAATACTATAAAAACTCGTAAATTTTGAACTAGAACTAAATTCTATATTTTGGATTATAAATGTTAATATAGAAACTGATAAATATGTCAAAGTTAAAAGTTGATAGTTTATCGGTTTTTTTATATCTTTGCTATACTTATAATATCTCATAATAGTAAAGGAGTTGATATAAGTATGAGAAAAGATATAACAATTGAAAAAATAATGTTAGGAGGAGAAAAAGTGAATAAGTCAGAATTAGCAAGACAATATGGATGTTGTTGGGAAACAATAGACAGAAGATTAAATCCAGATAAATATAAAACTGAAA
>JAFURC010000006.1 GCA_017472015.1 Bacilli bacterium
ATTATATAAAGTAGGTAAAAATTCTTGATTTAACCATTGATACATATATGAAGTAGTATTTTCATCTGTATAAAACTTATTATTAGCACCATATGCTATTGTTGTTATATTACTATCTGTTATCATTTTCATAGTTCCATCTGGATATATGGCTGTTATTCTCCAAAGTTTACCGGAATACCAAACATAGTTAAAGTTTATACAATCTTTAGTACCTGATATATAAGTTATTCCATCTTCTACTACTGTTGTTTTACATGATGGATTATTTACTGCTTTCTCAGCAATTGCTTTTTCTATTGTTTCAGCTCCTGTTAAAGGTACTTCTTTAACTGAGAAGTCTCCTGTTACGTTTACTTTGATACTTGCGAATACATTTGGCCATTCTTCTTGAGTAAATACGGCTTCAGGTATATTTCCAATTAATATTTTATCGGATATTACCATGTATAATCGATAAGTTTTATTAATTTCTTCTGTTGTATTTTTAGGAATAGTTTCTACATGAATTATATGATTTGTTAAATCAGTATAAGTTTTATCTTTAAATATTTCGGTTTCTGTATCATCTTCACCTACTTCTACTAATTTAAATTTTAAATATTCATCTGGTATTCTATTTTCTTCTTCCTTATCTTCTGGTGTCTCTCCTCTTGTTAGAGTTATATCATAGTAGATATCTTTTTGTTTATAAGTATTTTTACCAGATATAGTAAATTCAAAGTAATCTTTATAATCAGCTCCTGGTAAAGCATTTTCTAATGAAATAGCATTTTTTTCTTGGTAATGCATATAGATATCACCTAGTACTAATTGTTGATTATTTGTTGTTTCTTGATAAGTAAATATTGCAGATGTTATTCCCAAAGTTAGAACTAATACTCCTAAAATAGAGCCTATTAGAATTGTTAATTTTTTTTGATTTTTCATATATCCCTTCCTATTTTTCTTCAAATATCGCATCTACTTGATTTCTGATATTAAAGTCTCCTTCTTTAAATTCAAGAGTTGTTGAACCACTTGAATTGTAAGTGTTATAAGTATCTATTCGAACACTTACTTTAGGTGGATATTCAATTACTTCTTGAACTGTTACTCTGTAACTTTTATTATTATTAACATTCTCTGCAAATCTTCTTAAAAAACTTTCAACAAACACATCAGCATTTAATTTAACTTCTCCTAATAAATAATCACAATTTCTATAAGAATTAATTTTTTCTATGTTATTTAAAAGAATAATATCATATTTGTTTTTATTAGAAAATTCTATAACACCATTTGCATTTTGTACTTCATTTGTACAAAGATAAAATCCTGCTCGATATGATGCTTTATCAATTGCATCATACATTGATGCTTCAACTGTATTTTTAATTAAAGTATAATCTTGTTGATTAGTAGTTGTAATATTACCAAATATATTAATTAATATTATAACAACTATTCCCATAAAGAAGACAAAGAATGCCCACATTGCGACTTTCAAAATCCACCTCCTATTATAAATTCATTATATACCATTTTTTTTATGCTTTCAAGTAATTTTTAGTTTATTATTTAGGAAACTTAAAATTAGTAAACCAATTAGTTTCTAATCCATTTTTATTTCTTGTTAAATCACAAATATATTGATTATTAGCATTAAAATAACAATTTCTTCCAAGATAACTATTTACTCCTTCTTCAGAAGTATCTTTTTTAATATTTTTAATATTAGTTTTACTTAGATCATACTGATACATAGAAGTATTAGGTTCATTCCAAATATCTGGTTTAATAATATTAACAAAATTATATTTAGTATTTAAATAGTTTTTACCAACTTTTCTTTCATTATCATAATTTTGTAAAAATGGATCAGTTAATTCAATTGGTCGATAAGTTATTTTCATATCTCCTTTTGTAAATGAACAATTTTTGGTTTTAATATTTAGAAGTCCTGAATAACCAGCATTTTTAATTTCAACAAAGACATTTCCACTTTTTTGGTTAAATAAAGTATAAAATTTATTACCTCCATTTAATTGGGTATTATTTTGAGTACATGTCACTTGTTCACCACTTTGCATATCAAGACACGCTGATTTTAATTGCATTTCTTTAGAAAGAGATAAAAAACAATTTAATGAAGTAATAACTTCTTGTCCATTTATTACTTCTTTTGTAATAACTGTACATCGATCTTCTAAATTAGTGGCATTTATTTCACCAACATTAACAAATGTTCCACCACCTATTTCACTAGAATTATCATAAGTAACTGTTAAATTAGCTGAAAGTTCTTCAAATCTTTTCTTATAATTTTCTAAATCATTTGAGGCTTCTGAAGTACTTTTAATATAATTATTTAAAATAGTATCTAATTTTTGTTTTTGTTTAGTTAAAGTAGCTAATTCTTTATCTTTTGCTTTTTGTAATTTTTTCGTAATATCTGTATAATCCTTTATAAACTCATTAGCCAAAAATTTATATTGACACATCAAATTAGTACTTAAAGATATATCAATTGGAAAACCAAAACCACCACCTACACTAAAAGTAGTATGTTTAATTGTTTCATTAGATAATTCCAAATTATTAATTTTTACAGTAGTAGAAAATCCATTATAATAAGTGTTATCTTTTAAATAACCTTCATTACATATTTTTGAATAATAAGAGTATTCATCATTATTACCTACGCTACTTACTGAATCAAATGTTGATACTCCACTACAAGAATCAATTTCTAAACTTTGTTGAACCCAATAAACCTCTGGATTTTCAAGAGAATTTATTGTTACAACTTCTCCTTCTTTATTTGTATATTGAAAATGAAAATTATTATTTGTTTGATACCAACCACTTTTAGCATAAGGATTTATCTCTATATAAATTGGTTCAGTTGTTACACCTTTAGTCGTAATTGCTCCTATATCAAATCTTTTATATTTAGTATAAGATTTTTTCAATTCTCCATTAGAATTTTCAAGTAGATAAAATTCTGATCCAATATTATCAATAAGTTCTGAAGTAAGTGTAGTCGTTACATTATCAACACTTCCTTCTATTTTACCAGCAACTTCTAAAAATTTATTTGTATAATCACTTACAGCATTCGCATAAAAATAATTTCCCCAATTACCACCAATAGCGTAAACCATGAATAACTCATCACAAAACGCACGAGATTGATGTGTACATTCACCTCTTTTGTTTCCAAAAATATCTCCAAGATAACTTCCTGGGTAACGAATACCATATATTTTAACACCTTTATTTATTAATTGATCACGATAATATACTGTATTACTCCAATTTGTGTCTGTACTATCTTGAAAAACAGGACTACCAGGTCCATTATAATATCTTCCATCTCCAAATAAAACAACATATTTTTGAGCATCAACTGGAACATTATTAAAAGCAGTTGAAGCAGCTTGATAAGCTTTATTTACTTGAGATTGTGTTCGCATACCACATGTATTATAAGAACAAAAACTAGCATTGGTATCAAAATTTTGATTAGTAAAACTATACCTAATATATGAAACATTAGTAGCAAATTGAACACCAGCAAAATAATATTTAACACCATCTGTATTACCAACAAGGGTTCTAGCAAAAGTTTTTATAGCATTTTGAGCCCCAGCAACACTATCAGCTTTATTCATAGTTGCAGATATATCAAAAATAACATAAACATAGACATCCCCTGCTGTTTTTTGTTGATTAACATTATTACCTCTTACATTAAAATATATTTTATAACGCCCTAAAACCTCTGTTTTCTCTACTACCTTAACAATTTGTACTCCACCTTGTTCTAAATTACCTACAACCATATTTACAGATGTCACATTTCCAAATTCATCTTTATTTTCCGTACAACTTGTACTTCCTTGAGGACATCTTAAATCACCTTTTATTGCTGTTTCTTGATTAGTTTCAGCATTTACCTTAATATTAGATATAAACAAAGAACTTAAAATAATTAAAATTAAACATACATTAAACGTTTTAAATAATTTTCTACTCATAAAACCTCTTTTAAATTTCTTCTTTCTTTTTATAATTTTTTACCAATTTAATAACAACAATCATTATTACTAATATTATTAAAATAATTCCAATTATTAAATATAAAGAACTATCTTTTATTTCTTTAAAATCATCTTTTTTCATATCTTTTTTATATTCAGAAAATAATTCATCAATTTCATCAAAAGATCTTTCTTCAATATCCATAAATTCTTCACAATATTTAAAATTAGGATATTTTTCACATTCTTCTTTATTAAAATAATAATAGTCATTATAAGATTTTAAAGTTATGCTTTTCGTTTTCAATAATTCATCTGTACATAAATTATTTATATACGAATAAATATAAAAAGTAATTTTATTTTTAGGAGCTAAATTATCTATTATATTTTCTTTTGAAGTCAATGTATAACTAGGATCAGAATCATTTACCTTATAAACTATTTTTAAATCATCAGAAAAATTTAAAATATTTATACTATAATCTATATATACTCGTTTTTCATCTTCTGAATCAATTATTAAATCTGAAGCAAATTCATATTTAGTTTGAAACTCAACATTATTTGCTAATTCTTTTAATCTTTTAAGTTCATCATTAGTACATTCATCAAGTGCTAAAGTATTTAAAGAATTAAAAAAAATTAAAATAAATATTGAACAATAAATTATCTTTTTCATATTCACTCCTTTACTATCTATAAAAAGTATAACAAATTTATTTCTTATTTACAATAAGTTTTTATTATGTTATGATTAATTTTGAGGTGAAATATGAAAAATAAAATATTATTAATTACAACAATTTTATTATTAGCAAGTGCCTGTTCTAGTAATAATTTAAAAAAACTTAGTTTCGAAAAATTAAATGAAAAGTTAGAAAATAAAGATTCTTTTGTATTGTATTTAACTAATGAAGATGAATATGGTACAACTTTAAAGAATACTTTAACAAGTGTATCTAAAGAAAATGATTTAAAAACTTTTTATGTTAATTTAGACAAACTAAGTGATTCTGAACTTGATAGCTTAAATGAAAAATTCACTTTTGAAGATGAGAATATTATTTTATTTATTAAAGACGGAAGTGAATCAACTGTATTATCTCGTGTAGATGATCCTTATATTAGTCATGATAAATTAACTAACGAACTTAAAAATCAAGGTTTTATAAAGTAAAAAGGAATTTTTTAATTCCTTTTTACTTTTTTTAACAATATTATTTATTACTATTAACAATTTCTTCTACTTCTTCTTTAGTTAGATTAGTAATTGAAGCTATATCCTCAAAACTAAATTTTTTATTATGCATGTTAATAATTACTTCTTTTTGATTTTCTTGAATACCTTGACTAATACCTTCTTTTAAACCATTACGATACATTGTATGTTGTTCAATAAATTCTTCCATTTCTTCACTCATAATACCCTCCACATAATTATCATCTGAAGACAAATCAATAAGTTTTTTACTATATCTATTAAGCATTTTTTCTTCTTTAGCCATTTTTAATAAATCATCTTTTTCTTTAATTGTTAATAACTTATACAATTTGTCTTTAACATCGAGTTTATCATAGCAAACTTTACTATAATAATCAAGATTTACATTGATCATTTTAAATAAATAACCATCACCTTCATCATCTGAATAAGGTATTTCATATATTTTTTTAGGAACTATTTTCATTCCGATATTTCCATCATACCAATTTAAATTAACAACAATAACTCGAGTAATTTCTTTATAATAATTACCACTTCCAAGACTATAATTATTTAAAAGTTGGTTCATACCAAATAAAAAGTTCCTAACATATACTCCATCAAAATGCTGATTAAGTTCTACAATTATTTTTTCATTTTTATAAGTAACTACTAAATCAACATATTTATTCCTTTCCTTTCGATTTGTTCGTGGTAATCTAATATTATTAACGGCAACATTTCCATGAATATCTTCATAACTACAATCAAGTATTTGCATAACTAACCATTCAATTGTATCCATTTCTTTTTCATTTATTAAGTCATGCATCAAGGTATCAGAACGAACTTGTAATACCTCATTTTCTTTTAATTTTTTTGTTTTATTTTTAACCATATTCCTCCTTTTTTTATAAAATAATCAGATCTGATAAAGTCACTATAACAAAGTATTAGATAGATGTCAAATTCTTCTAAAACCTTATAAAATAAGGATTTAAAATTTTTTTTTATTTAAAAACCAATTTTTCTCTTAAGATAATTTTTGAAATTATTTTTAAATATTGATCAAATTCTAAATTTTAAGAAGAAAAAATTTTTTTATATTATCTATCTTCTTTATAGAAAAGACCAAATTATTTATAATAATTTGGTCTATAACTAAACACTCATTAAATCTTTTGTTTTATTATCTAAGATTTCATCAATTAATTTATTATATTTATCAGTTAAAACTTGAATTCTATCAGTTGCACCTTTTAAGGCATCTTCTGGTAATTTCTCATCTTTTAATAACTCAATTGCATCTCTTCTTTGATTACGTAAACTTACTCTTGCTTCTTCGCATATTGATTTAGCTTGTTTAACTAACTCTTTTCTTCTATCTTCAGTTAAAGCCGGAATAATTATTCGAATACATTCTCCATCATTATTAGGAGTATATCCAAGATCAGCTTCGAATATTGCTTTTTCAATACTAGATAGACTTGATTTATCAAATGGTTTAATCATTAATTGACGAGCTTCCGGAATAGATATAGTAACTAATGTTTTAAGTGGAGTGGGAGTTCCATAGTAATTTACCATAACTCCATCTAAAATACTAGGATTAGCACGACCGGCACTAATTTTCTTTAATCTTCCTTCTAAACTTTCAATTGACTTTTTAAAATTTGTTTCTAATTCATTTATAATTTCTGTTTCCATAAAAATCCTTTCTAAATTTATTTTATCTTGTTTTATTTAAAATAGCAAGTTATATTAAATTCTTTCTTACAAAAGTTTTAACATCTTTATTTAAATAAACTCCAATTTTCCCGTTTATAACAATTTTAATAAACCCAAGTCCATAGATAACTAAATCTTCTCTAAATTTTATATCATACAAAGAATAATTTAAGTCTTTTAGTTTACTGTGTCTTGAATTAACTCTTTTAACAGTTATTCCATTTGGAATATATAAAGTAAAACTATTTTTATCACCTTCAATGTAATCAATTCTTAAAAAATCTCCAATTAATAAACTTTGATTTTTAGAAATTTGATAAGTTTTTGGTTTTATTTCTCGTTTAGTATTTAAAACTTTATAATATTTACTAGATAAATGATGAATAATATTGGAAAAATCAACTATTCCTGGTGTATCTATTAAAGTTAATTTTTCATTTAATTCCATTTTTATTTTATTTAAAGTAGTTTCCGGCATACTAGAAATAGTTAAATTTGGTTCTAACTCAGAATAATTCATAATCATTTTATTAATTAAACTACTCTTCCCTGCATTGGTTTCTCCAACAAGATAAACACTATTAGTCTTTTTAAGTTTCATTATTTTATTATATAAATTATCCATATTATAGTTGTTTATTGTACTAATAACAAAGTAATCAGAAAAACTATAAATTTCTTTTAAATAACTAATTATTTTTTCATCTTTAACACTTTTAGGTAATATATCTCTTTTATTTAAAACTAAAATAATATCATTTGTTAAATATTCACGAATATCATTTAAGTTCTCTCTTATATTTAAAATATCAACAACATATAAAACTAAATCTTTAGTTTTCGATATATTTTTAAGAATTTTTATATAATCTTCTTTGTCACTGACAATTTCCTTGGTTTCTCCATAGTTTTTTACTTTAAAACAGCGCATACAATAATCATTATCTATATTTGGAGTATATCCAGGATTTAAAATATTATCATTTTGTAAACTAATTCCACAACCTATACATTTACTCATAATACTCTCCTTTTACTATTTTATTTTTCTTATTAATTATTTTTTCCAAGTATCTATTAATACTAGTTATTTTAAAATCAATATTTCTAATAGGATCAACAAGAATTGTTAATAATTTTTTTCTATTACCAACGAAAATATCGGTCATAATTTGATCTCCTATAATAACCATATCTTTATAAGGTATTTGATATTTCTTTTTTATTTTTCTTAAAACATGTAAAGTTGGTTTTAAACTTAAATAGAATACATCGCATTTTAAATTTTTAGTAAAGTTTAAGACTCTTTCTTTATAACTATTACTAGCAACAATTACTATAAAATATTCGGTTAAGTTATTTAAAAAATCTGTTGTTTCCTTGTTACAAATATCTTCTTTAATACTTCCAATTGTATTATCAAGATCAAAGATAATTAATTTATATTTATTTTTTAGTTTTTGATAATTAATACTAAATATATCTTTTTGATACATCTTTGGAATAAATAATTTCATAAGATCACCCTTATTATAATAGCATATTTAAGATTTAAATTCACTATTTTCTAAATATTTTTTTAATTCAATGGAAACATCTTTTGGTAAAACTTGACTTAATTCTTCAACACTTGCTTCTTTAATTTTCTTTAAAGATTTAAATTTCTTAAGTAATTCTTTTCGTCTTTTCTCACCTATTCCTGGGATCATTTCTAAAATACTTGATAGATTTCCTTTATTTTTTAAGTCTCTATGGTAAGTAATAGCAAATCTGTGGACTTCTTCACTAATACGCGATAAAAATAAATATAAATGTCCATGTAAATCAAGTTCAATTTCAACTAAATCTTTTGTGATAATTGATTTAGTCCTGTGTTTATCATCTTTTTTTAAACCAATTATAGGAATATCTAAATTTAAGTTATCAAGTATTTCTTTGGCAACTATTACTTGATTTTCTCCACCATCAACAACTATTAAATCAGGTCTTTTTATATTTTCCATTAAAACTTTGTAGTAACGCCTATAAATAACTTCTTCCATAGCTTTTAAATCATCTTTAACTAAAGCATCTATTTTATATTTTCTGTATTCATTTCTATTTGGGATAAAGTCATCAAATACTACCATTCCACCAACATAAAAGGTTCCAAATAAATGGGAATTATCAAATGCTTCTATCCTATGAATTTCTTTTTTATTTAAAATACCTGATAGTTCATATAAAGCTTCTTCTCGAATTTTTTTATCTTGGTTTATAAGTTTTAATTCTTCTTCTAATAAAACTTTAGCATTTTCCCCTGCTAAATCCATTAACTTTTTCATATCCCCTTTTTTAGGTATTCGAACACTTGTATTTAAATATTTACTTAAAATATCTGGATCAATTACCTCGGGTACCAATATTTCACGAGGAATTAATTCTTTCTCATAAAACCTAATAATATATTCAGGTAAGGCTTCTTCCGGTTCACTTGTTATATTAATAATTTTTTTACTTCTTCCAAATAAAGTACCAGATCTAATAAAGAATACTTGAATTGACATATAATTATCAATTACATAATAGTTAAATAAATCTAAGTTAATTTCTTTATTTAAAACAATTTTTTGATCTTTTAAAGTAATATTAATATCTTCAATCATTTGTTTATATTCTAAAGCCTTTTCAAAGTTAAGTTTCATGCTTGCTAGTTCCATTTCTTGTTTTAACTTATTTAAAATTAAACTACTGTCTCCATTTAAAAAGGCGGTTATTTCTTTTTTCATACTTTCTAGTTTATTCTCGTCAACTTCGTTTTTACAATAACCAAGACATTCTCCTATATGATAATAAAGACAATAATCTTTTTTTAAATTCTCACATTTTCTTAAAGGATAAATTCGATTCAACATTTCAACTGTTCTTCTTGCAGCTCCAACATTTGGATAGGGTCCATATAAATCATTTTTATTCTTTTTTAATTTAACATTTCTAACTACTTTTAAAATCGGATATTTATCTTTTGTAAATTCGATATAAGGGTAACTTTTATCATCTTTTAAAAGAATATTATATTTAGGATTATATTTTTTAATTAAAGTTATTTCTAAAATTAAACTTTCAAGTTCAGAAGATGTAACAATATATTCAAAATCAGCGATTTCAGATACTAATTTCTTGGTTTTACCAACAACATTTTTGGTAAAATAACTTTTTAATCTTTTTTTTAAATTCTTGGCTTTTCCAACATAAATAATATTATTATCTTTATCTTTCATTTGATATGATCCTGGTAATTCAGGAACTAAAGCTAGTTTTTCTTTAAACATAAGAATCACTTCCTTAAATATATTATATAAAATAAAAACGACTAAAACTAGTCATTTTTAATAATTTTTCAGTTATTCCTTTGATTTAGTCTATGAATTTTTAATTTTTTTTATTTCATTTATCAAAAATATATCATACCAATTGCATATTTTTATATTGAAAATATGCAATTAAATTATCTTATTTAATTTAATATTAAACTTTAAAATATCTTTGATTTTTACTTGTTGGATTATCTGGTTCAGTCATTTTTATTAATCCATTTTCAATTGCTGGATCTAAATAATTATTTCTTAAAGTCCTTTTAGATTTTAATCCTAATTTTTCTAATAATTCATTAGAAGTCATAGGGACATTTTCATCCATAATATCCAAGAGTTTTTTTACATATATACTTATATGATTGGAAACTTTTTTGGTATTGTCTAATAAATTGTTTAACACTTCATCTATCATATGCAACATAAATTCAATAAATTCATTAGAATTACCCTTTAAATTGCAATTTTGAATTACTTTATAGTATTCTTCTTGATATTCTTTAATTGCTGATTCTATTGGAACATATTCAAATAATTCTTCCCAATTAGATAAAATTATATTTTGCCAAAGTCTTACAGTTCTTCCGTTGCCATCACTAAAAGGATGAATGAATACAAATTCATAATGAAACACTGAAGATAAAATAAGAGGGTTAATTTTGTCTTTATTTTTCTTCATCCAAATAAATAAATCTTCCATCAAATTGTTTACCATTTCTGGCTTAGGTGCTATAAATATACATTTATCTCCATCAAATACTCCTTCTTCTCCGTGTCTAAATTCCCCACTTTCATTTACTGTTAAAAAAGTCATAACTCCATGTATTTGTTTTAAATCATTTATTGAATATGGATTAACTTCTTTCATCATTTCATATGCTTTATATGCATTTTTTACTTCTTGTATTTCTTTTTGTGGGCCAATTACTAACTTTCCATCTATAATGTCTTTTACTTCTCCAAGTGACAAAGAATTTGCCTCTATCGCTAAAGAAGAATGAATAGAACGTATTCGATTATTTCGTCTTAAAATAGGCATTTTATTTAAATTTTTATAACTATCAAGTTGTCCTACTTTTTTCATAATTGAAGAAATGTAGTCTAACATTTCGTTTGTAATACTAAATGGTGGAATATAATTTTCCATAAAAAACACCTCAAATTCTGATAAAAATATCATATCATAATTTAAGAATGTAGTCAATCTTCTTATGCATTTTCTTGTGTATTTTGCTATGCATTTTTTAATTAAATTTACTAAAAACGACTAAAACTAGTCATTTTTAATAATTTCATAGATTTCTTTAGCAGCTTCTATTACTTTACCATCCTCGTTTATTACAATGTGAGGATAGATTTTTTTATTTTTAATTTCTTCTTTGGCTGTTTGTAAACGTGCTTGAATACTTTCTTCAGTTTCCGTACCTCTATCTCTTAAACGTTTTTCTAGTATTTCTAAACTAGGTGGCATGATAAAAATACCTAAAGCATCATCATAATTTTGGGTTACTTGTTTATAACCATTTATATCAATTTCTAAAATTACATCATATCCAGAACTTAAATATTTTAAAACATGACTTTTTAATGTACCATAAGATTTACCAGTTCCATATATATTATGTTCTAAGAAATCATTTTCTTCTAACTTCCTTTGAAATTCTTCTTCTTTTAAGAAATAATAATTAACACCATCTACTTCTCCTTCTCTTGGTAACCTTGTGGTTGCTGATACAGATAGATGAACTTTATCATTTTTCTCCTTATAAATATTTAATAATTCTTTAACAACTGTTCCTTTACCTGCCCCACTTGGACCAGATATTACTACTAATTTGCTCATTTTGTTATACCTTTCTTTATAATTTTATATTTATTTCCTGATTCATTACTGATTATTATTCAATTAAGAAGTTTTTGCAAACGCATCTGTAATTTTTAATCTCTTATCTTTAATTTTACAATAGTACATCCAGGATTAAAGAAATCACGCTTAAATTCTAAAACCTTTTTTTCTTTTCTTAAATATTCATGAACACTTTTTCTTAAAATGTCACTTCCTATTCCATGAATAATTAAAACATATTCATTTTTGAGGATTATGTTATCATTTATAAATTCTTGTGTCAAGATAATGGCACTATCTTTATATTCACCATGCAAGTCAAGGGTTGGAATACTACTATTTATCATAGTTTAATACCTCTGAAAGAGGTGGTATAGAATATCTTCCTCCTACTTTTAAAACGGATAAACCTGATGTAATATTAGCAAGTCGCATAGCTTTAATTAATTCATAACCATGGGCTATAAAATATAAAAGTGAACCATGATAAATATCTCCAGCCCCTGTTGAATCAACAGCTTTTACATTTATACTTGGAATTAATTTGTATTCTCTATTTATTTTCGTAAATGATCCATGTTTTTCAAGAGTAATAATAATGGTATGTTTAAAATCATTTTCGAGTTTATCATAGACTTTTTTAATACTTTCTAAATCATTATAATCAAGATTAAGTCCTGTATAATCTCTGGCAAAGTCATTTGAACAAACTAAGTAATCAACAACATGCGCAAGTTTAATAGTTTTCGCATCACTTTTACCAGCATCAATCATACTAATAGATTTTCCTTTATTATTTATAATTGTTTGATAAGATAAAATATCTTCATCTCCATCAACTAAAATATAGTCATAATCTCCCTTAATTTCTTTAATACAATTAAATTTTATTTTATCTTTACTAGTAATAATTGTTCTTGTACCATTACTTTTATTAGCAATTATATAACTTGATGTTGTTCTTTTATCTAAACTAGTTTCTAAATAACTCATATCAACATTAACTCGTTTAAATTCTTCTTTAATTTTATCACCATAATAGTCATTTCCAACTACTCCGGAAAAACTAGTATCAACACCCCAAAGAGCCAGTAAATACGCAGCAGTTGCTGCAGGTCCTCCTCCGCATTCAACATGACTTTCTTGAAGTCTTATTTTTTTATTTTCACGAGGATATGATTCAACTGGTAATGTTATATCATAAGCAGCATGCCCAATACAAAGTATTTTCATTAGTCACTCTCCTTTTCTAAAATAATTGTAACTGGTCCATCATTTATTAAACTAACTTCCATGTCGGAACCAAATACTCCTGTTTCAACATGAATAAACGAACTTAATTTTTTATTAAAAATATCATATAACTTAATTGCTTCGTCACCTCTTAAAGCCTTAACATAACTTGGACGATTTCCTTTTTTAGTATCGGCATATAAAGTAAACTGAGAAATTGATAAAATACTTCCTCCAACATCTAAAATACTTTTATTCATAACACCATCACTATCATCCATAATTCGTAAATTACAAACTTTATTAACCATGTAATCAATTATTTTTTCATTATCACCTGCTGTAAAAGATACTAAAAGTAAATAACCATAACCACTCCTGCCAACAATTTTACCATCTACTTTAACACTTGATTCTTTAACTCTTTGAACAACTATTTTCATTTCATCACTCTTTCTACATCACTAACATAATCTAACTTTAATAAATTCTTAATAACATTATCAAGATCTTCGGTATTTCTTACTTTAAAAGCGATTTCATAAATATACTTTAAATCAACTATATTAGTTAAAACATTACTAATAACAATACCACTACTTGATAATTTGGAAATAATATCGGCAAGGTAACTTGAATTATTATTAGTATAAACTTTTATCTTAGTTAGATACTTATTTTTAATTTCCTTATTCCAATTAACTTCAACTAATCTATCTTGTAAATATATATTTGAACAATCACTTGAATGAATTGTAATACCATTAGTCTTTGTAATAAAACCAACTATCACATCCCCTGGAAGAGGATTGCAACAAGAAGCAATATTTACTTTAATATTATCAATTCCTGATACACATATATCTGCATTATTATTTTTAATTATTTCTTCTTTTTTTAAAGACACTTCTTGTTTAACTGGATAAATAATTTCAACAACCGATTTAGAAGATATTTTATTATTACCAAGATTTAAATATAATTCCTGAATATCTTTATATTTTAATTCTTTTAAAATCTTTTTAACATTTTCTTCTTTGAAAAACTCTGTTTTTGATATATGTTTTTTTCTCAAATACTTCTCTATTGACTCTAAACCAAATTTAATAATTTCATCTTTTCTTTCACGACCAAAGTAAGATTTGATTTTATTTTTTGTTTGATTAAGTTTAGCAATTTTTAACCAAGATAATTTAGGAGTAGATGATTTACTTGTATTAATTTTAACAACATCATTGTCTTCTAAAACATAGTTTAGAGGAACTATTTTATTATTAACAAGGGCTCCAACCATTTCTTCTCCAACTTTTGTATGTACTTTATAAGCGAAGTCAATTGGAGTTGATCCATATGGAAGTTCTATTACATCACCTTTTGGAGTAAAGACATAGATATTTCCATGAGTTTTTTCATCTTTAATTTCTTCATAGATATTACTGGTATCAACTTTATTTTGATAATTATCAATGACTGTTTTAAAAAAGCCTAACTTTTGATCAGTTGTTGATAAATTGTCTGCACTTCTTTTCTCTTTATATGACCAATGAGCTGCAAGACCATTTTCAGCAACTTCATTCATTAAATGAGTTCTAATTTGAATTTCAAATAAAGTATTATCAACTCCAAATACCGTTGTATGAAGTGAACGATAACCATTACTTTTAGGCATAGCAATAAAATCTTTAAAACGTTTAGGAATTGGTCTAAACTTTGAATGAATAAGTCCTAAAACTAAATAACATAAAGATTCATCTTCAACCATTATTCGAAGAGCAAATAAATCATAAATATCATTAAACTTACGACCTTTATCTAGTTTATTATAAATACTATAAATACTTTTACTACGACCTTTTATTTCATAATTAATATTATGGGTATCTAAAATGCTTTTAACTTCATTAGTCATTTTTAAAATTAAATTGTCCCTATCACCTTTAGTACTATTTAACTCACGAACAATATCATAGTAAACATCTGGCTTTAATACTTTTAAAGACAAATCTTCTAATTCACTTTTTAGTTTATAAATTCCTAAATGATGAGCAATCGGAGCAACTATTTCAAGAGACTCTTTAGCAATTCTTTTACTTTCTTCTCTTTTAAACTTCTTAATATTTCGCATTAAAACTACTCGACTTGCAAGATTTATCATAATAACACGAACATCTTCAGTCATTCCAACAATTATTTTTTTATAATATTCAATTAAATATTCATTTTCAGTGGAATAAATAATTTTATCAAGTTTATAAGCCCCTCTTACAATTCTTTTAATTTCTTCTCCGTATTTTTCAAGGATTTCTTTTTCATTTACTTTATCAAGGGTTAATAATTTATATAAAAAACTAGCTAAAATAGTTTCAAGATCTGAATAAACTGAAGTTAAGACATCAGAAGTTTCCAACACTTCCATAACTAAATCTTCACTTAAATAATTTTTTATATAATTATAAGTATCTATTATTATATTTTCATCTATATCTAAATATTTTTTAATATTTTTAATAACTTCTTGTAGTTTATTTTCCATCTATAAACCTCCATATCTAGTTTTATTATAACAAGAAAATAAAAAGAAAAAAAGACCTTTCGATCTTATTAATTATAATATTTTTTAAATATTTCTTATATATTTCGTATTAGGTCCATTTCCAATTTATTTTCTACTAAACTACTAAGTGTCATAGAAATAAATAATTTATCTTAATTTTTTTAAAAAAAATATATATCGTTCGTTTTTTTTATTTATTTTTTAATATTAAAGTTTTAACATCACTTTCTAACTTATCAAATAATTCTTTTGATGTATAATCATCTGGTTTAATAGGAGTACCAAATGTTAGTTTTAAATTATTTTTAACTAATTTATAATCACCTGTTATTGAAAAAGGAACAATATTTGATTTACTTCTCTTAGCAATTATAACAGTACCTAGTTTAAATGGTAAAACTAAGTTTTCTGTTTGATTAATTTTTCCTTCTGGGAATATTAAAATAGATTCATTGTTATTTAAATAATCAACTGAAGTTTTAATACTTTCCATTCCATGACCATCACGATTCACTGGAATACATTCTAAAGAATTTAGAATAGGTTTTAATAAACCTTTAAATAGCTCTTTTTTAGCTAAAAAATGAACCGGTTTATTAAGTGTTGATGCTAATAATAAAGAGTCCCAGTTACTTGTATGATTTCCTGCAAATATAACCTTATCACTTGGTATTTCACTTTCATATTCTATTACTGGCTTGAATAAAGTATTCATTAGTTTACTTACTACTCCTTGTAATTTATCATATGTATTATTATTCATAATTCCTCCCATAAATTGTATTAAAAAAAAATAAATTTAATTACAAAAAAAATAGTCTATAAAACTATTTTCAAAAAATCTATTAAAATTCCAATTATTGAACCTATTCCATATAAACTTAAAAGAATTATTAAGTTTTCTTTAGTATCTTTATTAACTTTAAATAAAACTAATATACCAACCCCTGATCCAGTTAATA
>JAFURC010000007.1 GCA_017472015.1 Bacilli bacterium
ATTATATAAAGTAGGTAAAAATTCTTGATTTAACCATTGATACATATATGAAGTAGTATTTTCATCTGTATAAAACTTATTATTAGCACCATATGCTATTGTTGTTATATTACTATCTGTTATCATTTTCATAGTTCCATCAGGATATATGGCTGTTATTCTCCAAAGTTTACCTGAATACCAAACATAATTGAAATCAACACAAGTGTTGTCTCCTGAAAAATAAATTGTTCCATCGGTATCAGTTACACTTGGATTACAAGAAGCATCTGTATTAGCAGTAATGGCATTCATCATTGTTACACTTCCAGGTATATCTGATTTTTGATATAAGTCAACTGTAATAGAACCATAGTATTCTTTATTTAAAGCATAATTACCGGCATTTTCATCTATCCAAAGTTTTAAATAAACTATTTTAGAAGCATCTACATCTAAATTGTAACCTGTATAAATAATGTTATCATTTTCTGTTAAAATAGATGGACTTGAATATGTTGTACCATTGTCTAAACTAATAGCATATTTAATATATTTTTCATCTAAAGTAGATGTCTTTGTTGCATCACTAGTTAATTTAACATCGTACCTCATGATATTCATAGTACCAGTGTTTGTTAAAGTTAAAACTATTGGAGTAGCATTTTGAAGTCCTGTTTGATCTGTTTCAGGTAATTTACCATTTAATTCCGTTAAAGTAAGAGAATCTCCTGAATTAGTAACTGTTATGTTTAAATTACCTGTTGTAAAGTTTATAACATTATCGGTTTTATCAAAGTTAGTTAAAAGTGCATAACTAGATCCTATAAATAAAGTTAATACACATAAAACTGCTATTATTAATATTCTTTTTTGTTTATTTATTACTTTATCTGTTAAAGTATCTTTTCTTATTAAATTTGGTTCGTTCATATTACTCTCCTTTACTATAATAAAATTATATATTAAAAGAGTAAAAAATACAAGATAAAATATTAAATTTAAATTTACTAAAATATTAAAAATATTTTAAAAGACTGATTAAAGTTTACACTTTATCAGTCATTAGTATTTTTATATTTATTTTTCTAGTAACCAATCTATTATATTAATAACTTTGATACCGTTATAATCATTATTAATTGTTTTCCAATATTTACTCGATATCCACGTCTTAATAATTCTAAATATACTTTATTCTTGCCAATTCAAAATTTATATGAATTATATTTTCTTCTTTAACTCCATTATTAAGTAAATAATCTTTAAACATCAACATTAAAGTAGATTTTACACTTTATCTCTTTAACTGCTATAACTTTTGTAAGCACATTTGCAACAATTATTTTTTTGATATGTTTTATAAATATTTTATAATTTATTCCATCTTAAAACCTATTAAATGTATCCGTTGATATTACATATTTTGAGTAATTATCATCAAACACTTTATAAACGCAAAATTCTCTATCAATTTTGTTCAACATTTCATAATAAATAATACTTTATTTTCATCTTTTAATGCCATAAAATCATTTTTTTCATTTTCTAAAGTTTCAACTTAATATCATATAATTAATTATAAACAATATTCATAAGATAAGAACTTAGTTGATGTTTCTTTCAAATATTCATAAAAATATTCTTTTATCTCTAAAATCATAACTATTATTGATTTAGACATATATTCTAAATAATTATATAAAGTATTTTAGTTTCTCCAATATTTGTATTTTTAATTTTAAAATATCTATTTAATTTATTCATTAAAATAACTGCTTGAACTTAATTCAAACAGTTATTATTTTTATTTTATTTTACTCAACTCTTAAAGCCTCAACTGGATCTTTCTTACTTGCTACACGAGAAGGTATTAAACCTGCTATAAGGGTTAAAATCATACTAATGATAACAAGAATAATTGCTCCTATTATTGGTAGACTTGAAATATTACTTATTCCAGTTATATTTTTTATTATGATATTAATTGGAATATTTAAAAGAATTGTTATTAAAATACCCATTAAACCTGATACTAAACCAACTATTATAGTTTCAGCATTGAATACTCTTGAAATATCTTTTTTACTTGCTCCTATTGCTCTTAAAATACCAATTTCTTTAGTTCTTTCAATAACCGAAATATAAGTTATTATTCCTATCATAATACTTGATACAACCAAAGAAATTGTAACAAAAGCTATTAAAACATAACTAATTGTATTAACAATTGATGATACACTTCCAATCATTGTTCCTACTAAATCAGTATACCTAATTACATTTTCATCTTTGTTATTATTTTTTTCTTGCTCATTATATTCATCAATTATTCTGGTTATTCTTTCTTTACTATCAAAATCTTTTGCATAGAAAGATATACTACTTGGATTATCTAAGTCATAGACATTTAATATTTGTAAATTCATATCATATGAACTTAAAGAATCAAATTCTAATCCTGTAAAGATGTTAATATTTGGATTATTTTTTTGTTCTTTAACAATATCACTTTGATTAATTAAATCAATTACTCTTTTAATTAAACCTGCTTGGTAACCAATACTTCCATTTATTGAAGTTGTAGTTGCTTCTTCACTTGCTTTTATGATACCAACTATTTTTAAATCTATTCCTTCATGAACAATTTGTTTTAATTCATTTTCAGTTTCTATTTGTTTATAATAATTATTTTCTTTTTTATAAAATTCAGTTGGCAAAACTAATTTATATTCAAGATTTAATAATTCATCATAAGTATAAGAACTTGGGGTACTAACTACTTCCTCACCTTTCATGATTTTTCCCATGATTTCTTCGATTTCCTCTTGATCTTTTATACCTAAAGTATATAATACATAGTCACTTATTTCATTATTTTCATCAACTATTAATACAAGTTCTGTATCATTCTCAGGCCAAGAACCAGCAAGTAATTCATATTGACTTTCTAAAAGTTCTTGATTATCAATCATCTCACTAAATGTATTATAACCTGACATACTAACCATTTGATTAGTATCATTTGATGCCATACTACTAAATAAATCACTTGGATTAACTTTAATTACTTTATCATTTTCTTCTTTATAAACATTTAAATTAACATGATAAGAATATTTAATATCTAAAGTTAAATCCTTTAATTCTTGATTTTTATCAATAAAGGTTTTAAAATCTTTTAAATTATTTGTTTGAATACCTTTAGTCATGGTACCTAACATATCAACTAAAATATCATTTGAATGAACTTTATTATCATTGTATTCTTCTTTTTCATTTAAACCCATTAAAGAAGTTACAAGTTCATTAGCATCAAAACTAGTTTTTTCAACAATTAAAGGATAACTTGATAAAGCATCTTCTTCTACTTTTTCGATATAATTATTAACTCCACTTGAAAGTGATAATATTAAAGCAATTCCAATTATACCAATACTTCCTGCAAAACTAGTTAAAATAGTTCTACCTTTTTTCGTTAATAAGTTATTAAAACTAAGTGATAATGCCGTTAGAAAATTCATTGATATTTTTTTTGGTTTATAATCACTTTGAATATCATCATCAATATTATAAGGATTAGAGTCCCCTATAATATTTCCATCTAAAAGTTTAATAATTCGGCTTGAATAAGTATTAGCAAGTTCTTCATTATGAGTTACCATAATAATTAATTTATCTTTTGATATTTCTTTTAATAAATCCATTATTTGGACACTTGTTTTAGAATCTAATGCTCCAGTTGGTTCATCTGCTAGAATTATCTCTGGATTATTAACTAAGGCTCTGGCGATTGCTACTCTTTGCATTTGTCCACCAGATAATTGATTAGGTTTCTTGTAAATTTGATCTTTTAAACCAACTTTTTCTAAGGCTTCAATTGCTCTTTTTCTTCTTTCTTTTTTTGATACCCCCGATAATGTTAAAGCAAGTTCAACATTTGAAAGAACACTTTGATGAGTTATTAAATTATAACTTTGAAATATAAACCCTATTTGATGATTTCTGTAACTATCAAAATCTTTATCTTTAAACTTTTTAGTTGATTTATTATTAATAATTAAATCCCCATCTGTATAATTATCAAGTCCTCCAATGATGTTTAAAAGGGTTGTTTTACCACATCCAGATGGTCCTAATATGGAAACAAACTCGGACTTTCTAAAATCAATATTAATGCCTTTTAAAGCTTCAACTTGATCTTTGTTACCTAAACTATAATTTTTCTTTATATTTTTTAATCTTAACATACGATCCTTTCTTTCTTAATAATCTCTTTTAACAAGAAGATTATATGATACTTATTAAATATATGCAAGTATATTCACAAAAAATACACAAAATAAAAGCAGTTATTTCTAACTACTTTATATTAGCACATTTAATATCCGATTCATTTCCAGCTTCATCTGTCACTTTAACACAAACTCTCTTATAAGATGATAGATAAGTCACTTTTTTTGTAAGTTGCAATAAAGTTCCAGTTGGATAGTTATCAGTATATGAAAATAAAGTTTGATTAAACGAACAAGTTGTTGCTGTACTAGATGTTGAAGTACAGTATTTTATATTTTTTATTCCACTTCCATTTTCGGTAACAGTAGTAGAAATTTTTAATTTTTTAATTTGAATATTTGCAGAAGTATTTTCTTCAACTACTTCTCCATAAACAACAACTGATGGTTTAATAGTATCTATCGAACTAGCATTAGAACCTATTACAGCATAATAAGTTTTATTTAAAGTTTGTCCAGATTCAGTAGTTGCCTTTATTCTAATCCTATAATAACCATCACCTTTGTTCAAATAAAATGAATTACCTACTTTACTTAAATTACCTGTTGCAACACTTGCTGTAGACATATTGCTTAATGTTTTTCCATAATCTATATAATACAATGCAGTTTTTAAACAATCAGCATATTGAGTAATGGTAACCTTAGGTTTGGCCCCACTTTGAAATGGTTTAGCTATATTGTATGAATGCGTTGAAATAGTTGGACCATTTCCAGATTCACTATGTTTAATCGTAATCATATCATATGAATTACAAGCATTATCTGATGATGAACTGCTTGAACTAGAGCTAGATCCCGAACTAGAACTATTTGAACCTGAATTATTTGAACCTGAATTATTTGAATCACCTGAATTTGAGCCAGTTGAACCAGATTCTTCACTAGCATCTTCACCTTTTACTGTAATATTTATAAATGCTTGTTTTTTACCATCTTCAGTCGTAATTGTAACAACAGCATTTCCACTACTAAGTGCTGACATCATTCCTTGAGAATTCACTTGCACAATATTAGAATTACTTGTTGTATAAATAACATCTTGGTTAGTTGCATTACTTGGAGTAATTGTATAGAAAAGCATTCTTGTTCCACCAGTTTTTAAAGTAATCGAACTTTCTCCATCAATTATAATTCCGGTTACAGGAACTTTATCTGATTCAACCGTAATTTCAATTGTTGCAGAAATATTATTGCTAGTTGATGCCATAATTTTACATTTTCCTGCTTTAATTCCTGTAACAACCCCTTCTTGATTTACTGTTGCAATACTTGGATCACTACTTGTCCAAGTCAATTTTGTATTAGTTACATTACTCGGAGTAATTTCATATATAATTTTAGTTGTTGAACCAACTGTTAATCCATTAGTGATCCCCTTTATATTTAAAGATGTTGGATTTATTACTGTTGTTCCAGTATCAGTAACAGTAACAGAAATGCTATCACTAAATTTACCATCTTGGGTTTTAACCCTAATTGTAGTAATTCCCTTATTTATCGCATTTACATATCCTTCACCACTAACCGTTGCAACACTTGGATCATCACTAAAAAATAATAAATTACCTTCTTCTATTTTAGCATCTTCTGGTTTTATATCTACTTGTAATAAAATACTTTTACCTTTTTTTAAAGTTATATCATCTTGAATAATACTAATACTTTGAACCTCAATTTCTTTAGACGCTACTACAATACTACATTTACTAGTATAAATTTTATCATTTTCACGATATAACGCAATTACATCGGTTATACCTTCCTTAACTGCTGTAACATACCCTAAATCATCAACCACAACAATACTGCTATTTGTTGGAACCCATGAAACAACTGGATTATCACTCTTAGCATTAAAAACATCAGCACGTAATTGAAAGCCTTCATCAACTTCAAGCGATAAACTCGGACGATTAATAGTAATACTTGGTTGCACATTATCATTATTATAAGAAGTTGAATTTTTCTTAGTATTAGAACACCCTTTTGCAATTACTACAATTAAAACTACTAAAACCACAAAAACTAATACTATAAAAACTATTTTTTTTATTTTTTCTTTATTCGGAGTTTGATTTTCTATTGAATAATCATTATTATTTTCATCATTATAATCAGTATACATTATAATCCCCTCACTTCTAAACTTATTTTAACATAAAACTTATAATATTTCAAATAATTTTTATGTATATAAAACTACTAAATTTTAACTATTTAATAATATGTTATATTTAGTTTTTGAGCATTATTTACATAACCAGTTACTTTAATTTCATTTCCTATTTTAATTAAATATCCGATTTAATGCTAATTAATGAAATATTACTTTCTTTTGTGCCATAATAAATAGAATAATTTGATAACTTATCTTTTTCCCTAATTTCAAGTATCAAATCTTTTTTGGAAGTTATAGTAATAAAAAAAGACTTTTACTTATTAACAAAAAGTCTTTCAATATTTTTAATTGGCACTTGCATCTTAACATTTTTTCTTAAACTAAATTTATATTTATTTTTATAATCTTCAAACTTTTCTCCATCAACACACCAAGGTTTATCTTTATCTTTAAAAGTAATTTCTAAATTACTTGCTTTATAAACTTCAACTCCTGATACATAGGAAACTGCATTAGTTTTTAAAGCATAAAAAGCCTTTAAAATATCTCTTTTTTTATGTAAACTACAAAGCATTACTTCAAACTTTGAATCATCTAATTTAATATCATTATAAAAGTTATTTATTCCAGCTATTCTTGTTGCATTTGAAATAATTATAAAAGTATACTTACCACTATGTCTAATTCCATCAACTGTAAAAATTATTTCATGTTTTGGGATATGATTAAATATTCTTTTAATAACTTCAAATATATAAGCAAAATAACCAAGTCGCTTTTTTAATTCTTGAGGTGTTTGATATGGAATATCCATAAATTTACCAAAAGATGCAACATAAGTAAACGCATGATCATTAATAATCCCAACATCAATTTCTTTAATAACTCCTTCAAGAATTAACTTTAAATTAGTAAATAAATTGTATCCTAGTCCATACATATGACCTATATCATTAGTGGTTCCAACTGGTAAATGTGCTAAAACTAACTCTTGTTTTCTTTTTAAATTACCATTCATAACCTCAGAAAAAGTCCCATCACCACCAACCGAAATTACTAAATCAATATCATTATCTAATTCTTTAATAATAGAAGTTGCATGACCTTTATATTCAGTAAAAATAAGATCTGATTCATAATTATAATTATCTAATATATTTTCAAATTTACTAACAATTTTTTTATCTATTCCTCTCCCACTTTTAGGATTTATAATAACCACACATTTTTTCATTTATTCACCTACCATTTATTCTCAATATCAGTTGGCACTTTATCTGTTTTAATTGCTTTAATTATTTTATCTTTTTTCTCCTGACTAACTTCACGTCCAGTCATAAAAGATAATTCATCAATTACTTCATTTAAGACATTTTCATCTTTAAAGTTACTACTTTTTAATTTATTAGCAAGATTTAAAATTGTGTCTTTATTAATATTCGTTTTCTTTTCAACTTTTTTAAATAAATTTTCGTTCATAATTCCTCCCATATATTATATGAAAGAAATTAATTTCTATTTAGTTTATTTATTTTTTTATTAAGTTCTATTTGTCTTTTAGCAAACTCCTCATTTTGCTTTAAAAATTTTTCACGTGATATTTCTTCTTTTTTAAATCTTTCATCTAGTTTTTCAACTGCTTTATTTAAACCTTCTTTTTCTTTTTCTAAATAATTTCTTTCTCGACTTGAAAAATCATTTTTAATTATCATTTATCGCTCCTATTTTTAAATTTTAAAACTATAGGTGTTCCAGTTAACTCAATATTTTCCCTTAGTTTATTTTCTAAATATCTATAATATGAAAAATGAACTAAATTTTTATTATTAACATAAAATACGAATTTAGGTGGTTTTGTCTCTTCTTCTTGAACATAATAAATTTTTAATCTTTTACCTTTATATGAAGGTGGTAAGTTTAAGTTATAGGCTTCATTTATAACATCATTTAAAACACTAGTTTGAATGTGTCTTGTGGTATTTTCATATGCAAGTAAAACTTCTGGCATAATTAAATGAATATTTTTCTTTTTTAAAGCCGAAACAAAGACAATGTTTACAAATGGTAAAAATTGAAATTCTGATCGAATAAGTTTAATAAATTCATTTTTCTTAGAGTTATCTGCTTCTTCATATTTATTAACAATAATAACTAAGGCTTTACCTTTTTCTATCGCGATACTTGCAATATGTTTATCATGTTCACGAATACCATCTAAATAATCTATTACAAGTAAACATACATCTGATCTATCAATGGCTTTTAAACTTCTAAGTAGACTATATTTTTCAATGTTTTCATAAATTTTCCCACGTTTCCTAATCCCAGCTGTATCAATTACTACATAATCAGATCCATCATATTTAAATACTGTATCAACAGCATCTCTGGTTGTTCCTGCAACATCAGAAACAATTAACTTATCACTACCTAAAATAGCATTGACTAAACTACTTTTTCCAACATTTGGTCTTCCTATTAAAGAAAATTTAATTCGTTTATCTTCTTCCTCACGAGAATATTTCGGAAAATCTAAAACGATTAAATCAAGTAAATCTGTAATTCCTTTTGAATGTTCAGCACTTATTTCAATAAATTCACTAAAACCTAGTTCATAATAATCATATTTATGAATTAAACTTTCTTTATTATCAGTTTTATTAAAAGCCATAATTACTCGTTTATTACTTTTATGTAATAAATTAGCTAGGTATTTATCATTTTCCGTGATACTTTCTTTTGAGTCAACGACAAAAACAATAACATCAGCTTCATCAATTGCTATATTTACTTGAATTTCTATTAAATTATTAAAATTACCATTCCCTATATCAATCCCACCAGTATCTATTAAATTAAATTTATAATCTAGGTAATTAATTTCTGTATAAATTCTATCCCGAGTCACTCCTGGAGTATCTTCTATAATTGATATTTTACTTTTAGCTAGTTTATTAAAAAGTGTTGATTTTCCAACATTAGGTCGCCCTACTAAGGCAACTGTTTTAAGTTTCATCTAATCCCCTCCTTGAATAAATTAGTATTATAACATAAAATTATACTTTTTGAAAGGAATTCTTTATTAATTACTTTACATATATAATCACAAACAGAAAATTTTTCAATATAACTTTCTAATTTTTTAATATCTAATTCATGAAATATCTTTTTATAAATATTTATCATCTTCCTATAATATTCTAAACTAGAATATCTTTTCTTTCTAATTGACTAAACTTTTACTGCTTTAGCAATTTGACTACCAGATTTATACTTCGCTTTTTAGCTAACTATTTGCAATTTTATATCATATATTCCTTCAACAATAATATTTTAATAAAAATTAAATTATTAATCAAGTTTTTTTACTTTTTTAAATTGACTAGAAAAAATCAATTTGATACAATTTCTTTGGTGATATTATGTTTCAAATTTTATTTTGTAATAATTCAGGAATTGTTAGATTATTATATTATATAAAATTATCATTAAATTTAATTCGTTTTTTAGTACCAATTGGCTTAATTATTATGATTTCTCTTGATTTATATAAAAATATGATAAATAGTTATGATACTAAAGAAAATATTATTAAAAAATCTAGCAATCGAGTAATATCAGCTATAATTGTATTTTGTATACCTACATTTGTTAGTTTATTAATTGCTTTAATTAGTAAAACTGGAGTTAGTACTAGTTATAATGTTGACTTTGCCACTTGTTTTCAAGAAGCAAACTTACAATTAGTAAAGGAACTAGAAAAACAAGAATTATCTAAACTTGAAGAAGAGAAAGAAGCTGAAAGAATAAAAAATTTAGCTCTTGTTGCTAAAAGTCAAGCCAAAATTCAAGCTTTAATCGAAGAAAATAAAAAGAATAATAGTACTACTGGATCATATACGAGTACAACAACTGATTTAAATAAACAAAATAATGTTTATATTGAAAATGGAACTTTTTATATTCCTAAATATAAAAGTTGGGATAAAAATACTTTTTCTGGTAAAAATTGTCCAAATAATGCTTTAAATGAAGGCTATAATAATAAGTATGGTTATAATAATTATTTTTGGGATATGTTATCAGGATTAATTAAAGCGGCTCAAGATGCAGGATATAATTTAAAACCTAGTACTCAAGGTTGTCGTTCTTATAAAACCCAATATACTTTTTATTATGATACTTATAAAAAACAACCTGGAAGAGCAGCTAGACCTGGTAAATCCCTTCATGGATTTGGAATTGCTTCTGACTTAACATTTTATAAAAATTCTAGTACCAAATGTGGAAATTCAAGAACAAGATCTAATTGTCCAGGAATGGCTTGGGTTCATGATCATGCTAAAGACTTTGGTCTTGAGTTTCCTTTAAATACTAGTACAGCAAGTTATCGAGAAGATTGGCATATTCAACCAATTAAAATTGAGAGGTATTAAATGAGAGAATATATAATAGAAAATAAAAAAACTATTTTATTTATATCAATATTTATTATCATTTTAATTATTTTAAATATTGTTGTTAACTTACTTGGAGATACTAATAAAGTTTTAGTTAACTCTTATATAACTAAATTAAATAGCAATGATTTAAATATAGATTTAGAATGTGAAATAGATAAAATATTAGAATATAATAATATTCCCTATTTTACATTAAGTAATAAAGTATTTGATGAAATAAATGAAGAAATACTTGAAGAAACCTTACTTAGAATTTGTTATCAAGATGGTTACATTGACTATGAAACTAGTTTAAATAATAATATTTTATCCCTTGCTATTAATATAAGTCATGATACTATAGATGATTTAGCTTATGTTGAATATAAAACTTATAATATTAATACAAATAATAATACAAGAATTACTAATCAAGATTTATTAAAGATTTATAATTTAACTTTAAATGATGTTAAAAATAAAGTTAAAGGTTATCTTACAAATTATTATAATTATGAAAAAAAGAATAATTATATAAATAATATTACTTTTAATGAATATTTAAAACTAATTGAATATGAAGAAATTACTTTAAATAATATGAATTTATATGTTGATAAAAAAAATGATTTATATATTTTTAAAGATTATATTTTAACAGAAGGAATGAGTATTGATACTAATTATCCTGATTTAACTATAAAATTTAAACTAACTTGAAAAAGTTAGTTTCAGACTGTTGACAAAGTCAATGGTCTTTTCTTTTTCTAAAAAATATTATATAATGAATATGCGAGTTACCTTATTCTCAACAAATAAGTTATCATAACTCGCTTTTTTTATGATGTCTCCTAAATAGGTTTCACATCATTATTATCGCTTTTTAGTTAAGAGAAATAATTTTTTCAATTTTTTCTTTACTTAAATTTGTAATATCACTAATATCCAAATTTCTTAGAATTTTTTTTCTATGTAAGTTATTTACTTCTTCAAAAGATAAACCGGTATATTTACTAATTACTTCAATCAAAATATGGTTATCTAACAGAGTGTTAGCAATTCTAATTTTATCTTGTTTTGAACAAGATTTTAAATGTTTACCACTGGTTTGTTCAAAACTTTTTATAAATCCTTCCATAAATCCTTCTTGTCTAGCATCTTCAAGTTTTGCCATTTTTTTGAGATATTCTAACTTTTCATAAAATTCTTCACTAATAACAAAAGTTTCATTATCCATATCAAATACCTTCCTTATAAACTTATCTCTTTTTTCATTTGATAATAATTTAATAAGTAAATTATAAATGAATTATAACACAAATCTTTGTAACAAACGAGATACTTAAAAAGTTTCTTATTTTAAGAATAAATTCTTTTACTATCAATTCTAAATGGTAAAATAGTATATGCACCATATTTAAGACTAATATTTTTAGTATTTAAATTTAATTGAATTAATTCTTTATTTTTAAAATATATAATTAAATATTTATTAAAAATAGAATTATTTAATTCTAAATTAATATATATTTTATTATTTAACTTAACAAAGATATCAATTGTTTTTTTATATTCTTTAATATTGCCTTTTGGTAATTCATTATTTAATAAAGTAATACTTGTTTTTTTAGAATTTAATTTAATATCAATTTCTGAAATTGTAAATTTTTTTAAATATGTAAATATAGATTAAAAAAACCTTTTAAGGACAAATTATCATGTCCTTAAAAGGTATGCGAATCATTAATTTTTAAATTTGAAAAGAAATTTAAAACAAATTTTTATCATTTTACTCATTTAAAACTAAAAACAATAATTAAAAAGAATATTTTTATAAAATCAAAAATTATACTTTTTAAATATTTTTATATGGTTTAGTATTAATAACTCTATTCCAAAAAAATTCGCATTTGCAAATTTTTCGGAATATAATCATTTAATATAATTAACAAAAAAATACCTTTTTATAAAATTTATAAATTAATTATCTTCTCCTAAAAAGTAATTAACCATTTTTTCATAATTATCTTGACTATTTAAACAAGTATCAATTAAATAACCTCTTTGATTATTAATTTGATATTCTTTAATTCCCCTTATATAAAATTCTTTATTTCGATCTTCTATATAAAAAGGCATTATATCATTAAATAAACATTCTCTAAACATAATCATTCTTCCAACTCTACCATTTCCATCTTGAAATGGATGAATTTTCTCAAACAATACATGAAATTCAATAATATCTTCTATTCTTTTTTTAGTTAGTGAATTATACCATTTCAATAAATCTTTCATATCTTTTTTTACTTCACTAGGTAAAGTTGTTGTTATATTACCAACAAAATTTTTTCTCTTTTTATATTCTCCTACATTAAACCATTCCTTTTCACTATCTGTTAATGTTCCATCTTTTAAAATGAAATGAAACTTTTTTATCATATCTTCAGATAATTGTTCTTCAATTGTATCTAACATATATTTAAATAATGTAAAATGATTTTTTATTTCAGTAGCATCCTTTAATACTATAATTTTATCACTACTTGTTAAAATAGTACCAGTATCATAAATACTTGCTGTTTCATCAGATGTAATAGTAGATCCTTCTATGTGATTAGTATTATATGCAAAATCTATTTGAGTTTTATGATACAAACTACCAGATAAATTCATATTTTTTTGTTCTATTAAGGCTTTTTTAACTTTACTAATTTCCATTTTGTTCTCCTTTCAAATTAATTGACCTATATTATAAAATATATTAAAAATTATTACAAGTTTATTATTTAATATACTTAAAATAATTTTTATAAAATTTATAATTTATATTATTATCCTTCTAAACTATTATATATTTTAGTTTTACTATTAAACTCTAATTTATATTTCTTAATACTTTCTTTTAAACTATCATAAATCCTTTTTAAAGCACACAAATCATTCATTAAGATGACTCCGTCATCCATATATCTAATATAGTATTTAACCCCTAATTCTTCTTTTATAAAGTGATCTAGATCATTTAAATAAAATACAGCTAACATTTGACTACAAACTGTTCCTATACTAATACCTTTTCCTAACTTATATAAAGGTAAATTAAGATTATATTTATTATTTAATAAATTAATATTATTATTTATATAATCTAAACTAGTACTACAATAACATTGTCATATAAAGCGGCAAATAAATTACCCCATCTTCTTCCTTTAAATCACCTGTATGAATTATATATGCAACACCCAATTGTTCTTGATATTTTTTTCTGAATTTATTTAATGATACTAAAGTATAATTTTTACCTGATTTAACTTCAATAGGTGAAATATTATGTCTATTAGTAATATTAGATTTAGTAATTAAAAAATCTATTTCCATTCTATCTAAACTATTATCTCGTGAAGAATTTGAATAAAAAAACAATTTATGACCATTTGCAACTAACATTTGAGAAACAATGTTTTCTATTATCATTCCCCCATTATATTCTAATTTATCAAATAATATTTTTTTATAAACCTCTTCAGATACTAATCCTTTCTCAGAAAAAGAATGAGAAATTAATAAACCAGTATCAGCCATATAACATTTCAAAGTGCTATTATCAGTATTTAAAGATAAGCCAATACTTGGTTCAGTAGTATTAAAACAATAATTTATTATCATAGCATCATTTAACCAAACAAACGCATGTTCATAATCTCTTGACTTTGCATCTTTGTCCAAAGAAGTTATTCTATATTTTTTTTCATGTCTACTAAGTTGAGATGGAATAGAATCAAATATACTTTCAACTTTTAAACTATATTTTCCTGCATGTTTCTTTATATCGTCGCGATATAAATTCAAAATATTTCTTTTGATTTGATCAACTTTATTAAAGTCTTTTGTTTCTACGTATTCAAAAACTGCTTGAGGCATACCCCCAACAATCATATACTGTCTAAAACAATCCATTGCTTTTCTATGTAAAGATTCACCAAGTGGTTTCTTAGTATCAAAACATTTTTTTATTAATTCCATCATATTACCATTATTCATAGCCCATAAAAATTCTTCAAAATCCATTGGATACATTTTAAGATGTTGTTCTTCTGAAGGAATTAAAATATTATCCACATTATTTCTAATTGATACCAAAGAACCTGTTTCAATATAATCATATCTACCATCAGCAACTAAATATTTAATTGCTGACCTTGCTCTTGGATACAATTGTACTTCATCAAATATAATTAAACTATCACGATTATACAATGTTACATTATAATAAGTTTCTAAATATAAAAATAAATTATCTAGATCATCCAAGTATAAATCAAATAATTTTTTTATATCTTCAGGAACTTTATTAAAATCTAGTAAAATATAACTTTTATAATTCTTTCTAGCAAATTCTTCTACAATATAACTTTTTCCAACTCGTCTTGCTCCATCTATTAATAAAGCAGTCTTTCCATTAGATTTTTCTTTCCATTTAACTAATTCATCATATATTTTTCTTTTCATACTTTAATCCTCCTAAAGACATTATACATCAATTAATAATTATTTAAAACTATTTTTGCACCAAATCGTGATTTTTATTTCATTTTTTTTACACCAAATCATGATTTTTATATTTTTTTAATAATATTTTAGAAGAACATAAGAAAATACTACTTTATATATTTAAAATAATTTTTATAAAATTTATAATTTATATTATTAATCTTATCAAGGATTTTCTTTTTATTTCTCTCGACTTTCCTTTTAATTAATTTATTATTTCTTATATAATAATTAATACCTAAAAAAGAAAATCCTTCTAAACTATTATATATTTTAGTTTTACTATTAAACTCTAATTTATATTTCTTAATACTTTCTTTTAAACTATCATAAACCCTTTTTAAAGCACATAAATCATCAATTAGTATAATTCCATCATCCATATATCTAACATAGTATTTAACCCCTAATTCTTCCTTTATAAAACGATCTAAATCATTTAATTAAAATACAGCTAACATTTGACTACATACAGATCCTATACTAATACCTTTTCCTAATTTATATAAAGGTAAATTAAGCTTATATTTATTATTTAATAAATTAATACTTTTATTTATATAATCTAAATTAGTACTATTAATAATATCTTTTATTATTAATAACTCTTCTTTATTTAAATATTTACTTAATTTATTAATTAATATATCATGATCAATATTAAAAAAATATTTTTTAATATCAAACTTTAATATATAAAATACTTTATTATTTCCTTTTAATTTACATATATATCTATGCAATAATTTTCTTCCATAATAAGTACCTTTTCCTATCCTACTAGCAACATTTGAATCTATTAAATATTTATCTAATTTACTTAAAATTAAATCACTTACTAAATGATTATAAACTTTATCAAATACACAATTACTAAGTATTAATCTATATTTCTTTTCTTTAATATAAAATATATTATATTTACCAAGTTTATAATCATTATTATTAATTTTATTAACTATATAATTAATATTACTATCAAGTAATAATTCGAAATAAAAAATACTTTTCTTATTCCTAATATTACTTCTAATTCCAAGATAAACATTATAAACTAAATCATAATCAACTTTCATTTCATCCAACCTAGTATTAACTTTAATATAGTCATTAAATTATTACTAATATCCTTATAATGTTTATCTAAAATAACTTTATTTCTTAATAATTTATTAAAACAATAATCTAACATCTTAATCTTAGCAATTATTTTCCTTTGATAATTCTTTCTCTTATTAACTTCTAATAAATTACAATAATAAATATCTTCTAATATACTATACATAGTATTAATAATACGACTCTTTATATCTTTATAAGAATTATCTAAATTAATTATAATATTTTCATATCTATTAATAAATAATTTATATTCTTTAATAATAATAAGTTTATCAGTCATGATAAACTCCATTTATTATTAAATATAAATCATATTTCTTATAAGCATATTCTAAATAATAATCATATCTATTATTAGTAAAATCATGATAAATACCTGAATATAAATAATTAATATTAAGTCTATCTAGTAACATTAATACTTTATTTATTTTATCTTTAGGGATATAACCTATTTGATTTTTAATATTAATGTTTAATAAATAATACATAAGTATTAAATCTTCACCTGTTATTTGAAAAAAAAGACCATAATTTTTAAATGTTATAAACTTGCCCCACCCCAGCGAATATTTTATCCACAACAAAACACTTCCTTTACTTCTATAATATAGTATTAATAATCGTATAAGTAATAATATTTCTTGAAATAAGTCTTCGGACTTATTTCAAGAAATACAATCTACTCTTATGTATTTCCTAATAACTTAATGCGAGTTTCTAGCCCCTTTCATACTACTAGTACAATTGTTGCATCTCCATTTAATATTTTAGTCCGAGAACAAGGAATAAGGCTGTTTATAGTCTTTTATGATTAACTTCTATGAAGCTAATCAATGAGTCTCTATAAGCTCTAGGCCGACCCCCGTTCGTATTCGACGACGGATTGTTGTTGTTCAGGTTACCGTTGTTGTTGACGTTGCGCACGTTCGAGGAACCAAACACCTTACACCTAATTAATAACTAATCGGTACGTATTATACTACAAGAACCAAGAACAATCAGATATTTGACACTTATTTGACAAAAAAACTGATAATGGCACCGGTTGAAAAAACTACTTTATCAGTTTAATATTTACACACTTATCTATCTTGACAAGGTCTACTTTCTTCAAAGAAAGTAGGAAAGAACCTTATTCCGCACTAGCCAATCCTACAACAAACGGATCTTGTTTGGTACCACTTCCTGATTTTATGAGGATTGTAGATTTTAGATTTATAGATGGGCGGACACCAAAGCCGTTCGAAGCCGAGTAGTTGCTGAACAGGCTGCCGCTGCTGCTAACGCCGCGCACGTTCGAGGAACTATACGGCGTTATTAACCATATATCTATTGCATTACTATGTGTATAATCTCTTGTTTGACCCGCAAACATCTCCCCTGCTCGAAGTAATCCTACATAATCATCACTACTTATATTACTTACTATCGTTCCATTTTCAATACATTTTTTTACACTTACATCACTACTTACAGTACTACATACAGTAGTTTTATAACTACCAGTTGTATAATACCCTAAATAGTATGTTCCTTTTTCTAACATACTTGTATCAAGAGTTCCTAACCATGTTGTATTCAAATAGCCTCTCCAATATGTTGTATCACTAGCTGACACCTCTGTCCATAATTCATAACTTTTTGAACTTGAAAAATTTTTTGTTAAGATGGTATCTGATTCTTTTACATAATCATTTAAGACTATCTTAGTTGTTAAACTTTCTCCCACTAGTTCTGTATCGACTATTCTGAAAATTGGAGCTGTTTCATCACTAGAAAGTTTTATATATTCGCCACTATATCTTGTATTTAAAAGAGTTATATTTGCTGTTGCTTCTTCTATATCTCCTTTTATCCTATAAGGATCTTCACTTGTTCCCGAACCACCAAATAACTGGATAGTAGATTTCAGATTAATAGAGGGGCGGACAACACCGCTGAGCGAAGACGAGTTGTCGTAGTACAGGCCGCTCTTATTAACGCTGCGCACGTTCGAGGAACTATATGGTGTTATCAACCACCAATAGTAACCTATATTTAAATAACCATTTGTATAACTTGTATTTTTATAACTCATATAATATTCATAAGCATTCAATAGTCCTACCGGATCAATTAAGGTATACTCTCCTGTTGGTTTAGTTGGGGTTGAGGCACTATCAGTTATAGAATACCATCCAGCATCTTCTACTATTATATTTTCATAATTATATAATGTAGGTAAAAATTCTTGATTTAACCATTCTCTCATATAACTTGTAGAATATGCACTTGTTAAATCACTACTCGATACTGTTGATTTACTTCCCCAGTTAATTGTTGTAATAACACCATCTGTTATCATTTTCATAGTTCCATCTGGATATATTGCCGTTATTCTCCAAAGTTTACCTGAATACCAAACATAGTTAAAGTTTATACAATCTTTAGTACCTGATATATAGATTATTCCATCTTCTTCTACATAAGTTTTACAACTTGTATTAGTTGGATTATTAACTGATGTTATTATAGCATTTTTAACTGGTACTCCTAATTCTTCATTTACTTTTAATTCGTTTCCTTGTTCAAGGGGAATTGGATATCCTTTTAAACCTCCTTGAGTACCTAATGTAATTGTTAAATCTTCATTACCAGTATTTTGGAATGTAAAAGTAATTGTTTTAGAAGTATTTAACTCACCTTCTACTTTATTATTAGTTGATGTATAATCAGTAGTTGAAGTAACATTGAATAAACTAATACCACTTGTTACATCATAATACATTTTATAACCAATATCATTAGTAACACTAGTTGTTAAATTAACTGTTATAGTTTTAGTTTCCCCTTTAGTTAAAGTAAATGTTGGTGTATCTAAATCCGTTATACTAGTAGTAATATCAACTGTACCTGTTTTAATTACTACAACATTGTTTTGAATAACACTTATTTCAAATAAAGCATATGATGTATATAAACCTATTGTTATAATTGTAAATAAGATCATTAATACTATAATTTTTTTATTAATATTTATTTCTTTATTTAAGTTTTTCATACACTCCCTCCTATAATAATAAGTATATATTAAATTTAATTTTTTGTAAATAATAGTTATAAAAAACTTAACAAAAAAATGTTAAGTTTTTTATATAAATTACTTAATTATAATTACTAATTAATATTAAAAAAAATATATATTTTTAAAAAGGTGAACAAATTTCACCTTTTGACCTCTCTAAACCCTTATAAAATAAGGGAAAAAATTTTTTTCACCTTTTAGACAAAAACGATAAAAAAACGTTTATATTATTATTGAAGGGTAAAATCTTCAGAAAGAGGTGTAATTTATATGACTTAGTGATTTTTTATTAATTTAATTTTATTTTAACTATTTTTTATACAGATAGGAGGCACATTATGAAAGAAAAAATGTTAAATAAAAAAAGAAATTTAAAACCAGGAGAAATTGTTAGTTTGCGATATGACCAGGCTTTCAAGATAATGTATGGCAATAACGATCACATCGAAATATTAACTATGCTATTATCAAAGATTTTAGGAATTGCTTATAGTGATTTAGAAGGAAAAATAACATTATTACCTTTAAATGTTAATAATAAAACTGTTGGAGAAAAGAAAAGTGAAAGAGATGTTGTTGTATCTTTAAAACATGATAATAACTATCGTATAGTGTTAGAAGTTAATGTTAAAAATGAATTCTATGAAAGTGTAATTAATAGAAATCTTTATTACTCTTTTAATGCAGCAAGAAGACTTGTTGAGGGGGAAACTTATGATGATATGGATGTAACTTTTTTAGTTAATTTTAATACTTTCTTTATAAATAAGCGAAAAAAAGTATTTGATAAGTATTTACTAAGAAATGATGAAGGCGATATTTTAACCGAAAAATATAAAGTTTTAAATATTAATATTGCAGAATGTTATAATCTTTGGTATCATAATAAGTACCAAGGGAAATTTGATGCTAACGAAGAGGATTTGTTATTATTATCTGCTGCTATGATGGTTGATAATGAAAATGATTTTCAAAAAATTCTTGATATAGTTAGTATGAAACCTGAAATTAAAGAACTAATGGAAGGAGTTGTATCTGACATGAATAAAGATGATGATTTTGTTGGAGGTTATTATAACTGGAAAGAAGAAAATGATTTAATAAATCAATCAATTATCAATGAAGTTAAGAGAAAAACTCTTAAAGATGGTATTCAACAAGGTATTCAACAAGGTATTCAACAAGGCATTCAACAAGGCATTCAAGAAAATCAAAAAGAAATAGTTTTAGGTATGCATGAAGAAGGTCTTTCTATAGAAACTATTTCAAAAATAAGTAAACTTTCTGTTGATGAAATAAATGAAATAATTAATAGTAACAAAAAAAGTTGATTAAGGAGTTGTATCTGACATGAATAAAGATGATGATTTTGTTGGAGCTTATTATAACTGGAAAGAAGAAAATGATTTAATAAATCAATCAATTATCAATGAAGTTAAGAGAAAAACTCTTAAAGATGGTATTCAACAAGGTATTCAACAAGGTATTCAACAGGCATTCAAGAAAATCAAAAAGAAATAGTTATTAATGTGTATAAGGAAAATGTTTTACCTAGTAATTGATAAATATACTAATTTAACCATTTCTGAAGTTGAAACTATTATTAGTGATTTTATTAATAGTTCTAATGAAATTAATGAATAATAATTATTATTAATTATATGGTGAATGAAAATAATTAAAGTATTTTCATTCATTTTTTATATTCAAATATTATTAAATTTATTAGGATTTTTTTTAGTATTTTTAAAAATGTGAACAATCTTCACCTTTTGCCCTTCACAAACCCTTGAAAAATAAGTGAAAAAATTTTTTTCACTTTTTAGACAAAAACGCTAAAAAAACGTTTATATTACTATTGGAGGGATAATTAAAGAAGTGAGGTGAATTTAAAATAATTAACTCTCTAAATGAAGGAGAAAATATATAAAAAATAAAAAAATATTAACTAGAGAAGAATTAGAAGAAATGGATAAGACAATGCAAATTATTCCACTAACTTATGATTTTATGTTTAAAAATGTTTTTACAGATGATTTAGATATTTTAAAAGAATTTTTAATACTTGAAACAGGACTTCGTTTAAACCCTAATGATACCAAAATATCTATTTTAAATGGAGAATTACCAAAAGAAAACTATAAAGAATATAAAAAGACAATTGATATTTATATTTCTTTAAATGATAAAATTTGTATTGATGTGGAACTTAACAATGGTCCTTTTAATGAAATAACTAATTTTCGAAATGAATTATATGCAAGCAAATTATTTTCTTTGATGGTTGAAAAAGGTGTAGATGTTCGTGACATAAAAGATAGACAATTTATTCAATTAAATTTAAATACTAAGGATTTAACAGTTGAACATGGAAATGATGTATTAGTTACTTATGGTCTTGTAAGTAAAAAAGTTTATATTAAGAATAAAAAAACCTTCTTAAAATATCTTGCTTATTACCGTGAAAAGTATTATACTCTAAATGAAAAATTAAATAACGCTGAACTTTGGTTAATAGTTATTTTAAGTGAAAATTTAGTAGAACTTTATGACTTACTTGAAAATCTGTTAACTAAAGAAAAGCGAGATAAATTTATAAGGAAAGTGATTAGAATGAGTAAAGATAAATTTATTTTAAGTTTATGGGAAAAAGAAAAGATGGATGCTCTTAAAGAATTAGCAATCATTGAAGATGCTGAAAAAAGAGGACTTACTAATGGAATGGCTAAAGGTATTGAACAAGGTATTGAACAAAGCAAAAAAGAAATAGTTCTTAATATGCATAACAAAAATTTTCAAGTTGAGGATATATCTGAAATTACTAATCTATCTATTTCTGAAGTTGAAACAATTATTAATGAATTTTCTAATAATTCTAAATAGTTATTAATTTATTATTTAAAGGGCTAAATGAGCAACTCATTCAGCCTTTTTATTATAATTAATTAATACTTGAATTTTTTATTTTATCAATATTTTGATTAACTCTAAAAGCCCATCTAACATCTTTTTTATATGTTTTATAAATAGTACCTGGGGTTGTTAATTCATTTTGATAAAAATTATTTTTTACATATTTAATAAAACTTTTAATAGATTCATCTAATGTATTAAACTTTTGATAACTTCCTCCAAAACAAGAGGCTTCATTTAAATTATCTTTTTCATATAAATCATGGGATACATTATTACATCTTTTAACTAAAACACTACAGTTAGTATCACAACTAGTATCTTCTATAATCATTCCTGCTATTAAATATGGATTTACTTCATTAACAATAGAATATTTACTAATTAATTCTCCATATCCAGCTAATTCATTCTTTAAATAATTATTTATTTTCTTTGCTATAATATCTGAATCTTCATTATTATAAGTTAAATCAGTTTCTAACATTACATCTAATTCATCTATTATATTATTATTACTTAAAGTTTGTTTATTTGTTTTAATAACTATATTATAATGATCAATTAAAATATTACTAGTATTAATAGCATTTACAAATATTATATTAAATAAAAATACTAAAATAATTAAAACAATTTTTCTAATCATGATACTACTCCCCTTTATACTATTATATTATTGATAAACTCTTACATGTAAATCATCTTTATTAACTTTAACAAAATAAGATTTATCACGTCTTAAATTTAATATTTTATCCATTTTATTAAATTCACATGGATAATCTTTTTTATTATCATTATATAATATGTAATTAATATTTTTTATTTTACCAGTAGATTGCTCTAAAAATCTAATAACTGGGTTTGGTATTTTATTAAACCAAAGTGGTGAAATAAGTATTACATTATCATATTCTATTAAATTTAAATTACATCTTTTAATACTTATTTTACTACCTAAATAAGTACTTGATAATTTATCAAAAAAACTTATATTATTCTTAGTTTGTATTTCATAAACACTTGCATTATACATTTCTTTATATTTAGAAACTATTTTTAAAATATCTTTGTTTTTACTATAAAATATTACTAAATTCCCCATTTCATTCACCTATTAATATATTACACTGAATTTAAAAAAATAACAATTAAAAATTGCTATTTTTATTAACTTCTAATAATTTATTTATAAAATAGTCTTAGATAATTCCTAATAAATAATATTACAAGGAACAAGAGAATTAAATTCATCTATTTTAATCATATAATGATTTATCGATTTTAAATTTATTTTCATTATTATTTATAATTTTTCCTCTTTATATATATTATATTAATATATTTTTAATATTAATTCTATAAAATTCGGCTTATTTTCGGCTTAATCATTTTTTTACACATTTTTTCTTTTTTTTACCATGACCCATTATCACAAAATTAGAACCATTTTAATAGTTATTTTTCACAAAATCAGAATGTTTTCTTATATAAAAAATCACATTTTCAGATTATTATACTTTTTTAATTATTTTCTAAGTATTCAATTGCATCACTTAAAGTTTTAACACTTATTATTTCAATATCATAGTTATACTTCTTCTTAGTTTCCATTGCTTCTTCATAATTTAAAACTGGAGTAAAGAATATATCTGCTTTGTTCTTAACTGCACCCATTAATTTATATTTAACTCCTCCTATTTCTCCAACATTACCAACTGCATCAATAGTACCTGTTCCAACTATCTTTCTTCCTTTAGTTAAATCATCACTCACTAACCTATCATATATAGCAAGAGATAACATAAATCCCCCACTTGGACCTGATTCATTACTTCTAAATTTTAAATTAATCTTAGGATCTACTTCATAATCATATATATTAACTAAATAAAGACCAATTACTTTTTCACCATTAATACTTTTAAGTTTAGCATAACAATCAACTTCTTTATTATTTCTTAAAACTTTAACATTTAAATCACTATCAAGATCTAAACTACTTAAATATTCTTTATATTCAGAATTATTGCTAACTAAAATCCCATTTACACTTAAAAGAGTATCCCCAACTAAAATATTTGTATCACTATCTTTATTAACATAAATAACTTTATAATTATTACTTTTAATATTAACTTCTTTACCTGCCAATTTATAAGCATTTAAAATAGCATGATTATTAGCTTCTTCTAAATAAAGTTTAGCACGTTTATCAATATCTATTTTAGTCTCAGTTTCATCAATTGAAACACTACCAACTTTTTCTAAATCCCAAGTATTAATTATAAAACTCAGTAAATAAGTCGGAATTGTTGCATTTAACTGTTTAACATAAGCCAAATTATAACTACCTGTTTCATTACCTTTTAAATCAATTCTTTTATCTAAATCAATTACTCCTCCACCAACATAAATATAATATGGAAGTGGATAAATAATAATAGTTAAAGTTATTAAATATAGAATTATTCCTTTATAATTTTTTTTAATAAATTCTTTTATACTTTCATATATTTTAGTAAACATTCTATCACCTAGTTAATTATAACAAAAAAAGGAAAATTTATGAATAAAAAATCTTTTAATCTTATTATTAGTATTATTATTTTATTATTTTTATTCGAAATATTTGATCATTCAAATATTATAGTTAAAACGATTTATTCTAGTACTTCTATTTGGTTTTATAATATAGTTCCAACTATTTTACCTATTTATATTATAGTCGATTTACTTCTTAATTATAATACAATTGATTATTTAAGTAATTTATTTGGTAAATTCATGGAAAAAGTATTTAAATTAAAAAAAGAAACATCATTTGTTTTTCTATTATCAATTATAAGTGGTTTTCCTAGTAATAGTAAGTATTTAAAAAATTTACTAGATGATAATTTAATTAATACTAAAGAAGCAAGTAAACTATTAATGTTTACTCATTTTTCTAATCCTTTATTTATAATTGAAAGTATTGGTATTAATTTTTTACATAATAAAAAAGTAGTTATTTTAATATTAATAATTCATTATTTAAATAATATAATAATTGGTTTTATTAATCTAAATTA